>CAYYZW010000047.1:0-26776 GCA_964476375.1 uncultured Pirellulaceae bacterium
GATATCCATCCAGTGGCGCCCCCAGCGTTCGCCATATTGCGGACGCGAAAGCAGATCATCGACCACGGACTGATAGGCACTCTGTGAATTGTCAGCAAGAAATTCCTCGAGTTCGATACGTGTCGGCGGCAACCCGACCAGGTCCACGTAGACGCGCCGCAACCACTCGCCTGGCGAGGCCTCGGCGACATGGCCAAGTTCATGCTGCGAACGGCGGGCGACAATGAACGGGTCCACCGGCGAGCGACTCCACGTGTCATTTTTGAGCGTCGGCAGCGGGGGCCTGGTAATGGGACGATACGACCACCAGGCACGCGGATCGGCCTGGGATGCTTCCTCCTTCGGTACCACCGCACCATCGACAATCCATTGGCGTATGAGCTGGAATTCCTGATCGTCAAGTGGCAGCCCCTCATTGGCAGGTGGCATCTGGAATCCGGCATCCCCGGTGAGAACATCGAGTAACAGGCTGTCATCGGGATTTCCCGGAATGACCGGGGAGCCTGAATCCCCCCCCTTGAGGATGGACAGGCCTGTATCCAAACGCAGCCCGGCCTGTTGTTTCAATGCTCCATGACATGCGTAGCACTTGTGCGCCAGCAGGGGCTTCACATCGCGCAGGTAATCCACCCCCTGGGCTTCCAGGCCACGGTCCAGGGTGGCAAGTCCGGCGGCCACAAGCACCATCCAGGTCGAAATTGATCGGATTGCCATACATCGCTCCGAAGGGAAAATCCTCACAGCGATAGTAACATCAGGCGGCAGGAAGAACTGTCCTTTCAGCACGCGGGCATTCTCACCCACTCCATACAATCGGCACAACCGACGATGCTCGTCCTCCACTGTGAAGCTGCATCGAACAAACACCTGTCGCTGGAGAAGTGGGAAGCCGAATCATGAAGCAGGGGACTCGATTCTTCTCCAGGGCCCGCGGTCATGCCATCGACAGGAAAGAAAAAACTCAAACGCCAGCTTCTCCGTCGCCGACCGCGGCGGACAGTGAAACATGCCAGCCAGCGCTGGGTGGACGCGTTTAGCGAGTACCTGGCAAACGAATGCCACCTGGCCGAGAACACGGTCGCGGCCTACCGCCGTGATATTGTCCGGTTCTACCGCTGGCTGGGACGACGCAACCTGCCCGACCTTTCGATTTCAGACCTTTCTGATTACGTCGCCTGGCTCCGCAAGGCAAAACTGGCGCCAAGCAGTGTGGCTCGTCATATCGTCTCGCTGCGGGTGCTCTACCGGTTCCTGCAGCTGGAAGGGGTACTGAAGGACAACCATGCCGAGTTACTGGGAAGCCAGAAGCTCTGGGAACGGGTCCCGGAAGTTCTCTCACCAACCATGGTGGACCGATTCCTGGTAGCTCCGGACGCATCCGACCCGTTCGCGATGCGAGACCGGGCGCTGCTGGAAATGCTCTACGCGACCGGGTGCCGGGCATCGGAAATATCCCAGCTGGGCCTGCCGGACATCTACCTCGATGAACACTTCTGCCGTTGCCTGGGCAAGGGAAACAAGGAACGCCTGATTCCGCTTGGAGAACCCGCCTGCAAGGCCGTCGCCAGCTACCTCAAGAAGGAACGCCCACGGCTGGCAGCTTTCGGGGAGGACGAGCCAGGCTGGCTCTTTCTCAGCCGAAGTGGCCGGCGTCTCCGTCGCGAGGCTATCTGGGCGACTGTCAAGAAGTACGCCCTCCGCGTGGGAGCGTCCCCGTCGATCAGCCCACACACGCTACGGCACAGTTTCGCCACGCACGTGCTCTCCGGCGGAGCCGACCTGCGGCAAGTCCAGGAGATGCTTGGCCACGCGAGCATTGCCACCACGCAGATCTACACGCATGTGGACGCCGCCCGGCTCAAGAGGATCCACGGGCAGTTCCATCCACGGGCCTGAGCGGCTACTCGTTCACAACCGGGCCCGGGCCATCCGGTGTGGCGAAACGAATCTTCTCGACCAGCTTGATCACGTTCCCCTGGCCATCCTTGTATCCGGAGACGGCGGTGATCGCCCCGATCACGTACTCGTAACGCAGGTTGAAGTCGAACTCGAGCTCCATCTCGGCGGTATCCTCTCCCTCGGCCCCGGGAGCCTGTCCTCCGACCAGTTCAATAATCCGACGGTTCACATCCGGAAAGGACGGCAGCGGATCATTATTAAGCCGGATCCCGGAAATCACACCATCCTGGTCTGCGGAAAGGTAGAGGCTCATGGGTGGAAAATCCGGTTCAATCGTCTGCACGGTCGAGGGAGATGCCTGTGGCATCTTGATGTTGAAATCCCCTTCCATGGAAACAATCTTGAAGGTCATGATGAAGAAGATCAGCAGCTGAAAGACGATGTCAATCATCGGTGTCATCTGCAGTTCGATCTTGTCCTGACCGCTACCGGTCGTATGACGGATCTTCATGAGACTGGGATCTCTACTGGGTTAATTAGGCTGGGTCAGGTACTTTGCCGTCTCGATATTCTCCTGGGCACGGAGGGCAAAGTTCTCGAAACCGACTTCCTGGCATTCCTCGATTAATTCCTGGACCCGTCCCGCCTGGCAAAAGCGGTGAGCACGAATCACGATGGTCGCAGCCTCCACTCCGTCGCCGGAAAACTCCAGGGCCCGGATCTCTTTTTGGAGGTATGGACCAAGACCCCCGATGGGGATTTTCTGGCCGCTATAAATCGCCTCACCATCCTCCGCCAGGTGGATAATCACCGGGTGGTCCAGGGGTAATTCCGCTGGTTTGGCGAGACTGCTATCGGGAAGCTGGACACGTTGATCCTGTTCGCTCTGGGTGAAATTAATCAACACCATGAAAAAAGCGATCAGCTGAAACGTCATGTCGATCATGGGCGTCAGATCACCCTGGGCAACTTCCGTCTGTTTCTTCTTGGTCAGTCGCATGGATCGTCCTTAACCACCTTGCCCGCCAACACCTTCAAAACGACCCATCAACCCCTCGCTGGTGATACCCACCTGCAGGACAAGCGTGGCAACCCGGTTCTTGAGAATGTTGTAGACCGCGATCGCCGGGATGGCGATTGCCAGTCCGACCAGGGTGGTAAACAGGGCGGTGGAGATTCCCTTGGCCAGATCTGTCGGCTTGGGAGTGCCTTGCCCACTGGCAATCACGTTGAAGGCCTTGATCATCCCGTGGACCGTTCCAAAAAGACCAACCATCGGGCTGATCGTTCCGATCAGTGCCATGTAACTAAGACGATGCTCGAGCTTCATGTTCTCTTCTTCTCCCACTTCCTGCATGGCCTCGATTGCCTGGGAGTATCCGGACTGGAGTTTCTCGAGTCCTGCCGAAAGCACGTTCCCCAGGAACGAATCATCGTTCCTGGCCAACTCGTACGCCTCCTGGTACTGCTTGCCATCCAGGTGCAATTCGAAATCCTCGATCAGGGCCAGTGGACAGACATTCTCCTGTCGGGCCGTGAGAAAATTCATCACGAACAGGGCGACCAGTGTAAAAGACAGGCTGAGAAAGATAATCATGTAGGAGATTCCCAGGGCCTCGAACATCCAGCTCAGGTAAGTCGTTCCATCTTCTTCTCCATCGCCGCCGGCGTCTGCCTCGTCCGCTCCCCCATCTGCAGCCCCTCCTCCATCATCGGGAACCTCCCCGCCACCACCGTCATCGGGTGGGACATCATCCACGATATCTTCCTGGGCAACTGCCGACTGGCTGGTGCCGAAGGGAAGCATCGTCACGACAGTGACAGAAACGACGAAAAGGAATAGCCAACCAAGGATGAATGCTGGTTTCCGGGATATGTGACGCAAACGCATGGTTGTCTCCAGACAGTAGAAAATGTGAAAAGCGTTTCTGTTTCCGGTTTCTCAATCCACGGTTCGAATAACCGCACGGCACCGATTCATTGTAGTAAACAAGCGTGGTAACCGGGTACCACCCTTGGGATCGATAAAGTTATGGTTTTTGGGCCCAGACACTGTCTCCATAACGTTCTCTCAATAACCCCCGGGCCCGATTCGCCTCGCCGGATTTCTTCACCAGTTCCCACAGCTTGGATAACTGGTAAAGTGCCTCGGCATGGGTGTCCGGGTCCTGGTAAAAAAGCTCGGACGTATGCAGGAACGCGATCAACGCATCCTTGGGCTGGCTGTTGGCCAGGTAACAGACCCCCTGGGCATTGTAGGCCTGGGCCATCACTTTCTGCTGGGTCTTGGGGTCATTATTCTTGATGATCTGTTCGATCAGCTGGAGTCCTTCCTGGAAACGCCCTGTCGCCCCCAGGCAGCGTGCCTTTCCGGCCAGTGCCTGGGCATGCAATGTCCGCATCTGCTCGGTCGTGGGCTTGAGTGCGGATACCTGCTCGTACTTGGCCAGGGCAGCCGCATGCTCCCCACTTCCGACCAGGGCACCCGCTTCCAGGACCGCAGCCCGGTTCTTGTACTCCGGCCAGGGGGCGGTCCCGACTTCCCGGTAACTCTCGGCCGCCTTGTCAAAACCACCCACCGAGGCGGCCAGGTCCCCGAACAGTTCCAGGGCCTCGTAGTAATGAAAACTGGTTTTCCGATCGGCAATAAAAGCTGCCAGCAGACGTCCCGCTTCCTGCTTGTCCGCCTTGCCGGTAATCGAGAGCCTCGAGACCAGCAGGGCGTTATAGAACTGGATATCCGCCTGCACCCACTTGTTGTTCTGCTCGGAAATATTGAGCTTGTCCAGTTCCGCCTTGGCCGCCTCGTACTGTTTGCGGCGAACCATCCCGCGTACCTGCTGGAGCTGGTTCGGGTCGTCGGCAAAGGTGATACGGGAAATGTCATTGACATTCACATCCCGGACGACGGAATTAACCCGGATCTTGACGACGGTGGCGGTCACCTCGTCGATCACACCCCGTGTCGGACGCGTGGGATTCTCGTGCAGGTATATCTGGTCCTGGATCTGGGCCTTGACCGGCCCGGCCAGCAGCAGCAGTAGGATGGAACCGGCAAACACGGACATCAAACGGGTCATCATTTTTCTCCTCGTCTCTCTGACAAAGCTATTTAGACGGTTTCCCCGGGGCAGTGGCGGCCGCGGGAAATCCTGTCTGGTTCTCGTTTAAATCCCCCTGGATTTTTTTCAGCAGCAGGTTTGAACGAGCTTTCAGTTGTTCTCCACCCATCGAGGGATAGACCTTGTAGGTATTGAGCACTTCCTGCTTGGCATAATTCAGGTACTTCGTTTTCTCGGTCCCGGTCTTGGAGAGGGCATAGCTGTAACGGCACTGGGCCAGGTTAAAACGTGCATCGAAAAGAGTCTCGTTGTACTTGGGTTGGAAACGGGAGGTGACCGATGCAATTCGGTTCCATCCCCAGACGATATTCTTGTTATCCTCTCCCTTGCGGGTTCCCAGGATGGCGCTTGAGTAGAGCCGTCGTGCATCAATCAGCTTGCCAGCCTTGTCCTTCCCTGGCCGCCCATCCTTGTCCTGACCATAGGCCGCCCACTGCTGGTAGGTCCGGGCGGCCTCGACCTGGACTTCCAGCATCATCTGGTTTCCAACCAGGATCTCTGCAAAGGAATCCACCGCCTTGCCGAAATACCTCAGTTGTCTCTGCATGCGAGCCAACCGCAACTGCAGCTTGACCAGGTAAGCGGCCGCTTTTTTTTCGTCCGCATGAAGCCAGCTCTTGTCCGACTCAGCTTTTGTGATGATCGCCGTGAGCGTGGACATGGATTTCTCGTAGTACTTTCTCGCGTCCGGGGTGAGCTTGTCTGCCGTGTCGAAACTCTGGCCCAAGCCATTGAGCGTTTCGGCCACCCAGTTCTTGATGGTGAAATCATCCGCTGCTTGACCGACCTCGCTAAGAAATGCTTCGTACCCCTGGGCGAGTGCCAGTCTCTGTTCTCTCGACTCGCTCAGTTTAAGCTGGGATTCCAGGTCCTGGGCCATCCCGTAATAGATTGCCACTAACTGGCTTTTACCGGCATCATCCGTTCCCACCGTGCTATTGAGCGACTCCATCACCGCCTTGGCCTGGTCCATTCTCTGCTGGGAGTCCTCGGCCGCGGGCATGTCTCCGATATAAGCCCTGAGAGCCATCTTGTAGACTTCCTGCGCAAAGGCATTCTTGTCATCCAGCTTGGTGGACGGGTCATTTTTCTGGGTCAGCGAGAGAATCCCGACTGCAGGTGCTTCCATCATCGTTATCGCCTTGGCCGATTCTCCTGTCTCCACGTAGTACTGGCACAGCGAGAGCGAGGCGGCCACAAGGGACTTGTCCGGCACCCCATTGTCGGTCACGTTTTGAAGACCCGCGAGCAGTTGCGTCGAGGCAGCGGCTCGCAAACTCTCCAGCTCGGCCTGCCGGGTGGCAAGTTCTGCGGACTCGGCTCCCGACTCTTCCAGTTTCCGGTAAGCCGAAGCCCCCACCCGGTACTTGAACCAGTAGGCCCGTCCCAGGCGTCGCTGCATGCTCTGTTTCTGGACGGTATTGTCGGTCATCGCCCCGATGTACTGCTGAGCCACGTCGAGTTTCCCACTGGAGAGCATCACCGGAATGAGTTTCACGCGTGCATCATCCGCTTCCGGGCGATCTGGCCATGTCTCGACCGTGTACTGCGCGATCCCGGCCATGCGACCCGTTTCAAACTGCTTGTCACCCTCCGCTGCCGCATGCAGTTTCTGGTAACAGGCCAGGGCGATCTTGGCACCCTGGATGGCGGTCGGACTCTCCGGGTATCGATGCGCCAGGAACTCGCCAAGCACTGCGGCGTTGTAGTAGGACTCGGCCTTGTAGTGTAGGAAACAGAGGAAATAGTAAGTCGATTGCACCACTTCAACAGGGGTATCCGTTTCCACCATCTCCAAAGCCAGCCGGTAGTATTTCATCGACTCAGCACGCTTGGAATGAACCGTCGTACCCGCCTCCTCCAGCTGGGTCGCAAGCTCCTTTTTCATGGTCTCATCGGATTCTTCAGCAATCCGCTGGGGTAACAGTCGGAGCAGCAATTCCGCCGTATTCATCTCGTCCAAGCTGTCCTTGGCCCGCTCGGTTGCCTCGTTGAGCGTCGTCGGCTCGGGACGATCTCCTCCCGTAAAACGCCCCCCCCCGGGAAGCGAGGACAGCAGCGTGCGGGCATCGTCACGGTAGGTGCTGGGAACCTTGACCAGGGCACGCAGGATCTGGGTTGCCTGCCGGTAGGACTGGTCAGCCAGTTCATCCTTGGGATCCTTCGCCACCAGCTCGTCCGCATAAAGCTTGTTGGCGCGAGCCACGAGGAACCTCAGCTTGAACCAGACCAGTTCGCTCGATTCGTTTCCCCGGATGGTGGAGACAAAGGAATTACCCCGGCTGACAGCCTCGGCGTATTTCTTCTGTTTCTCGTCCAACCAGCATTCCAGAGCCAGCACCAGGGCGTTCGTCTTGACATCCCGAAAGGCATCGTTTTCCGGTTGCCGGAGCACATCCGCGTAATTGGCCAGGGCATCATCCAGCTTGTCCAGTTTTTGCAGGCAGCGGCCCTCGTACATGTGGGCATAGATACCGGCTTGAAGCTGGCGGTATTTCCCGTAGATCTCCTTGAAGGCGGCGGACGCCCGGGTCAGGTAGTCAGTATATTTTTCAGAGCCCACTTCCACGGTCTCGGCAGCCTCTTCCAGAAGCAGGGCGGAGACCAGTTGCATCTGCAGGTACTCTCTCCGCAATTCATCCCGGATGCGAATTTCCTGCTGCTGGGTATCGGGGTCATAGCGGGTGCTGTTCATCCCCTCCAGCTGCCCCTTGATCGCTTCCTTGGATTCGAAAAAGACCTCGAAAGCACGGTCATACTGGTCCTTTGCCTGGGCCAACAGGTCCGTGCGGTTTGCCTGGCCCGGCTTGTTGGCGATCATGACATTGGTGTCAGCTCGCTGTTGCAGCAGGCTCCCCAGCTGGCCACGTGCCGAGTTTTTCAGAATGTGGTCGGGGAAGTCCATCATGAACTTCTGAATCAACTGTTCCGCCCGCTCCAGTTGTTCCGACTGAAGCTGTGGGTTACCGAGCAGCGATGCTCCCTGGATCAGGATCACGGCCCGCTCGTAGTCGATCCGATCACGAAATCCCTCCGGTGCCAGGCTCGAGGTCGCCATCTTCTCCAGGTACTGCTCCGCGACATCAAAATACCTGCGTTGCCGAAGTACCTCGAGGAATTCCGCTGCAGGTTCCTCTGCCTGGGCTGGCAAGGGAAGAGCGAGCATGCACAAAAGAAGCAGGCGAGGAACCCGAGCCAAAATCACTCGTATCATCGTGTCACCATCTGAGCCTTGATAATTCCGGGCCACGTCGAGGAAAGAAAAACCCAATTGCTGGCATGCCTCTTCATCCTTGCCTGGTCAAGCCCTCATCATGCCGATCCGATCAAGAGAATTCAACCGGGTGCCCATCGGCTATCGCCTCGTCGTTACCACCGTTGCTGTAAATAGATTATAGGGTGACCTGGTATGTAGCAAGTAAGCGGCCGCCAGCCACCAGGCCCGGCCATGCCGCTTTTTCAGCCTGAAACCGTGCTTGTCTTAAGCTTCCAGTGGCAACGGTCGAGTATATTTAACTGGACAGGTTCCCACAGCAATTTCCGACCTGGCGTCTTTCGCCTCAAGGAAAACGACTGTCCAACAGAGGACTTTACCGTACACTTGGTCGACACCCGACAGCCGATCCGGGATTCCTCTGCGAGGAGGCAGTGATGAAGTTTGGCAGCCAGGCCGATGATGTGCAGGATTCGCGGTCCCAGCGCACGCCGCCTCCTGATTACTCGTCCCGCAAGGTCCAACTCCGCCTGCTGGTGATCGTGGCCCTGGGGATGGCCTTGCTGCTCTCTTTCCAGTGGATCTGGGGACTCGTATCCCCTCCTGCCAGGGAGGTTCCCCTGCCCATCCAGCAGGACCTGGCCGGCGCCGAACCGGAGAGCTTTGGCCGAGAGCCGGAAACGGGGGATATCCGTGCTGCCTCGCTGGTCCAGGCGCGAGCCGACCTCTGGAACCTGATCCTTGACAGGCTCTCACCCGAAGAGGAAATCCTGATGCTCCGCACCCTGAGATTGGTGCGCCAGGAGGAACCGGTAACGGACCTGGAAAAACAGCGATGGTGGGAACTTTACCAGAAGCTCGACAGCAGCTGGGAGGACTATCACGACAAGGCCTTCCTGGCGATCAGCCAGAACAGTGAGAAACTCAATGATCAACAACTGGCTGTCTGGCTGGACGTCCTCAAGGTGATCGAGTCGGAATGGACCGGTTCGCTACGTGAGGGCCTGCTAGCGATTACCGGGAAGGCTCCCCTTTCTGATCTGCAACATGACTCGCTTGACGCCATTCAGCAGGCCCTTGACCAGGCAGCCCTGTCACGTGTTCAGGACCATAGTGTTTTCCGCACTCGTGAAAATGCCGCCTGGTTTCGCATCATGGAACTGCTCCAGAACATGGATCAGAGCACGCTGGCCCGAGGTTCTCATGGACAGGTTGGCTACCTGCAGCTTTCCGAGCAGTCGGATTTTTACCGGGGTAAGCTGGTCCGACTACGAGGGACTGCCAAGCGAGGTTACCGCGTGACCGCCCCCATGAACCCACTTGGCATCCAGGAATACTCGGTTCTTTACGTACGGCCCCTCGATACCGATTCCCCTGTGGTCCTGTTCTGCCTGGAAACCCCGGCCGGGTTCCCGCGACTTGCCAGCCGTGATAAGGATGGCCAGATCACGGAACTGAATCAACCGCTGGCAGTCACCGGTTACTACTTCAAGTCCTGGGTCTACCTGGCCGAGGTCGATGCCGTCAGCGCCCCGCTGTTGCTGACACGTTCTCCCGAGATAACCGGGGCCATCTCCACGTCCCCCGCTGTGCAACAGCCCCCCTCGGGAATGAGCGTGCTGCTAACCCTTTGTGGCACGGCCATGCTGTCGATTATGGTCGCTCTCCTGGTCGCCATACGTACCCGCCGGCGGGGACCGTCCAGGTCAGCTGTTTCTTCCGAGGTGGGTGACTCGCTGGCAGCCATTCCAGAGGACCAGGTGCTTCCCTCGATAAGAGAGTCGCTGACGTCACTCTCCGCCAACCCGCCGAAAGCGGGGGACGCCGGGCAGGGTAGTTTCTAACAGGTCCAGGGAGAAAACAGATGCCTGCCGCTGCCTGCCATCGACCAGCCGACCTGGTCCCGGCCTTCCTGCTCTTCACCTGCCTGCTGGTATGCAGCCCGCTGGAAGGCTGGCAGCAGCCGGCGAAAAATTCCGGAAGCGGTTTCACAACTCGCCCCGGAGCCCGTTCCCCGGTCCAGGGCCTGGCCGATCCCCGGCAGCTCCTGGAGCTTTACGGCGTTGATGAAAGTCACCTGCGATTCCTGCTCGATGGCGAGCCGCTGTTGCCTGAAGAGATTGACGTGATCAGCAAGATCCTCATGCGGTTTGATGATCTAGGCCACGAGAACATCCTGCGTTGGATGTCCCCCTCGGTCCCCTGGGATGAACTCGTCACGGAGGTGGAGGATCATCGTATTGATTTTTTCCGTATCGAGGGAACTGCCCGCCTTGTGCAGCGGCAAAAGATCGTAGAGGAGGCGGCCATCCTTTATGGTTTTGACCACTTCTTCTGGGTCTTACTGGACATGCCCGGCGGCCAGAGGGTCCGTATCGCAACCCGGACCATCCCCTCCTCCTGGCCACTGGACGAACCACTGGCGGAACCCGCCGTGGCGCGGGCGATGTACCTCAAACACGGACTGCAGGAAGAGGAGGGTGAGTTCTTCCTGTTTTCCGCCGCGCGGATCGAATGGTATCCCGCTCTCCCATCACGCTCCCTGGGAATTACCGAGGGGATGGTGGCCCTGGCCGGGATGGGAATGGACATCAGCCTGTTTGACAATGTCCGTTCCCGGAACCGGCGGTCACTGGGAGTTTATGAACGGGACTGTTTTTACCGGCTGCTGGAACTGGTCGCTGGAAAAATACCATCGTCCTGGACGATCCAGGCTCGGCCGATGGTATTGACCGAGCTACTGCGTTCCCCCCAGCACCACCATGGAGATTACCTGGATTTAAAAGCGACCGTCCGCCGGATCACCCGGATTGAAATCCCCGACAGGGATGTGCAGATTCGATTCGGAATGCAGCACTACTATCAAATGGACCTGTTCATGCCGCTTGGAGACCAGACGATCCAGATCAAGCTCAACCCTAACGACCAGCAGGGACTGACGTTCACCGGCCAGTTCCCACTTGTCGCCTGTGTCCACCAGCTGCCTGCTCGGCTGGCCCTGGCCCAGAAGCAGCTGGACGAGGGCAGCTATGCAGGAAGCATGCTCAACGAGACGATCAGAATAAAAGGATTCTTTTTCAAGATCTGGGGCTACCAAACCTCTTACTCTTCCGCCGATGATACGCCTCGACGCCAGTTGAGTCCCATGATCCTGGCTTTCGAACCCGAGGTTGTTGACCTGGATACCCGCCGGGACAGCCCCCTGGGCCTTGTCCTTTCTGTCCTGTTTGCTGTGATCCTGGCGGGCATCTGGTTTTTCTCCTGGCGTTCCAACCGGCGAACAGGGGCCGTACTCCAGTCCCGTCGGAAACGGGATCCACCCACCTCGCCCGAACAGTTCCGTGAGATGGCACGGCAACTGGAACCGGGCGACGAAAAAGACGATCCGGAGGAGCCTACTTGACGACGGGCACCACAATCTCATACTCGTCTGATGAGTGGATCGCAGAAGCGATTTCCGATTAAAAACGCTGGCGAATTGCATCCAGTGATTCCCCGCCGCAAACAGGAGTGAGTCGACATGGCGCGTGCGAAGATCAGTATTATCGGTGCGGGGAACGTTGGGGCCACCACAGCACACTGGTGTGCCGCTGCCGAACTGGGGGATATTGTGCTGGTCGATATTCCAGCCGTCGACGGGATGCCCCAGGGCAAGGCACTGGACTTGATGGAAGCCTCACCGGTGATGGGATTCGACGCACACATCACGGGAACCACAAGCTACGAGGCGACCGAGGGGAGTGACGTGGTCGTCATCACCGCGGGCATCCCTCGCAAGCCCGGCATGAGTCGTGATGACCTGCTGGGAACCAACTCCAAGATCGTCGCTTCGGTAACCGAGGAAATTGCTCGCACCAGCCCTAACTCGATCATTATTGTCGTCAGTAACCCACTGGACGCCATGGTCCAGCGTGCCTTCCAGGTCAGTGGTTTTCCACCCCAGCGTGTCCTCGGGCAGGCGGGGGTTCTGGATACCGCCCGATACCGGACCTTCCTGGCGATGGAACTGGGCGTCAGCGTGGAGGACGTTTCAGCCCTGTTGATGGGAGGTCACGGGGACACCATGGTTCCAATCCCCAGCTGCACCTCGGTCGGAGGAATTCCGATCAACCAGTTGCTCGATGACCAGCGGTTGGCGGAAATCGTGGAGCGAACGCGAAAGGGAGGAGCAGAAATCGTGGGGCTGCTCAAGACCGGCAGTGCCTTTTATGCGCCGGCAGCAGCAACCACCCAGATGGTGGAGTCCATCCTCCGTGACAAGAAACGACTCCTTCCATGTGCCGCCTACTGCGACAGTGAATACGGGGTGGGGGGGTACTACGTGGGCGTACCGGTGATTCTCGGAAGTGGCGGTGTGGAGCGGATCGTTGAGCTGGCATTGAATGACGAGGAACAGGCAGCTTTCCAGCGAAGTGTCGATGCCGTCAAGGAACTTGTCTCGGTGATGGCGGAACTTTAGTCACAGCCGCCACTGACATTGACTTCCCGGGACAGCTTTCATACAAAGCGGCCACTCTCCCCGGCCCACTCCTTCTCGACCAGCGCTGCTATGAATCGAATCCCGCAGCTCGCCGGGTGGCAGGCCCCCCAGCCACAGAAAGACCGGAAGCATGGGATGGGCCGTGAGCGGACCCATGGGGACTTCCACTACAGCCTGTTTACTCCGGTCCATTACGAGCCTGGATATTCCTATCCGCTGGTCGTCTGGCTGCACGCCAACGGCGGGCACCAGGAACAGCTGCTTGACGTGATGCCAGGTCTCAGTCTACGTAATTACCTGGCTATTGCGCCACGTGGACTGCACCTGGAAGTAGATTCTCCCGGCTGGCCATCCCAGGGACTCTGGACCGAGGTCGAACGCCGCGTGCTGGCCAGCATCGAAATTGCCAGCAGGAATTACCACGTTTCCCCCGACCACGTCTTCCTGGCAGGTGCCAGAGAGGGGGGAAGTGCCGCCCTGCAACTCGGACTTCACCATCCCCAGCGGTTCGCGGGGGTCATCTCCCTGGGAGGGGGTGTCCCTTTTGGGGCGACTCGATTTGCCAACCTTTACGCCGCCCGCGACCTGCCACTTTTAATCACCCACGGCCGCCAGGCCCGGCAGTACGGGGAAGGGGAAGCGTGCCAGGATCTGCGCATGCTCCACGCCGCGGGAATGGCCCTTGCCGTCCGGCAATACCCGGAGGAGAACCAGCTTGATGCCCAGCTCCTGGGGGACGTGAACCGCTGGATCATGGAACAGGTAACAAGCCAGACCAGCCGTCTTCCGGAAAGCCCCACCGATGGCGACATCGCCTGCTGACCAGGCACCTCTGCCGGGCCTTGTTTTACCTATCCTGCGCAGTCTTCTTGGCCAAGGTTGACCGAGCAAGAACGTCCGTTGACATCATCCGGGCGTATGCAGTACAAACTCGCGGCCTGTTTTCACAGGTCGGGAGGACGCATCGTGCCATTCAAAAGATCGAGAAGGGGACGGAGGGAACCGTGCCTGTAAATAACCTGCGCCTGTTCACACGTCGCCGCAGTCCGGACTGGCAGCATTTCGATCTTACCGGGATGCTCGCCGAGGTCTGCTCCGGTTTGGAAGCGGATGCTTCCAAACGGGCCATCCAGATCCAGCAGTCGTTTCCTTCAGAGCTGACTCTCTATGGAGATCCAGTACTGATCCGCAAGGCAATTACGAACCTCGTAGAAAATGCAATGGAGGCGATGCCCGAGGGAGGAACGGTACATATCGGCGCGAGCAGCGATGCGACAGCGACAGATATCCATGTCCAGGATGGGGGCAGCGGGATCGAGAGCCACGAAGTCGAAAGAATTTTCCATCCTTTTTTCACGACCAAGGCCGGGTCGCTTGGACTCGGCCTGGCGATCGTACGGCAAGTCGCCGAAACACACGGAGGCATGATACGGGTTGCCCAGATGAACAGCGGTGGTTCGCTGGTCTCCCTCCGACTTCCACGCCGCATGGCTCGCCGGGCCGCCTGACCTGTTAACAACCCCATCTGACAAGAGACCTGCCGAAAACCAGCTCATGGTGGAACCATCCAACAATAGCTACTCCAACATCTCGCAACGATTGCGGGAACTGTCTGCCGGTGCGCGGCTGACAATCCTCTTCCTGCTGCTCCTGTTGCTTGCCAGCAGCTGGATCCTGATCCAGTCAGGGGAGGAGAACAACGAGTATCTCTACGGCGGTCGCGAGTTCAGCAACCTGGACCTGGCTGCCATGGAGCAGGCCTTTGCGACTGCCGACCTGAATGAATCCGAAATTGTCGGTTCACGGATGCGCGTCCCGGCAGGGGAAAAATCACAATACCTGGCCAGCCTGCAGGGTGTCTTTGAGCCGAAACATCTCAACTCGGATGTCGACAGTGTCCTGAAAGAAAACGACTGGTGGGGATCGAGTGAGCTTCGCAAGTTGCGGCTGAAAAACGCTACCGAGAAAGACCTCTCGCGGACCATTGCCATGATGCCGGGGATCGAGGAAGCGAAGGTAAGTATCGATGAGTCCGTCGTGGCAGGCCTGCAAAAAGAAATGGAACGGACGGCACTGGCCGCCGTTAAACCGATCGGCAGCATGCAACTGGAGGCTCGCACTGCCGAGTCAATCCGGGACGTGGTATCGGCCCGTTACACTGGCCTGACGCGAAGCGGTGTGACCGTGATCGACCTGAACAGCGGGGAGATCTTCGGGAGTTCCTCCCAGGACAGTCCCTGGTCCGTCCTGGATGATCCGTATGCGATCCGCAAGCGGTACTACGAACGGGAATGGCGCAGCAAGATCCAGGACATGGTCTCCATGATCCCGGGCGTCAAGGTCCAGGTCAACGTCATCCTGGAAGAGGCGGCGGAGCTCCACCCCGGCCAGCGAGCCTCGGACGACTCGGCCGGCAGCATGTTGATACCGATCAAGGGAATCGCGTCGATCGCCATCCCCCGCAGTTATTACCAGATGATCTTCGACCAGCGAAACCCCCAGTCGCATGGCGGTGCCGGCACCGAAGCAACCGTGGCCCAGCTTGAGTTAATCGAGACAGAAGTGAGCGAGGCAGTCCAGCAGATGATCGTGGGATTGATGCCCAATGTCTCGGCAGGGAAAGACCCTTATCCCCAGGTGCAGGTGAGTACCTACCTTGATTTCATGGGGCCTGAGCCGACCACCCTATCAGGCCCCCCGTGGAGTGCTCCTGACTGGATGAAAACAAACTGGCGACCCATCACCCTGGCGACGCTTGGACTGCTGGCACTGCTGATCGTATTACTGAAATTCCGTCAGCGGGAGCAACCCGTCCCGGCCAACGAGACGCCACCGACCGATGCAACTGCCGAATCTGTGACCATGGAAGTCCATCCCTCGCAGCCCTCGCTGCGAGATGAACTGTCCCAGCTTGTTCATGAAGAGCCCGACTCGGTGGTGGAGACAATTTCGGAGTGGCTGCGAGATGCCGCCTGACCAGGACAGCTGCAGCGCAGACCCTAATCGAGAAAAAATTCCATGGACACTGCCATCACCACGATTCGCAAAATTGCCATCCTGCTTCACAGCCTTGAGGCAGGGGCTGCGGACAAGCTGCTTGATCAGCTCCCGCCAGCAGACGCAACTCTGCTGCGTGAGGCGATGATGTCGCTGGAAGACATCGATGTGGCGGAGCAGGAAGAGGTCCTCTCTGACTTCCTCGTGAAAAAAGATCTTCCGGTAGTTCCACAGCCAGCGGAGGAATCTCCCCAGCCAGCCCCGCACAGGGTGACGAATGCCCCACCGCCAACAGGTTTCGGTTTACTGGAAACAGCCTCGCCGGTACTGGTCGCGAGCCGCCTGCAACAGGAAAAACCGCAAGCGATAGCCGCTATTCTTTCCCACCTGAAACCCGGAACTTCGGCTGCTATCCTGCGAGAACTCCCCCACGAGCTCCAGGTTGACCTGCTTCGTCGAATCACGGAACTGGACACCCTTTCCGGACCGGTGATTGATGAACTTGCCAGCAGCCTGGAACAGCTTCTCCATCAGCCCGGCGAACCCGGCGCCGCCCAGCATGGCCTGGCAGCAGCTCACGCGATTCTCCAGGCCACCGACCCACTCCATCGTCATGACCTGATGGATCGGCTCGCCATTGGCCCCTCCTCCCAGGACCAGGAGAACAGCCAGCCACCAACACCCTGGCTCCAGGCCGGAAGCCAGGCAGGCCGCCCTCATCCGCCTGCGGGTCGTACCGGCACTGCGGATGATCAGCAATTCGTGATCCGTTTTGAAGAGCTGGCCCTGCTGGATGACCTCTCCCTGGCTATCCTGATCCAATCGGTCGACCCCCAGCTGGTGTTACTTGCCCTGGCCGGTGCCTCGCGTGAATTCGTAGACCGTATTCTCCAACCACTTGAGCCACGAGAAGGTCGCCAGTTCCGACGCCGCATGGAACAGATCGGGCCACTCCAGCTCCAGGATATAACCCGTGCCCAGCAGGCTCTCGCATCGCATGCGATTCAACTGGCCAGCGAGGGAAAAATCACGATCCACAATCGTCGGCGTTTCGTGATGGCAGCCTGATCTCTGCAGGACCAGCTGGCAAGCTGGGAAGTCCAGGGGAAACAGGAAGCCGAACTCATCCGGTGGCTTCCGGTTGCCCTTGATCTGTCAGCCATTTTCCGCGACAAGGAACGGCCATTTTTGCAGATACACCTGCTTTTCATGTCTGTGCCTGATGCCTGAATCACTCCCGGCTAACCGATCCCCAGAACAACTCAAGAAGATCCAGTGCGATCAACTTGACACTGGCACATCCCCCGGTCAATCCGGGCCCGGGGAGAACCATCCACAGACCGTTTCACTGGACATTTGCCTGGGGACGACAAGGATCCGACCCGCGGATGCCGAGCTGCTGTGCGTGGACCAGCTGGCGATCATGGACCAGCAGGCGGGAGACCCGGTCCAGGTCTTCGCTGCAGGGAAACCCCTTGCAGAGGGAATCCTGGTGATCCTCGACGGAAAATTCGGTGTCCGCATTACCAGCCTTCCCGACCCAGCCAATTCCCCCGGATAACAAGCGATGCAACACAAATCACCCATTGCCCGTCCAGCCTTCCTGATGACAGCGGCCTGGCTGATCCTGAGTCCCTCCAGCGTCCACCTCCTGACGGCACAACAGCCCAGCGGCCAAGCCGACCGGGCCCGCCCCGTTACCGAACAGGCCTCACGGCCGATTCTTCCTCCGGGAAAAGAGGCCGCAGGTTCCAGTGATCCGGCGCCGCTGGGCGAATCGACCCGGCAGGCGGTGGTCCGGGTTGCAGCCAGCATGGCCATCGTGCTGGCTATCTTTTTCCTGGTCATCTGGTTCCTGCGAAGATCTCTCCCCCGCCAGGTGAGGGCGCTTCCCGCGGAAGCCTTCGAAGTACTCGGAACCGCGACCCTCTCCTCACGCCACACACTCCAGCTACTCAAGATCGGGAGCCGGCTGCTCCTGGTTTCCCTGGCGGCCAGCGGCGCCACAAGCCTGATCGAGATCCGTGACGAGGTGGAAGTCGAGCGACTGCTCTCCCTCTGCGAGGCAGGCAGAAAAGGAAAACGGGACAGGGCAGGGGAGGTGCATCGGAAGGACAGTTTCCAGCAGGTCCTTTCCGAAATGGGTATCGACCGGTCCGAGACAACAGGCACCAGGCAGGCAAGCTGAACCCCGACAGGCCCATGAAAAAGCCCCTTCTTCCCCATCGCTTGCAACCCATTCCCCTGCCGGGACGACGGGCAATGTTTCTTGTTATGGCGACCCTTGTCGTGATGGCAACGCGAGGTGTTCCAGCCGAGCCGCTTCCAGACATCGCTCCCTCGACACCGGTCGACCAGCCCATAACCATCCAGGACGATATCGACCCGTCTCCCAGTACAATCTCCCAGTCCGAGTCGACACTGCCCGACCAGCTGCAGCAGTTAACGCAGCCTGATGGGATTCTCCACACGGTCAAGCTGCTGGTGATGCTCACTGTCGTTAGCCTGGCCCCTGCCATCCTGCTGATGACCACCTGCTACGTGCGAGTGGTGATTGTGCTTGGCCTGCTGCGGCAGGCACTTGGGGCGCAGCAGCTTCCCTCCAACCAGGTACTCGCCGCCCTCTCCATGTTCATCACGCTGCTGGTGATGGGGCCGACCTGGAAACAGGTCTACCAGGAGGGTATCGTCCCCTACTCCAACGGAGAGGTCGAGTTATCGGATGCCTGGGAAAACGGGAAAAAACCACTTGTCAGTTTCATGGGCCGCCAGATTGACCGGGCCGGCAATACCGAGGATGTCTGGCTGTTTTACCGTCACCTGCCAGCGGAATCTCTCTCGCTTGAAAACCCCACCGGGGCCGAGTTACCCACCACGTACGAAGATGTTCCGATCCAGGTCCTGTTACCCGCTTTCCTGTTAAGCGAATTAAAGACCGCCTTCCTGATCGGCTTCCAGATCTACCTGCCTTTCCTGATACTCGACCTGGTCGTTGCCACGGTGACCACGTCGATGGGAATGCTCATGCTGCCCCCAACGCTGCTCTCCCTGCCGTTCAAACTGATGCTGTTCGTACTCGTTGACGGCTGGCGGCTGATCGTGGGAATGCTCCTCAACGGGATCAGCATGACCGGTTAACCCTCCCTGGAAAAGAAACGTCCTGATGACCGAACAGACAACCATTGACCTGGCCCAGCAGGCGATCACCATGACCCTGCTGATCGCCGCTCCAGTCTTGATCGTGGGACTCGCCGTCGCCCTGGTGGTCGGCCTCTTCCAGGCCCTGACACAAATCCAGGATACAACGCTGGCCATGGTCCCCAAGATCCTGGCAATGCTGATCACAATCGGCATCTGCCTTCCCTGGTTACTCAACCGGATGGTGGAATATGCCCAGCAGGTGATCACCGCCATCCCGGGCAACCTGGGCGGCTAGTTACAGAGAGACCACAGGCCCGGGGAAGCTGAAGAAAACATGGCGATATCGATTCCGATTCCACTTGCCGTCTTCCTGCTTGTCCTGGCCCGCTGGGGCGTGCTGGCAGTCCTGGTACCCAGCACCCAGATCCTGCCACTTCCCACCCGGCTGCGACTGGCCGGGGCGGCAATCATTTCCCTGCTCCTGACCCCCCTTCATCTCCTGGCAGTGCAGACACAACCCCAGATTCTTGAGTTCGCCTGGATGGTGGCCCACGAGCTCTTCATCGGTCTGGCAATCGGCACCGCGCTCCTGGTAGTCCTCGAAGGATTGAAACTGGCAGGGCAAATGATCAGCCAGCTCGCGGGTGTTTCCCCACGAGGCATCCTCACGCTCGGCGGTGACGCGGGAAGTGCACCCCATGGCCGCCTGATCCTGCTCTGCTCCCTGGCTGCCCTGCTGACGATCGGTGGACACCGGCAGCTGGTCGAGGCCTCCCTGGAGAGCTACCAGCAGCTTGCCCCCGGGACCCCCCTGGCGACCCAGGACGCCCTGGTGACAGTCACTCGCCTGCTTTCGGTCAGCTTCCTGATGGCACTTCGAATCAGCCTGCCTGTCATGACCGCACTCCTGGTCGGCCTGATCACAGCCGGCTGGATCAGCCGTGTGCTGCCCCAGCTGAACATGATCGTGCTCGGCTGGAACCTGAATGCCGTGCTCGCCCTGGCGATGATCCTGCTCACCATGGGAGGGATGGCCTGGGTATTCCAGCACCATGTGCAGCTGGCAGTGGAGTACATCGAGCAACTCTGGACACCCACCTGATCCCTGCTGGAGTCTTCCTGATCCATGGCTGACCCGCTTGACGACCGCCGATACCCGGCAAGCCCCAGGCTCAAACGCCAGGCCCGGCGCGAGGGACGTTCCCCACGCAGCCGTGACCTGGCATCTGCCCTGGTCATGCTGGCAGCGCTGCTGGGCCTGATGCTGCTTGGCGGAAATATTGCCGACCAGATGATCCGGGTCACAAGCGACCAGCTGCAGGGGCCAGCGAACGGCCATGTCGACCCCGGCTTTTCCAGTGAGAGTGTCGTCCAACTCTGGCACCGGCAGCTCGCCGGCATCGGGCAGGTCCTACTGCCGCTACTGGGGCTTATCGTGCTGGCGGCCATTGCGGTCCATGCCGGCCAGGTCGGCTTCCTCTTTCTCCCCGAACGAGCCCTGCCAAAGGCCAGCCACATCAACCCGCTTGCCGGCCTGCGAAGGATTTTCTCGGTGAACAATACCGCTCGCTGGTTGATGGGAATCACGCGGCTTCTTCTGATCCTGGGGATCGCCGGCATCTCGCTCTGGACAAGTCGGCGACAGATGGCCCAGATGGTCTCCAGTGGCCCACTTCTGATGACAGCCTCCATGCTCCAGCTTCTGCTGATCACGGCAGTTCGGATCTGTTGTGGCCTGGTTCTGCTGGGAGGAGCTGACTATGCCTGGCATCGCTGGCGATGGGAGCAGGAGATGAAGATGACCGGTGAACAATTCCGCGAGGAACAGAGATTACTCCAGGGAGGAGAAAGAAGAAGACCGGCAGACCGCTTCACGCCCGTTCTTTCCGAGCTGTTGATCTGTTCTTCGGATGGCCCGGCGATCGGACTCAGTTATCACAACGCGGCCTCCGGGGCCCCGCTTATCTGGCTTCGCGCCGAGGGGGCCGCAGCCCGGCAGGCACAACAGCGGGCAGAGGTCGAGGGCCATCATCTTGTCCATGATGACCTGCTGGCCCGGCAACTCTTTGAAACGTCATTGGCCGTGGGCGAATCGATTGACCCGGGATTCTACCGCCGGGTCGCCAGGCTCTGGCCGCACTAGCTGGGCCGGCCGGGTGCGGCAGCTTCCAGGTCATAGCCGTAGCTTTCAAAGAACTCTCCCCAGCGGCGGTTCACTTCCTGTCGGTCTGCCTCCTCCAGCTGGTGCCTGTTTCCCTTGAAATCACGCTGGCTGTCCACGTATTTTTCCAGGTTCCTGCGTGCCGGTTCGACCTCTCCCAGGTCCAGCTGCTCGTAGATACGGAGCACTTCTTCCAGTGGATCGGCCACCAGGTCCTCGTAGAGCACATCACAGATGGACCCGTCAGGAAGGCCCGAACGCTGCCGATGGAATGCCGAGTACATGCTTTCCAGGCAACTGTAGACATACTCATCCAGGCCCTCGTGTTTGGGGGATTGCAGACCCTGTACCAGGTCAAGGGATCGCCAGAGCCGCTGGGTAGAGGGGAAAACTGAATAGGGATGGCGAATGATGTGGACAAAACGGGCACCGGGGAATCGTTCTGCCAGGGCCTCGACACGTCCCAGGTGGGGAGGGGATTTAAGCACGACCGGTTTTCCAGGCGCGCGACAACTGACCACGCGGATGAATTCCTCCAGGCCATCCAGCCATTTCTTGCGATCTGCCGGTGGGATCTGTTCACTGTCCAGGTATTCCATGTCGACCGCCGGCCTGTTGGGAAAGGCCATCCGCAGGTAGGGACTTGGGAGTCCCAGGTTCAGCAGGGCAAACTCATCTTCCTGGGGGCGAAACCAGCCGGTCGGCACGTTGTCCTGGGGACGCTGCTTGGGAAGCATGAAGTTACCGAAAGTGGTAAAAAACCACCCACTCAGGAGGCTATGGTGAGGAAGGAAGCAGTCCAGCGTGCTCGGATAGGTAAACCGAACGTCCCGGACCAGCAACTCATGCAAGAACGTGGTACCACTGCGCCAGTGCCCGATGATGAAAATCGGGGGCATGATCTTCACGCGGGCCATGCGGTGGCCATAAAGGCACTGCTGGACCATCCGCAGGATCGAGTTAAATGGCGTCCAGAGGGTGATCGCGATCACCATCGGAAGTCGAAGCAGGTTCAGCTGGAAGCGGTTGCGGGCAAGCAACCTGAACCAGTCGCCAAAACGCATGCCATGCCAGAACCGCGAACACCAGAACGGATAGCGGTTAATTTTTTCTTTGCTGGCCGCCAACACATCACCTCGCACGGTCATGAAATACAGGGCTGCTGTCTGCTGGCAACCGTTCTATACACCGCGAAAGATCGATCATAGTCCAGATCGCCCGTTTTGGGCAGCGGGCAGCACTCCTGGCCGATGGATTCAAATGATCTGGACAATCATGCCCCATTTCGGTACTCTCCCGCCCTCTTTTCACGGTTTTTCGTTTCACCAGGGGGGATACGAGACAGGCCGCAGGATTGCCATGTTAGAACGTATACGATGGCGAGACTTGATTTTCCCGGTGGGAATCATCTCCGGCATCCTGGTCGTGCTGATCCCGCTTCCACCACTGATCCTGGACGTGCTTCTGGCGGGAAACATAACGCTGGCGGTGATCATCCTGCTGACCACCCTCCATGTCCGCACGCCACTGGAATTCTCTATCTTCCCCTCCCTGCTTCTGGCCACGACCCTCGGACGGCTGGTACTGAATGTTGCTTCCACCCGGCTGATTCTGACCGAGGCCGGCACCGAGGGAGTGGACGCGGCCGGCGGTGTGATCCGTAGCTTCGGAGATTTTGTCACCGGGGATAGCCTGGTTGTCGGACTGGTGATCTTCTCGATCCTGGTGATCATCCAGTTCCTGGTGATTACCCGTGGTGCCACCCGTATCAGTGAAGTCGCGGCACGTTTTGCCCTGGACGGCATGCCCGGCCGCCAGATGGCAATTGATGCTGATCTCCAGGCCGGTTCGATCTCCGACCAGCAGGCACAAAAAAAACGGGAGCAACTGGCAGACCAGGCCGAGTTCTATGGCACCATGGACGGTGCCAGTAAGTTCGTCCGTGGCGATGCGATCGCCGCCATCATCATCACGCTCGTCAACATTGTCGGGGGACTGGTGATTGGTGTACTGCAGTCCGGCATGTCGCTGGTCGAGGCAGCCAGCATCTTCACCCGCCTGACAATTGGTGACGGGCTGGCCAGCCAGGTCCCCGCGTTCCTGGTTGCCCTGGCCGCGGCCATGCTGGTGACACGTAGCGCCCGCGAGTCCAATCTCTCATCCCAGTTCCTTCGCCAGCTGTTTGCCCGACCGCAGGTTCTCCTGATCGCCGCGAGTTTTCTTGGCATCCTTGTACTAACCGACCTGCCCGCCATTCCCCTCTTAACCCTGGCTGCCGGCTGTGGTGCGATTGCCATTATCATGGGTCGCCAGGCTCAACAGAAAAAAGAGTCTCGCACAGAGCAGGGGGGGCCGGTGACCTCCAAGCCCCAGGTATCCAACAGCAAAGGGACCATCGAGGATTACCTGCAGGTGGATCAGCTGGAGGTGGAAATCGGCCTTGGCTTGATCCGCCTGGCAGATCCACGAAAGGGTGGAGACCTGATGGACCGGATTACCGGAATCCGCCGCCAGGTGGCCAGTGAGATTGGATTACTGCTTCCCAAGGTCCGCGTCCGTGACAACCTAAAACTGGCACGAGATGAGTACCAGATCAAGATCGCCAATAACCGAATTGACAACGGGCAGCTGGCGATCAACCACCTGCTGGTGATCGACGACGAACGGTCTGAAAGCTTGCCTGGCACAACACAGCTGGAACCTGGCAGCCAGCGACGTGTCCGCTGGATTTCACCGGAGGAAAGAGAGACGGCCGGGAGTCTTGGACTGACTCCCCTGGAACCAACCGAGGTACTGGCAAATCACCTTCGGCAGGTGGTCCTCCAGCACGCCGACGAATTACTTACCCGCGATGCCACCCAGCACCTGCTCAACCAGCTGAGGCGAACCTCGCCGGTAGTGGTGGATGAACTGGTACCGGACGTTCTTGGCACCGGACAGGTGCAGGCCGTCCTGCAGATCCTGCTGCGCGAGGGGTTACCGATCCGGCCCCTGGGCGTGATCCTTGAAGCCCTGGCCGATGGAGTCCAGCAGACCGGTGAAACCGTCTGGCTGGCCGAACAGGCACGCCGCCGCATGGCTCGCACCATTTGCCAGCAGCTCTGGGGAAGTACGCGGCGGGCGCAGGTAGTTCGTCTGGCAGCGGACCTGGAACGGCAGTTGCTGGAGCTCTGCCAGCTCGATGACAGCGGTTTGCAGGTTGATATCCCCTCGGCTGGTGTCGAGCAGTGCTGCCGCATGGTGGCCGAGCAGTTATCCAGGATGACCACGGACCAGCGACCTCCGGTACTGCTTGTCTCCCCCTCCCTCCGGCCGATTGCAGCCCGTCTGCTGCAGCGCGAGCTTCCCGGCCTGCCTGTCATCAGTACGGAGGAACTCGTACCGGACATGCATGTGGAGACGGTGGAGACGATTGGCCAGCAGATGACGTCGATCCTGCCATCCGTTTCCGTTCCGTTTGGCCAGCAACAGGGACAGATGTGAACATCCAGGAATCAAGCATGGACACCCGTACTTACCGAGCCCGGACACTGCAGGATGCCCTGGACATGGTGCGCCGGGAACTTGGCCCCGACGCGTCGATCCTGGAAACCCGGTCCCGATCGGCTGGCATCCTCGGCTGGTTTCGAGGGTCCGGTGCGATCGAGGTGGTCGCCTCCAATACGATCCATGTCCCCAGTCGTCTTGGCAACCCCGGCCGTCGGCCTGGATCCGACCAGTCGGACGATGCCCCTGGCGCTGTCGATCCTGTCCCGCATAAACCTCGTCATGCAGTGATCGATGAAGGACCTTCCCTGGTAGCAGATCTCTGCCAGTCGCATGGTCATTCCAGCGGTCTTGGCAACAGCGAACTGGCCTGCCAGCTGATGCACCGCATCGGGCAGCAGGGAATTCCCGAGCCACAGTTACAACGACTGTTTCAGCAACTGGACAAGATCCCCCAGGCGACCAACAGCCTTCAGCAGGCACACGAACAACTGGCAGACCACCTGGCCGGCCAGATCCAGGTCACCGGCCAGTTCCAGCCAGGACGGGATCAACAGCACACGCTCGCAGCCGTGGGGCCCTCGGGGACCGGGAAAACAATCAACCTCCTCAAACTGGCAACACAGTTTCAGCTCCAGCAGCATTACAAGGTCGGGCTGATTACTGCCGACACGTCGCGATTGACCTCGGTCGACCAGCTCCGGACCTACACGGAGATGTTCCAGATTCCGCTGGAAGTCGCCGCTACGGCACGTGAAATGCGCAGGGCACGTCAACAATTTACAGGCTTTGACCTCATCCTGGTCGATACCGCGGGGATTCGACCAGGCGATCTGTCAGCCATCCGGAGCCAGCGTAGCGTTCTGGTCGAGGCAGGGATCGACGAGATCATGCTTGTCCTGAACGCCAACAGCAGCCATGACAGCATGCTCGAAGCGGTCGAGGGCTTCGGCACCGTCGGGATCACCTCGCTGATGCTGACGAAATTTGACGAGGCGACTCGGCTGGGGCAGCTGTTGCCACTGCTGGAACAGAGTCACCTACCGGTTGGCTATATCAGCGACGGGCAGGGGATTCCGCAGGACCTGCGTCCAGCAGAATCCCGCTGGCTGGCCCGAAGGCTGCTCGGCTGCCATCTGACAGCTGGAGCGGCAACCGGACAGCCTCACCACGACCACGTTTAGGAAACAGGGACGCTTCCCAGGAAAGTACACCGCGGATCAATCACGGAGGATACTGATGGCGACTGACACGAAGAAGGTAACTGGAAAAAAAGCGACCCTGGCCAATCGCACTATCAAGGGGAAAGCCCTTGCATCGCCGATCTCTCATCATCCCAGGCCGACCGGCCGGAGCGATGAACATAGCCAGCAACTGTGGCTGAAGTTCACGAAGGACCCAGGGAACCAGCAGCTCCGCAACCAGCTGATGGAACATTACCTGCCGCTGGTGCGATACAGTGCCGAACGGCTCTGGGCCCGGCTGCCCGATGGGGTCGAACTGGACGACCTGATCTCGGCAGGGATCTTCGGACTGATGGATGCGATCACCGCCTTTGATCTGGACCGGGGAGTTAAATTCGAGACCTACTGCTCCACCCGTGTCCGTGGGGCCATGCTTGATGAACTTCGCAGCATGGACTGGGTCCCTCGACTGGTACGGTCCAAGGCCTCCAAGCTGAACCAGGCGACCGCCAGACTGGCGATGGAACTGGGACGACAACCGACCGAAAAGGAACTCTCCGGCGAGATGGAAATCTCGGTCGCCGAACTGGAGCAGATGATCCAGGACGCAAACGCGGTCAACCTGGTCAGCCTCGACAAGAGGAAATGGCGGGATGATGGTTACAAGGATGTCCGCGAGATCGACGTGGTGGAAAACAAACGGAGTGTAAGTCCGACAAAGC
This sequence comes from uncultured Pirellulaceae bacterium, assembly GCA_964476375.1. GTDB lineage: Bacteria > Planctomycetota > Planctomycetia > Pirellulales > Pirellulaceae > SAT2750. The sequence goes on from CAYYZW010000047.1 coordinate 26,407, forward strand.
GGGAGCAAAAAAAAGACCTGATCCGGCTGGTCACCAAGGGCCTAAGCCGTAACGAACGGCTGATCATGATCCTTTACTACTATGAAGAAATGACCATGAAAGAGATCGGAACCACGCTCTCACTAAGTGAAAGTCGGGTAAGCCAGATGCATAGCAGTATTGTCAGACGGCTTCAAAACCAGCTCGATAACCGAAGAACAGAATTTGCCGCCTGAAAACACTGAAAATAAAATCCCCTGGAGCTATTTTTTCTTTGACTGGGGGGCCGGACTACTAAATAATGAGGCCAAGTCATCCGGGCTTGGACGCTTGTCCTGGATGACTTCCTATCGCTGCTCCACAGCACTATCTCAGAGCTCCACGTTTGACG
>CAYYZW010000048.1:0-9171 GCA_964476375.1 uncultured Pirellulaceae bacterium
GGAACGTCAGTCACTGACAGACAGTTGTCGGTCGCTGCCAGCCGGTCTTCATCCAGCAACGATCGCCAGGAGGTGAAAAAAGATCCATTGTTCAGGGCACAAGCTCATAGCGAAGGAGGGTGGCGCTGCGACGTTGGTTCAAGGTAACCGGGAGTCCGTTTACCAGGATGTCCTTCCCGTCCAGGACAAACGAGGTCTCGTCGATGAGATTGTTGACCTGGTACCGCTTTCCAGCCTGGATGCCCCGCAGGCGAAACTGCAGGGAACTGGCAGGGCTCTGCGGGCGCCGAAACGCCTGAACCAACCCGGACTGGGACTCGGGGTCATGGAACTGCCAAGCTATCCAGACATCATTATCCGTCCGATAACTGGTCAGCGGATAGAAGTCGGCGTAGTAAAATGACGTGACCACGTGGCGCAACTTCAACATCTGCCGGCAGAAATCATAATCGAAGTCGCGTCTTCGCACGTCCCAGCTCGTCACGTTGGCCGGGGCAAGTTGGCTGAGAAAGGTATAGGAATCCGTGGCATTAATGCCGGTACCGAAATACGGTATCCAGTGCAACATGCCATAGGTCAGCGTCTGCATTCCGCTTGTTTCGTAAGCATAGTCACTGCGCCACAGTGGCACCGCGCGGCGCAGGGTTTCCAGCTCGTTCCGGCTGCCACCGCCAGAACAGATGTCGATTCTTAGCATCGGGTGACGCCGCTTGAGCTCGTCCCAGAATCGCAGCAGGCCTGCCACGTGTTTCATTTCAGAAATGCCCTGTCGATCAGGCAGATCATTGGCTCGCCAGTAGTTCAATGGTGGAATACCGTCATGTCGAAACAGGTCGACCCCCTGTTTTTCAATCTGCTCGTCCATCTGATCGATCAGCCAATCGACACATTCGGGCTGACTGAAGTTGAGCAGTCGGAAATCACCACGGCCCCAGGGCGGCGCTTGTGGAGAATCCATCCGAACCCAGCACGAGAGCGTGAAGTCACCTGGGACCCGGTTAGGGATTTCCACACCATAATCGTTATTGAATCGCAGGGCCCGGTCCTCAGGATCGTCGGTTGCACCGACGGTGTACCGCAACTTCCCGCTACCAATCTGCTTGCCATCGTTGTCACCCACACGATCCGACGTGTGACCATCAAACGGATAATGTGCGAATGGGACAATTTCATCCTCTCGCGTGTACACGGCCGCAACCTGCTTTGCACTTAATGCCCTGTCATAAATACGCACATCGTCCATGTCGCCTACGATCCCACGCGTTTGATACTGTCGACCAACCCCCCAGGTCGCATTCGCATCCATGGGGCTGGTGTTCCTGGATAAAGCAGTTCTCTCCAGTTGACCGTCAACGTAAAGCTTCAGTTCACTATGAGCTGCCTCGACATCGACGAAACGAGTGGCGGTGACCAGGTGCCATTTACCATCGGCCAATCGAGTTCGCCCCTGGACAGTGGCGTCGGGATTGCCGGTTCCAAATGCCGCCACATCCTCAAAAAGTGTTAATCCGGAATCATTGACATGGGCAGGAAATTCACCCTGGATGAGGGCATGCCCCATCCACCACTCGGCCCCTCCCTTGAGAAGCCACTCAGGGTGCGTGCGATCAACCAGGGATCCTCGCGTCGCGCATTCAGGAGTGAACCAGAGGATCAGCTTCATGCCGTTCGCATGAAGATGGTCCGAAACAGGTTTCAGTCCATTGGGAAAACGTTTCTTGTTCGGTTTCCAGGTTCCCACGTTCAGCCAGTAGTCCTTGTAGTCGTACCAGCCCGCATCGATCCACCAGTAGTCCGGTTTGATCTTTTCCTTGAGATAACGGTCGACAAACATTTTTTGATTGGCAACCGTGGCCCGTGTGCTCTCCATGTAGAAAGCAGAACTCGATGCCGCATGGTGAGGTGGTGGGAGTTGGCCATCAGCGGTACGCGGCACATTATGCCGGATCATCCAGGCGCGCCACATATTTTGTGCCCGATACCAATCCGGGCCTTGCCAGAACAGCATGGCAATTAACGGGGATCGCACTTCCTCACCTGGAAATAACTTGAAATGCGTGAGTTCCTGCCCGGCCTGCAATGCCAGGCCACGACCCTGGTTCCGCTGAAACCTGGCGGACCATTGTCCGGGCCACCCAATCGCAACAATCAGCCCCTGGTTGTTCCATTCCAGGTTAAAGAACGGCAGGTCGTGACTGGCCGGAAGACCTATTTTCGACCCCAGTTCAAATACTTGCTGGGGCTTCAAACGAGTTTCACGAGGCGCATAATCGGTCGAGTCAGACATTTTCACCAGCGAGTGCGGGCTGCCGTTGCTGTGATGAAGAACAAACTCGCCTTCGTTGTGGCGTTCAAAATGGGAATCCAGAGGCAACACGTCTTCGATCAATGGGGTTGGTTGATCCCCGCTGTTCTTGAACAAGAGTTTCCATTCCACCACAGGGAAATCCTGATACTCGATACCGATACAGCGAACTTCCAAACCGGTCACAGGATCACGCCAAAGGTGAGTCCGTTCCGTCCGCTGCTTGTCGATGACCCGCGTTGACGTGGTCCGTTCCCAGGACCCGAGCAATTCACGTGCAGGCCGTCCGCCGTAGCGAAACGAGAAGGGGAGGTCGCTGGAGTAAGGGGATCGCAGCGGAGCGATCGGAAGGTCTCCCAGCCAGACGGTTTGGCCATTACGGAGCTCAACACGGGCATCTGCCCAGTCCGCTTGATTGAAGTCAACCCGCTCAACCACGCCACCACCTGCATCGGTCATGGCAAGTGTGAATTCCTCTGCGCCGCCCAGTTCAACCTTGACCGGCACACCGCGAATGCCTTCCTTCATAATTTTCGAACGGTACTTCTCCTCGCCATCTATCGAAACCGCACCGACAACACGGCCCTGGCCGGCATTGGAATAAAAACTTTGCACCCGGTTACTGTCGATGCCAAAGACCCCCCGGAAAGTTTTTCCGGGACTGGGTAGTCGCACCGTAATCGTGCCTGTCGAGGGGCAGTAAAGTCCTCGGCGGAATGTTTGGTCAGCAATTTTAAGCGGCAACGCCCCCACCTCGGTGTGGTAGACCTTCGTGGTGGCCATGTTCTTGAGCAGCTTTCCCTGGAGGTTCAGGACAAGGCACCCTCGTCTGGGCATGACTTCCGGAGTTGCCTGAAACTTGGCTGCAATCCAACGCTGGGCCCGGGCTTTCTCGGCCTCGGAAACGGTGACAGCAAATGCGTCATCTCCTATTACCACAATGCATACCACCAGCAGCATCCAAAGGAGAGCTCTTCCAGGGCAGGGCAGGGAGCACATTCTTTTCATCATGTTTCGAGAGTCCCCGGTGAATGAAGCGAGAGTGCAAACAGCACAAGGCGATACACAAGATGCCGGATACCTTGGACCATGCGACATCATAAAGCGATTCATTGAACCCGTCCACAAACAGGACCGCAGCGCGGTCCGACGTAAAAATAGTTTGACTTCGCCTGGAATCTGCAGTCTCCTAGCGGTTCAGTTGTATCCCTGACAGCCCCTGAGGAGATCCCCGATGACCAGTCATCCACTTGCCAGCACACGTATTCTCATCGGACTCGCCCTGTCCCTGCTCCTTTTCAGTTTTGACTCGGTGACAGCCAAGTTCCGTGATGCCAGTGAGCAGTGGGGTTACAGTGGTGACGGGAAAGCGGCTTTCGTGGATTTCAACAACGACGGCTGGATCGACCTGTTTGCCGGCGGCCGCCTGTATCGCAACGAGGGGGGAACGAAGCTTGTGGCCATGGAGGGGGAGGGGTTACCGGGGGGCGAGACCATCTGGGCCGATTATGACAACGATGGGCACGTGGATGCTTTTAATTTCCTGGGCGCTGGATCCCTGCATCGCAACCTGGGAAACGGGTCCTTCGAAAAAGTGGCTTTCCCGGCACTCCCCACCGTGAACTCGCGCGGTGCTGTCTGGCTGGATATCAATAATGATGGCTACCTGGATCTCTACGTGGGGGGCTACGAGATCTGGCAGAAAGCGGTCCATCCCGACGCGATCTACCTGAACCAGAAAGACGGCTCCTTCAAGGAACACTGGCGATCGGCAGAGAATGCGAATTACTCAGCCCGCGGTGTAACGGCAGCCGACTACAACGAGGATGGTTACGTCGATGTGTTTGTCTCGAATTATCGCCTGCAGCCGAATTTCCTCTGGAAGAACGACGGCAAGGGAGCCTTCACCGATGTCGCCGTGGACGCCGGGGCAGCCGGAAACCCTTCCACGGTGATCAACTACACCGGTGGAATTACCTACCCGATCAGTGGCCACACGATAGGCTCGTCATTTGGGGACCTGGATGATGACGGGCATATCGACCTGTTCGTGGGAAATTTTGCCCACCCCCGTCCTGGCCAGGATCATCCGCAATTCCTGCGGAACCTGGGACCGGAGGGAAGCTACAAGTTCGAGGATCGCTCCGGCGGGGCCGGGCTGGCCTGGCAGGAATCGTACGCCTCCCCGGCCCTAGGCGATTACGACAATGACGGCGATCTGGACCTGTATTTCACGACCGTCTATGGAACCGGTAGCGGTGGAATCAAGAACTACCCGGTCCTTTACCAGAACCAGGGTGACTGGAAATTCACCGACGTAACAGAGGCCGAGGGACTGCCGGGCCTGGGGGCAACCTACCAGGCCGCCTGGGGAGATCTCGATAATGACGGCGACCTGGACCTGATCACCAACGGCAAGCTCTTTATCAACGAGGGGAACGAGAATCGCTGGCTTCAGCTGCAACTGGATGGTGGCGGTAAGACAGCAAGCCGCAGTGGCGTGGGAGCCATTGTCCGGCTGACACTGGGCGAACGCACGCTCACACGGCACGTGGAAACAGGAACCGGTGAAGGTAACCAGAACCAACTGCGACTCCACTTTGGGCTAGGGACGAACCAGCACCCTGTTACGATTGAAATCACATGGCCGGGCAGCCCGGCACAAACAATCTCCGGCCTGACAACAAACCAGATTCACAAGGCCACAAAACCCTGACCAGGACATGCTGGATTCAGGTGTTTTTTTCACACAAGCAGACCCTGTTGCTCTCGCACTCACAAGGTTGCTCGCATGCCCCGCCTGATTTTCACACTGGCCCTGTTCCTTCTGGCGGCCAGGCACCTGCCGGCCCAGCACCCCAACATCATCGTCATCTTCATCGATGACATGGGCTGGGGTGACTTCTCGTGCTTCGGCAACCAGGATGCCCAGACACCCCAGATCGACCGCCTGGCCCGGGAGGGCATTCGCTTTGAACAGTTCTACGTCAACTCACCGATCTGCTCCCCGTCGCGGGTTGCCATCAGCACGGGCACCTACCCACAACGCTGGCGGATTACCTCCTACCTGAACAACCGCACCAGCAACAACCGGCGCGGGATGGCCCAGTGGCTCGATCCGGACGCCCCGATGCTTGCCCGCCTGCTCCAGCAGTCCGGATATGCCACCGGTCATTTTGGCAAGTGGCACATGGGCGGCCAGCGTGATGTGGATGACGCACCGCCGATCACCGACTACGGGTTTGACATCTCATTGACCAATTTCGAGGGAATGGGGCCCAAGCTGCTGCCACTGGTGCTAAGGCCTGGCCAGGAGACGCCGGGCAGGATCTGGCAGGATGCCGAGCGGCTTGGTGAGGGTTACCGGTGGATGCTGCGATCCAAAATCACCGGCGGCTTTGTCGATGCGGCCATCCCCTTCATCCAAGAAGCCGTCAAGACAAAGAAGCCTTTTTATATCAACCTCTGGCCCGATGACGTTCACAGTCCCTTCTGGCCACCGGTGGACAAGTGGGCCGATGGCAAACGAGGCCTCTACCACTCGGTACTCGAGGAAATGGACCGCCAACTGGGAAAGCTCTTTGCTCTTGTTCGCAGTGACCCGTCGCTGCACAGTAACACGCTGGTGCTGGTCTGCTCGGACAACGGCCCGGAAAAGGGTGCCGGGGCGGCCGGGCCCTACCGGGGCTTCAAAACGCAGCTCTTTGAAGGGGGCATCCGTTCCCCCCTGATTGCCTGGGGACCAGGACTGATCCGACCGCGAAAGAGTGGCAGCCTGAACAGCAGTTCTGTCTTTTCTGCCATCGACCTGGTACCCTCCCTGCTGGAAATTGCCAGGGTCGACACTCCCGGCACTATCCATTTTGATGGAGAAGAACTTTCCCGCATCCTTTTAGGGACATCCCGCGATTCGCGTGCAGCTCCCATTTTCTTTCGCCGGCCTCCGGACCGGGATTCTTTTTATGGAGTCACCGACCTGCCCGACCTGGCGGTCCGATCAGGCAAGTGGAAACTGCTCTGCGAATACGATGGCAGCGCCCCCCTTCTTTACGATCTTTCCCGCGACCCGGGCGAGACAAAGAACCTCGCTTCCACAGAAGTGGAGATCGCGGCCCGGCTCTCACGGTCGCTGATTGCCTGGCACAAATCGATGCCGCCAGACAACGGCGCCACTTTCCAGCCCCAGCGCCGCGCGCCACCGGCACAAAAGGCCGTCCCCTAGGCAGGAGACTAGCGGATACGGCGGCGGTTCTCAAAGATGATCTGTTCCAGCCCCTCGGGCCGCGTCCTGGCAGCAGCCACTCGATCCCGGAGCACCTGGGACAACTGCCTGACCGTCCCAGCATGCTCTGGCTGAGAAGCAAGGTTGACCATCTCCACGCTGTCTGCCTGGTGGTCATACAGTTCCGCCCCCCCCGCTCCCTGCTCACCCCATTCGGTATAGCGGTAACGGGGAGTACGAATGCTGTAACCGTTGGCATACTGCGTCAGTGCGGCGGTGCGGGGCGTCGCTTTCGGATCCGCCAGTGCCGGAACCAGGCTCACACCGGAAAGATAGGCAGGGGCCTTGAGTCCGCACATCTGGGCCAGGGTCGGGTAGAAATCGAGCATCTCGGCAGGCGTCCGGGCTGTCGAACCGACTGCCGTGACTCCCGGCCCGGCAATCACCAGCGGGACCCGGGCCGCGTTTTCAAACAACGTGGTCTTTTGCCAGTGGCCATGCTCTCCCATGTGGTAGCCATGGTCGGAGGTAAAGATCACGATCGTGTTCTTGTCCAGGCCGGTCTGCGCCAGCGCGTCGAGGATTCGCCCCACCTGGGCATCGGCAAAGGTAATCGAGGCGTAGTAAGCCTGGATCGCCTCGCGTGAGAGCTTGTCACTCAGGTTGAGCTGGTTCTTCTTGCGGGTAATGGAAAGCTGCGCGGAGCGGGGGAGCGTATCGAGATATCCCTCCGGCACCTGGGGCACGACGATTTTCTCCCGGGGGTACATCTGGAAGTATTTTTTCGGGGCCACGTAGGGTGTATGCGGCCGGTAGAGTCCCACCGCCAGGAAGAATCTCTGATCATCCTCCGCGTATTGCTCAAGCAACCTGACCGCCTCGCTCGCGGCAATCCCGTCGGTCTGTTCCTCGTCGGTCCCATCGGCTGCCAGCCAGCTGAGCGTACCGCCGAACTGCCCCGGCTGCAGGCTGAAAATCAGGTCCTCGTCCGCCTTGTCCCGGCCGCGGGGATTGACCGTGAAGTCCCAGGAGTAAGGGTCGTCATGGCCGCTGGTGCCGATATGCTTGGGGACGTTGTAGTGATAGATCTTGCCCACCCGGGTCGCCACGTAGTCGTTGGCGCGAAACATCTGCGACATCGTCTGCACGCTTGGTACATGCTCGCGAATGTAGATCGCATTGCGGCGAACCAGGTTCTGGTCGGGATAAAGCCCGGTCATGAAAGACGCCCGGCTGGGGCCACAGAGGGGAAACTGGCAGTAGGCGTGTTCAAATCGCACTCCCCGCCGGGCCAGTTGGTCGATATTCGGCGACTTGACCTGGGGATGGCCGTAGGATCCGAGATCACAGTTCAGGTCATCACAGATCAAGAAAAGGACATTCGGCGGATCCTGGGCAGTGACTTGCTGCCAGGGGAGACAGACCAGGACGGCAAGAACCAGGAATCGGGTGAAGTTCATGACAGGGATCGCTCCGGTTGTGGCATGCGGCGCTACAAAAAACGTGACGACCCAAGTCTGGCCTGATCGACACCGGCCGTCAACTCGCATTGCTCATCTCGTGAGTGGATTCCAAGGACGTTATATTAACCCTTATGATTCGTCCGCTCCTCACCTGTTTCCTTCTGCTGCTGGCCTGCCCCCTGCTGGCCGAAGGTCCTCTCACGATCCATCCCGTCGGCAAGGAGTCACCGCACGGGTTCTCACGCATCTTCAGCAAGCGAGTAGTCGTCTTTCAAATCCCGGTCTATGCCACCAGCCAGACACCCGACATCAAGGTCCTGCACGCCGCGGGCGTACTGGCCCAGTACCTCGACAACGACGCCGACGGCAAGGTCGACAACAAGCTCGTGGTTGCCACGATGATCCAGAAAAAGGCCGCCATGATCATGGCGGCGACGGAGCGAAGCTTCCAGCGACTTGATGTGCACCGCCATATTCCCGAGCGAACCTGGGACAGCATGATCCTGCAGGGCCTCTATGGCGAGGAAACCATTCCGGGCGGCATCGAATCAGGCAAGGGAGATGCGTCCCTGGAGGAGGTACTGCACCTGGTGACGCACGCGGGCTATGCCCATGCATATCCTCGCGAACTGGGGGAACGACCCGGAACACAACTCGCCCTGGCCATGGACAAGGCACGGGGGGGGTATTTTCGCAGGGTGCCGGCTCGTTACCCCCCGACTGCCTGGTACACCTACGATGATCGGAGCTGCGACTATGGCTGCCAGATTACCGAGTATATTTACTGGGGGCTGACCTCGCTGCTTGGGGGCCAGCAATACCCGGGGCGGTTCATGAACATCCAGCACGAGTGGAGACTGAACACGGCCGAGAAGCTCATGCAGGGAGACCCGGGCCTCTACAAGATTCTCAGCGATCCGAAATACAAATTTCCCACACGTCTTCCTGACGGCAAGTATGCCGGCTACCCATGAAAAAGACCTGCTCCTGGAGATCCCCATGCTGAAGCCTCCCTGGATTCTTCTCGCCTGCCTGCTGCTGGCGGCGCCGGCCCCCAGTGATGCGGATGACTGGCCCCACTGGCGAGGACTGCATCGCAACGCCACCGTCAACGAGCCCTCGCATTTCAAGGGGGGGAGCTGGCCGGCTGCCGCGGCGACCTGGAGCGCCCAGACCGGTGC
>CAYYZW010000049.1:0-6510 GCA_964476375.1 uncultured Pirellulaceae bacterium
GTGATCGACCAGGAGGGGGCGGTGATCGCGCTGGATGGAAAGATCAGCTTTGATGACAATGCACTTTTCCGACACCCGGAGATCCTCGACATGCGTGACGTTGCCGAGGAAGAGCCCACCGAGGTGAGGGCCGGGGAGGCAGGGTTAAGCTATGTCAAGCTGGACGGGAACATCGCATGCCTGGTCAACGGGGCGGGACTCGCGATGAGCACGATGGATATCATCAAGCTGCACGGCGGGGAACCGGCGAACTTCCTGGATGTGGGTGGGGGCGCTGACACTGCCCAGGTCACCGAGGCCTTTCGCATCCTTCTCTCGGATAAGAATGTGAAAGCGGTGCTGGTGAATATCTTCGGTGGAATTGCCAGGTGCACGACGATCGCGGCGGCACTGATCGAGGCCTCAAGGGAGGTCGGTTTCGACGTGCCGCTGGTGGTTCGACTGGAGGGGACCGAGGTCGAAGAAGGGCGGAAGATGCTCGCCGAGAGCGATGTGGATATTATTGCAGCCGAGAGCCTGGGGGATGCGGCCAAGAAGGTCGTGGCAGCTGCCGGGCTGGCAAGCTCCTGAACAGGCGGGGATGGAAAACAGAATATGAGTATCCTGGTCAACAAGGACACGAAGGTCATCTGCCAGGGAATTACCGGCACGGCAGGGGAATTTCACACCCGCGGGTGCCTCGAATACGGCACGCAGATGGTGGGGGGGGTGACGCCCGGCAAGGGAGGCCAGACGGTCGAGGGGTTACCGGTCTTTGATACCTGCGAGGAAGCGGTTGCAGAAACCGGGGCCACCGCAACGATGATCTTCGTGCCGGCCGCCTTCACGGCCGATGCGATCCTGGAGGCAGCGGATGCGGGGATTGGCGTCATCGCGGCGATCACCGAGGGAGTACCGGTGGTCGATATGATCCGCGTGTACGAGACGGTCAAAGAAAAAGGGGTCACGCTGATCGGGCCGAACTGCCCTGGTTTGATCACCCCTGAACAGTGCAAGATCGGTATCATGCCGGGTTATATCCACCAGGTCGGAGGCGTGGGGATCATGAGCCGCAGCGGGACGTTGACTTACGAGGCGGTCTGGCAGACGTCGAATCGGGGTCTGGGCCAGTCGACCTGCGTGGGCCTGGGTGGCGATCCCATCGTGGGGACGTCATTTATCGACCTGCTCGAACTTTATCAGGCAGACGACGATACCGAGGCGATCCTGATGATCGGTGAAATTGGTGGAAGTGCCGAGGAAGAGGCGGCTCTTTACGTCAAGGACCACGTCAGCAAACCGGTGGCTGCCTTTATCGCCGGTCGCACCGCACCGCCGGGGAAAAGGATGGGCCACGCGGGGGCGATCATCTCCGGGGGCAAGGGAACGGCGTCGGCCAAGGTCGAGGCGCTGGAGGAGGCGGGTATCGAGGTGGCCCAGAGCCCGGCCGATATGGGGGATGCGGTACAGCGGGCGATCGCCCGCGCTTCCTGACGCGTCGTCGGGCAGTTCCCTGAAATGGATACACGTACCAGGCGGACATTCTGGAAGACGGTGTGAGGGAACAGGAGCCAGGAGCGATTGTCTGTCAAAAAGCATTTCGTTTACAATCCTGGTCGAACATAGAAAAGTGACATGACGGCACGTGAGGAGAAAAAATAATGTCTGGCGAACAAGGACCTCAGCAACCGCGCCCCCCGAGAGCGGGGGGGGGGCGAGGCGAAGGCCGGGCGGGGCGGACACCACAGAACCGGGGCAGCCGCAGGGGCCTTACCCGGGACAGCCACAGCCCCCTTACCCAGGGCCCTACCCCTACAGTGGCGTTGATCCGGCCGCTGGAAGTAAGGGGACGGCCTCGTTGGTGATGGGATGTATCGGTCTTGTGGGCTGGATCATCCCGTTGATCGGCCTGCCCCTGACGATCACGGGAGTGGTATTTGGTCTGAAGAGTAAGAAGCTCGGCGGTGGTGGATCGGCGACCGCAGGGATTGTGTTATGCAGTATTGGGCTGGCGTTATCCGTTCTGAATGCGGCCCTTGGAGCCTATTTGGGAGCGACGGGCCAGCTCTTTTAGTGAATCAGCGGACGGGACGGTACAACGTCGTCCCTGGCCATGGTCGCTTGAAGGCGGCTGTGGGTCCATCAACAAGGAGGTTATGTGCACATGGCTAGTAAGGAAGGGGACCGCCGGACGTTCATGAAGGCGGCCACAGCCGGGTCCCTGTTGCCGATCGTATCGCGGGTGGAAGGCGACGAGGCGAGCAGCGAGAAATACCAGCCAGAAGAATTCTGGCGGGATCGCATGACGCCACCGGAGGATGGCAAAAAACTCGGGTGGTTCGTCGACACGCGGCGTTGTTTTGGCTGCCATGCGTGCGAGGTCAGCTGCAAGGCGGAAAACGATGTTCCCCTGGGGAATTACATTCGGCAGACGTTTTATCAGGACGTGGGTGAGTACCCCCAGGTGGCAAGGCTTTTCATGCCGATGTCCTGCCAGCACTGCGAGGATGCTCCATGTATCAAGGCATGTCCATGCGGTGCGCTGCACAAGGAGGAAGGGGGCACCGTGGCGATTGATTACAACACATGTTGTGGGCATGGGACCTGCGTGGAGGTTTGTCCCTACGGCGCCATCTACCTCGACCCCGTCGCCAAGCAGGCGGTGAAGTGCCACAACTGCTACCACCGTGGGGAGGCAGGAATGGAACCGGCCTGCGTGCCCACCTGCCCCTCCGAGGCTCTCTATTTCGGTGATTTGAACGACCCTTCGTCCTCCGTGTCCACGGCCATCCGTGAGGCCGAGGAGGCGGAAGGCGGGTTGCAGCAGCTTCGCCCGGAAAAGGGAACACAGCCACGAATGTGGTTTGCCGGGCCGGCACCGGTGGAGGTCGAAAAAGTGGTGCCGGGGGAAGGGGAATCCTATCAACCCGGGGCCTATGACATCTATAACTGGTCACCATCATCGTCTCCGGAAGAGGACGGGTCATCGGAGGCGGAGGTCAACGACAAGTGAAGTCAGAACAGCAGGAGAGACGTCAGTTTCTGAGGCTTGGCCTTGCGGTATCAGGCGCCGGGTTCGTGCTGGGAAATACGCACGGATGTGGTGGCCCGGACGGGGAGGACCCTGAATCGTCCCGGGAGCCCGCCACAGCCCGGATCGATATGGAGAAGTGGAAGCGTATCCGGGGCCGAGCGTATGAACAGGGCGCCTTTGGCGCGATGCCGGGTGTGTGCGAGTTACCCGGGCCGCTGGCGAAACGCGACTGGCCTGACCGGACCAAGTACAAGGGCGCGAGGAAAGTCCCCGGGATGTGCCAGTTATGCAGCACGGTGTGCGGCATCGTGGGGTATGTCAAGGGTGACCGATTACTCAAGATCGAGGGGAATCCCAACGACCCGAATAGTCGCGGTCACTTGTGCGCGCGCGGCCAGGCGGGCTTGAATCACCTCTACCACCCGGAGCGGTTGCTGTTTCCGATGCGGCGGGTCGGAAAACGGGGCGAGGGGAAATGGAAACGGATCAGCTGGGACGAGGCCCTCGATGAAATTGCAGCCAAGCTCAAGGCGGTACGCCAGAGCGGTCGGCCGGAAGAATTTGCTTTTCACCAGGGACGGCAAAGGAGCAAGGATGCGCTCAAGCGTTTTCTGGATGCATTTGGTACCAGCACACAACTGAGTCACCGCGCCCTCTGTTCGGGGAACAGGCGGGCGGCAAACCTGACGTACTTGTGGGAGAGCGACTGGGACCTGAATGACGTGGAGCATTCGAAATACATCCTCAATTTCGGATCGAATGCCTTCGAAGCTCACCAGGGCCATGTTCCTTTTGCGACCCGAATCCAGAACGGGCGTTTTAAAAATGGTGCCAAGCTGGTCACATTTGACGTGCGGCTTTCCAACACGGCCGGTGCCAGTGACGAGTGGTTCGCCCCCTTCCCGGGAACGGACGGGGCCGTGGCGCTGGCCATGTCCCACGCCATCCTTGCAGAGGGGTTGCACGACGAGGTCTTTCTCAAGGACTGGACGAACGTGACGATCCGTGAGCTCCGTGAGCAGCTGGAAGAGTTCACGCCGGCCTGGGCGGAATCTGTCAGTGGCATTCCGGCGGAGACGATCCGGCGAATCGCTATCGAATTTGCAGAGGCAGCACCGGCCTGCACCACCATGTGTAATCGCGGAAGTTCCGCTCACATCAATGGGTATTACAACGATCGGGCGATTGGTTTGCTCAACGCCGTGGTGGGAAGTGTGGGAAAAAAGGGGGGAAGGTGCTGGTCGCCATGGGGCGGCCTGGACCCGGTGGTCAAGCCACCGGCGATGCCACCGGGGGCAAAGACCTGGAGTGTGCTGGAGGATCCCCCGGAGTATCCACTGTCCAACGTCTGGCGGCGAATGCGGGTGGGGGAATTAATTTACCTTTACTTGCTGCAGGGCCGGGCGAAACTGCAGGCGTACATGACCTATAACCTCGATTCGCCGCTGACATGGCCGGAGGAGAGCCTGACCCAGCAGGTCCTGACCGACGAGGAATGCATCGAGTTCCATGTGTGCATCAACTGTTTTTACAACGAGACGGCCCATTATGCGGACATTGTTTTACCCTGGGCGACCTACCTGGAACGGTGGGACCTGGATGCCAGGGGGTCCTATAACCTGAAGCCTTATGTGGGGCTGCGGACGCCGATGGTGAAACCGCTTGGCGAATCACGGGATGTGCGGGATTTCTTTCCCGAGTTGGCCCGGCGTATTGGTGACGGGATGAAACAGTGGTACCAGGAATCGGTGGAAGAATACATGGAGCAATGGGCATCCGGCGTGCCGGAAAATCCCCGCACAGGCAAGCGGGGCCTGGAACGTTTGCTGGAAGAAGGCGCCTGGGAAGGAGAGCGGGAACCTTTTTATGAGCCCTACAACATCACGCTCGACGGCGACCAGATGGAGGGTGCGATGGTCGATCCGGAGAGCGGCGTGATCACGAGGGATGGCGTCGGGATCGGCATCATGCAGGAGGGCGGCGCGGTACGAGGATTCAAGACTCCAAGCCGGAAATTTGAGATTCGCAGCATGTTCGTGCAGAAAATTGGCCGGAACGAGGATTGTTCGGAATTGATCGCCCAGAGCGGGGTCACCCGCACCAAAAACCGGCATGCCAATCACCAGGGGCATGATCGCGAGGTGGACCCGATGCCGAGCTGGTTCCAGCCCCGGGAACACGAGAACCTTGATAACGATGAACTGGTGATGACAAGTTTCAAGTGGAACGTGCATAACCATGGCCGAACGATGAATCTCAAATGGCTTGCGGAAATCGTCCATTCGAACCCTGCCTGGCTGAACCCGGCGACCGCGGCCGAGCATGGACTGACCGATGGGGACTGGATCGAGGTCACCTCCTTTTACTCGCGTGAACTGGAGGAACGATCACCCCATTTATTGCGGGAGGACCTGGTGGAGGAGAATGGCCGGCGGGTGATCGCCACGATGCGTGTGCCGGTGGTATTGATGGAGGGGATCCATCCGAAGGTGATTGCGATGAGTAACAGCTGTGGGCACTGGCAATACACGAGCGTCGCCCAGGCACGCAGACATCCGGCAGAGAAGGGCCCGCTGGTGGGCAGTGACGGGGAGACCTATCGCGACGCCGACTGGGAACGGAACATGTGGTGGGAAGACACCTCCGATGGCGACCCGGACAGGTGGCGACCGAATACCGGAAAGGGGTGGAATCAGAACCGGCTGATGCCGATCGCCCCGGACCCGGTCAGTGGGCAACAGGCGTATCACGATACGGTCGTCCGTATTCGCAAGCTAGGATGAGGGCTCGGGTGTCAACGACAGAGAACCGGCTGGCGCGAGGCGGCCTTTATCGCCTTCTGGCGAGATTATGGCTGCGTGAAGTGGACGGCCCCTTGCTTCAGCAGCTGGGCAAGGGAGAGCTCGGCGCGGCATATGGAGCTGCGGGAGGATGGCTGCCTCCGCTGGCAACCGCCGATATCGTGGAGGACCTGGAGATTGATTTCTGTCAGCTGTTTCTTGGGCCAACCCAGCATTTGCCTCCTTACCAGTCGGTCTGGCAGGACGGGAAACTGGAGGGGCAGGCGTGCCAGTCGATGCGGGACTTTGCGGATGTTGTCCGGTACGATCTTGCCGAGGGCGCACCGGGAATCATGCCCGATCATCTCGGGCTGCAGCTGGACCTGATGGGCCATGTGACGGCGAGTGAGAGGGTGGAAGACGCCGGGGGCCTGGACGAGTGGGAAGATGCTTTTTTTGCCATGCACCTGGGGTGGCCCGGGCCTCTTCTCGATGCGGCCGAGGACCGGGCGGAGACGGCGTTTTATGTTTCCCTGGTATCGATGACGCGGGGATTTCTCCGGTCGGAATCAGGTGTCTGACAGGGCCGGCTGGCGACCGTGGCGGGACAACTAGCCCCGCAGGTGGCGGTCAAAAAAATCCCTGGTCCGATTCCACATCGTGTCGCTTAAGACGTGGCCGCTCCCATCATCGAAGTAGTAGCTAAAATTCTTTTAC
>CAYYZW010000050.1:0-2554 GCA_964476375.1 uncultured Pirellulaceae bacterium
AGGAGGCGTGCAATGAAGAGATCAATCCATTCCTCACGGACATGATTGAAACACTGGGATGCAGCGCTACTGGCATTCCTGGTCCTTCCGTGTTGATGGCTGAACCCCTAACCGGTACCGACCCGGAGACAGGCGAGGCGATCGATTGGGGGTTCGTTGGACAGGTGGCGCGTGTAGAGACCGGTCCCATCCGGGATTTCCTGTGCCAGCAAAGCATTCCCGTAATTTCACCTCTGGGAAAGGGCAGAGACGGGCACACCTACAACATCAACGCTGACGACGCGGCTGCTGCCGTGGCCCAGGCAATGAAGGCAAGGAAACTCGTGTATTTGTCTGATGTCCCCGGCCTGATGAGGGACCCGTCTTCTCCTGCGTCCATCATCAGCCACATTGGCCAGGGAGAGATCTCCCGGCTCATTCAGGAAGGCGTCGTTCAAGGAGGCATGATTCCCAAACTGCAATCTGCAGCACAGTGCCTGGGTGCCGGCGTCAATAAAGTCCATATCATCGACGCCACCCTGCCCCATTCTTTACTCTTGGAACTATTCACTGAGGAGGGGGTGGCCACGGAAATTGTGCATGAATAAACCCATGCAAGTAATGGAAGGAAAGGTGGCCCAGAGGTGGTAATGACTCCGTCAAGAAAACCGGTGACAAAAGGTGAAAAAATGAATTCACAGAAAATCATCGCAATGCACAACCAGTACGTCATGCCCACCTATACCCCGGAACTGGCTCTGGTGCGGGGTGAAGGGGTCCGGGTGTGGGACGCGGAGGGAAGAAAATACCTTGATTTTCTCGCTGGGATCGCGGTCACCGTAGCCGGACACTGCCACCCCCACCTGGTGGAGGCAATCCGTCAACAGGCGGGACGCCTCATGCACGTATCCAACCTGTACTACAACGAGGTACAACCCCAACTGGCCCAGGCCCTATCCGAACGGTCGCTGGATGGAAAATGTTTTTTCAGCAATTCAGGGGCCGAAGCCAACGAAGCACTGATAAAGCTTGCCCGGCGATGGGGCAATCCACAAGGAAAGCACGAGGTCATTACATTTCGGAACTCGTTTCACGGCCGAACCCTCGCCACCTTGACCGCCACCGGGCAGGACAAGGTAAAGGAAGGCTTCCACCCACTGCCCTCCGGGTTCGCTCTCGCCACTTTCAACGACATCGATTCGGTCGATCAAGCTGCTTCACCCAGGACAACCGCCGTTCTCCTGGAAGTCGTACAGGGTGAAGGCGGGGTCCTGCCCGCTACGCCGGAATTTCTCCAGGCCCTGCAGGCCTGGTGTGCAGAGAAGGACGTGCTGCTGCTCTGTGATGAAGTACAGTGTGGCATGGGCCGGACTGGTGACTGGTGGGGGTGGAAAACCAGTGGGATTACTCCAGACGCCTTCTCCATCGCCAAGGGGATGGGCGGCGGCTTCCCTATCGGCGGGGTTAGCGCCGCTCCTCGGGTCTCGGATGTGCTGATGGCCGGCAGTCACGCCACCACCTTTGGAGGTACTCCGCTGGCTTGCGCCGCCTCACTGGCCATTATTGGGATCATCGAAGAGGAAAATTTGCTGGCCAATGCCACCGTCATGGGGGCCCGACTGCGGAAATCCCTGGCCGGGCTGGGAAAAGCTTATTCCTGGATAAAAGAAGTTCGAGGTGTAGGCCTGATCAACGGGTTGGTTCTGGAGGATGGTGTAAAGGCAGCCGGCCTGGCCCACTTGTTGATGGAAAAAGGATTGCTAACCCTGGCTACCGCGAATACCGTCATCCGGCTTGTGCCCCCACTCACGATCACAGACACCGACGTCGACGAAGCAGTATCAATCATCAGTGAGGCATGTGCAGCCTGGGAACCCGACATCGAGGAGCAAAATATATGAAAGTCGTATTGGCATATTCGGGAGGTCTCGACACCTCAGTCATCATGCGCTGGCTTATCGAAACATACCAAGCCGAGGTCATCGCCTTCTGCGCCGATATCGGCCAGGGGGAAGAACTCGAAGGGCTGGAAGAGAAAGCCCTATCAACCGGCGCCAGCAGAATCTATATAGACGACCTCCGAGCAGAGTTCGCCGAGGACTTCGTCTTTCCTATGATTCGCGCCGGTGCAGTCTATGAGTCCGGTTACCTGCTGGGCACATCGATTGCTCGGCCACTCATCGCCAAACGGATGGTTGAGATCGCCCGGGAAAATCGGGCCGAGGCAGTATCCCATGGGGCCACGGGCAAGGGGAACGATCAGGTTCGCTTCGAACTTACCAGTTACGCCCTGGAACCTGGCATTCGGGTCATCGCGCCCTGGCGGGAGTGGGAATTTAAAGGACGATCCGACCTGGTAGCCTACGCCAACCAGTGGAACATCCCCGTGCCGGTAACCGCGAAGAAGCCGTACAGCATGGATCGAAACCTTCTCCATCTCAGCTTTGAAGGTGGCATTCTCGAGGATCCTTGGAATGCCCCTCCAGAGGATATCTTTCTGCTCACTACCAACCCGCACGAAGCGCCGGACGAACCAGAGGATGTGACCATCGAATTTGAGCAGGGCAACGCCATC
>CAYYZW010000051.1:0-5856 GCA_964476375.1 uncultured Pirellulaceae bacterium
ACCCGGTCAATTCGCTCCAATAGCGGCAGGTGGCTTTGCGGTTGCCATGAAAACCGTTTCTCGATATCGCTGAGCACCCTGTCCGCCGCCGTCTCCAGGTCCCCGTGGAAGACATACCGCATGGCGACCGGGTGAATAAAGACCTTGCCCGGCGGATCCTCGCGCTGCCGCTTCTTTGCCGCAGCCCGGGCAATAAAAGCTACCCCATCTAGCAAAGAGGAAAGCCGACCATTCGTACGGGTGACCGATCCCTCGGGAAAAATCACCAACGGCCTGTCGGCTTCGGCAAGCGAATCAATGGCCACGTTAAGAGCCTTGCGGTCCAGCCCTTCCCGGTTGACACTAAAGCCCCCCATCTTGGGGATTGCCCAGGCCATGAACCGCCCCTGGTGGAACAGGTGCCAGCTGGCCATCGCGTAAATCAAAAAATGTGCCTCTTTGGCCAGCCAGCCGATCACAAGCGGGTCCCCGTTACGGGCATGGTTGGGGGTCAACATGACGGCGTGCCCCTCGTCCAGAGTCTGCCGCAGACGTTCCACATGGCGACACTGGAATCTCTCGATCCCTTCATTCTTCTTCAGCCAGCCCCCAAACAGGTTGAGGTTACGGATCCAGGTCGGCAGCCAATTCCCGCGATGCGGGGGCACGAACTTGTAAGGCTTCTCGATAATGATCTTCTGCACGGCAGCCCCCTCAATCCTGGTAACCGTGGGGATGGCTGCTATGCCACTGCCAGGCCGTCTCAACGATCTTCTTAATATCGGTATAGCGGGGCTCCCAGTCCAGCACGCTCCCTGCCAGGCTGGCATCGGCAACCAGGGCCGGTGGATCCCCGGACCTCCGCTCTCCCTCCACGACCGGGATCTCACGGCCAGTCACAATCCGGCTTGCCTCGACGATCTCTCGCACGCTGTTCCCACAGCCAGTGCCAAGGTTCAGGTGGAATCCCCGGCCTTCCTCGAGCCGGTCCAGGGCAGCCAGGTGGGCTCGCGCCAGGTCGTCGACATGAACATAGTCCCGCACGCAGGTGCCGTCCGGCGTCGGATAATCGCTGCCAAAAATTGTGATTTGCTCCCTTTGCCCGAGGGCCACCTGCAGCACGATCGGGATCAGGTGGGTTTCCGGGTCATGATCCTCCCCCAGGTCCCCATCTGGATGCGCCCCGGCCGCATTGAAATACCGCAGGGCGGCATAGGCAAACCCATAGGCGGCAGCAAAATCAGCCAGCACCTTCTCGATCACGAGCTTGGTGTACCCATAGGGATTAATCGGCTGCTGGGACGCCTGCTCGGTAATCGGAACCGTCTCCGGTTCTCCGTAGGTGGCAGCGGTGCTGGAGAAAACAAACCGCCTCACGCCGACTCGCCGCATCGCTTCGAGCAGGGAGAAAGTACCAAGCACATTATTCGAGTAGTAGCGGGCCGGATCACTGACTGATTCTCCAACCAGGGTCAGGGCGGCAAAATGCATCACCGCATCGATTGATTTTTCACGCAGCACCTGCTCGACCAGGCCCCCGTCGTGCAGGTCGCCCTCGATCAACCGTCCCGTCGCCACAGCCTGCCGGTGTCCGAGAGAGAGGTTGTCATAGACCCAGACCTCGTGCCCCGCGGCGGCGAGCATGCGAGCTGCATGGGAGCCAACGTACCCGGCACCACCGGCGACAAGGATATTCATCGGGTTCTTACTTTCCATCGTGGAAGGCTGCCTCAGCGACAGGGAGTCAGAAACATGAGCCGAGCGCCGGCGCCGGTCATTCAGGCAATGATCTCGTGAATCGGGTGGCCAAAGTCAATTTCCAGTCGCTTGTGCCCCGGAACTTCCATCTGTTTTGGATCAAGCCCGCATTGATGGAGGATCGTGGCATGGATGTCGGTTACATAGTGCCTGTTTTCGACAGCATGAAATCCTATCTCGTCTGTCGCACCATGAGCGATACCACCTTTCAGCCCCCCCCCGGCCATCCACACCGAAAAACCATAAGGGTGATGATCCCGGCCATCGGATCGTTCCGCACCAGGCGTGCGCCCGAATTCGGTCGCCCAGACGACAATGGTTTCATCCAGCATGCCACGCTGCTTCAGATCCTTGAGCAAACCGGCAATCGGCTTGTCCACTCGTCCACAATTGCGTGTATGGTTCGCTTTGAGTTTGCTATGTGCATCCCAGCCACCACCCCCCCCGCCGCCGTCATAAATCTGCACAAACCGAACACCCTGTTCGACAAGCCTGCGTGCGGCAAGTGCCTGCTGGCCCATTCCCCTGGTGGCCTCCTCGTTCATCCCGTACAGATCGAGCGTCGATTGCGTTTCCGCATTGAAATCAACGATTTTCGGCACGGACATCTGCATTCGAAATGCCAGCTCATGCGCTTTGATTCGTGCTCGCAGCCTGGCATCATCCGGATACCGGACCGTCGTTAACTCATTCAGGTCCCGCAACAAGTCGAGCTGGTGCCGGCGTTCTTGGATACTCACCTGGTTGCCAGGGGTGCCAAATGGCAACGGGTTCTGAGGATTCACTGCCATGCGAACACCCGAATGCTCGGGGCCCAGGTAGCTCCCATCATGCGCCCCGACACCTCCACAACAATCACCAGGTGGTGGCCCCATGACGACAAACTGCGGCAGATTCTCGTTCAAGGTTCCCAGGCCATAGTGGACCCACGATCCGACGGACGGATAGAATCCATCGAAGATGTGACGTCCGGTGTGAAATTGCAATTGCGCCGCATGGTCGTTGTCAGTCGTCCACATGGACCGAACAACGGCAATGTCATCGATACAGTCGCCCACATGGGGCCACCAGTCACTGACTTCAATCCCGCTTCCACCTCGCTTGCGATAGCCCGTTTGCATGGGATAGACCGTTGCCATCAGGGCACGGGGGGTTCCAGCGAAATCGCGCACGTTTTTTCGATAAAACGGTGAATCGAGAACGGCCGACTTGTAGGGCGACTCGTCGATTGTCATCCCGGCATATTTATTGAGTGCTGGCTTGGGATCAAACGATTCAAGATGACTGGTTCCACCGTTCATGAAAAACCAGATCACACTTTTTGCCTTCGGCCTGAAGTGTGGTAAACGAGAGCGCACATCGGCCCCGGCACCCTGGGCGTCCTGCTGCATCACCGCGCCCAACGCCAAACCCGTGAAACCCAATCCACAGTCAGCTAGAAACTGTCGTCGATGTTGTTGTCCACAGGGGAATTCGCAACTCATATCCGTTTTCTCACCTCACCGTCACAAAATCGTTATGCAGCAAAAGTACATGGACAAGATTCTCGCGTGCACGCAAACCAGGATCTGCCGCCGGAGCACGTTTGGCTGTTCCACCAGCGACGAATTTCTCGGTCGCATCATCATTTAAAAACTGCGTGTGCTGTTGAAGGAATGTCTCGCAACGTACAACTTCCTCACCCGTGGGGCGTCGTGACAACACCGTCTCGAATGCGGCTGTTACGAAATCATCGTCGGATGCAGACAACTGTTCCGCAATCAACCGGGCGCTGTCCAGTGCCAGGCCACTATTCATCATCGCCAGTGACTGATGGGGCACCACACTCTCTTTACGCCGGTAACATGAATTCGGATCTGCCACATCGAATACTTCCAGCATGCCCATTTTTTCATTTGGTGTATTACGAAAATAAAGACTCCGCCGAAAAACGGATTCCCCATCTGTTTCCGGAATCTCCGGGCCACCGCGGGTAAAGTCCAGTTGGCCGGACAGGTAGAGAACGCTGTCCCTGACAACCTCCGCTTCCATCCGCCGCGAATTCATTCGCCAGAAATATTTATTGTCCGCGTCGGCCGTCCTGTCCCTGTCATCGCCAGGTCGGGTGGACATGCGATAGGTTGCCGAAAGCACGATCTGTCGATGCAACGGTTTCATTCGCCAGTTGTGTGCAATCAATTCCGCGGCCAGCCAGTCGAGTAATTTCGGATGAGTCGGCGTCCGGCCATTGAGCCCGAAATTCTCGCTCGTCACCACCAGGGGCTGGCCGAAATGCCTCCCCCACAGGTGGTTGACCGCCACCCTGGCCGTTCGCGGATTCGCTGGACTGGCGATCCAGTTTGCCAGGGCACTGCGGCGGCCCGTGCTGGTCTTGGGATATTGCTCACCGAGCGGTGTGAATGTACCGGTCGGATTGGTCGCAGCCTCGCGAGCTGCCTGCAGATTCATTTTCGCCGCAGCAATTTTTTTCTGCGATTCCTCGTTATCGTCGGCATGCTGTGCCGTGAGAACCTCGAGCTCTGCCTGGATGATCTTTGCCTCCAGTTCAGCCGCGGACGCGTCCAGTGCACGCTGCCGGGCGTCCAGCCTGTCACCACCCTGGGGATCATCATCCTGCCGATCATTCCCCCCCGAGCTGGCCAGCGTTGCTGCCAGTCGCAGCTGGACGGATTTCACTTCGGCGGCCGCCAGCTTCACTTTCAATTCGGCGGTTTCGACGGCACGTTCTGCCTGCTGCAGTCGTTGCTGTATTGTTTCGAGCGTTTCGGTCTGTGCGGTTATTTTCAGTTCCAGGAACTCGGCCGAACCCTGGTGCACCCACAAGGCAAATTTACCGTCCCGGCGTTCCCTGGGAAGGACATATTCCAGCTTGCGCTGGCCGTTCAGATCAATGGTCAAGTTCGACCCAAGCACGGACACGTCCAGTGTTGCTTCTTCGCCAACTTTCAGTGGTGTCTTGACGGTGGCCTCGGGCGGGTACACCTGCGAACCACCCGTTCGATGAAATGCCTGAACGCTCTGGCTGGCATCCCCCGTGCTCGTGTAAACATCTTGCGAATTCCCTTTATCCACAAAGTCGAAACTGAAACCAACAGACCGGAAGGTTCCGGGCTGAAGTGGGCGATATCGCAAGTGGACGGTGAAGTCTCGCGGATGATTCTCTTGCGTCACAAACGTCGCAAAACTGGTGACATCTTTTTCGATAAGCTTGCTGTCTTCATAAACCCAGCTGCCACCACGTGCTTTCCAGACCTCCGGGTCTGGAGACGAAAAATCGTCCTCCAGAAACACGCTTTCGGTTTTGGTTTCGGCAGCCGGTCTGTTTTCGGCCGCCATCACCTTGGCGCGATGAAGGCCAGCCTTGCTTATGCATTCGGCTCGTTCTTCTTTGGCAGCGGCGAGTTCCGATTCGGCTTTCCCAATCAGTGTTTCACGGACACCCTTTCGCAGCACGGGATACCAGGCCGCCGTGGGTAACTGCACAGGAGTGATAACAATGTCGTTTGCACCAAGGGCTGCCGGCACGCCGGGTGTCAACGGCCTGGTTTCGTCCGGGTAGCGATTGTCGCCTCGCTCGAATCGGTAAGTGGGCGCGTCCGGCTCTTTATCGTAGACCAGCGGAATTCCATCGGTAAGAACTTGCCCCAGCGTCGCATCTTTTTCTGTTGTCGTCAGTACGGAGAGAGGGTCGGTACGCACATCGTGAGGTTCGAAGAATGCCCGGAATCGATAGTATTCCTCCTGGCTGATGGGATCGTACTTGTGATCATGGCAGCGTGCACATCGCAGCGTCAATCCGAGAAACGCCTCTCCGGTACGTTCAACTGTTTCGAACATCCAGACATTGCGGTCGAATTTATACCAACTGCGTCCCAGGTAACCGGTCGCGGGCAGCAACTGGGGATCGTCGCCGGCAATTTCATCCGCAGCCAGCATCTCACGGATCATCTGGTCATATCCCTTGTCCTTGTTGAGCGAATCAACAATCCAGTCTCGGAATAGAAAAAATATGGAAATGATATAAGCAATTTAAATAAAAAAAAACAATAACAAACACGAACAAAAACACCAAATATACATACAAATAAAAAACACAACAAACCCCAATTTACAGCGAGC
>CAYYZW010000052.1:0-17453 GCA_964476375.1 uncultured Pirellulaceae bacterium
AGAGTGGATGTTTTTTCGTAGCCGGCGTGGTTGCGTCTGGAGTTGTATTCCGATCCGGTTCGGTTGATTCTCCAGGACAAGTCCGATCCGGTCCGGCTGAGCCTGGAGGACAAGTTGACGCCCACGGCGCCCCGGCTGGCCACGGAATCCGATCCGGTACGGCTGAATCTCCAGGACAAGCCTGATCCGGTCCGGTTGAGCCTGGAGGACAAGTCCGCTCCGGTGCGGCTGAAACTCCAGGACAAGCCCGAGCAGGCCTATCATTTCGAAGACACAACATCCCCGCTCCAGGAGGGCGCGGCTCCACCATCGAGGCCGATCTTCCCGGAATCGATTGTGCCAGCCGGTTTGAACCTGTCAGCAAAGATCTCCCCTCGGCATTTGGGAATGACAGATTATGTCAGGAAGAAGAAAGCTGAGGCGGAGACCTGGCTTGATTGTTTTGGCTGGATAGACCAGGGATATACCTTCAGCTTCAACCCGGCGACCAGTTCCAGTAATTTGCCTCTCGGCTTCAATGACCAGGCCGATGAATACCAGCTAAACCAGCTTTATCTGGCGATGAGCACCAGGAAGTTGGCTTTCGAAAATGAAGCATGGTCATTTACCGGCCGCGCGGATCTGCTTTACGGCACGGACCACTATTACACGACCGCTCGCGGCCTGGAGACGCGGCTGGATGGGAGCCCGCGATGGAACAGCGTGGATCCTGCCGATATAAACCGGCTGAATGCGACAGGCCCGGCTCCCTATTACGGGCTTGCCCTGCCCCAGGCCTACGTGGACCTGGAGACCCCGCTGTTTGGTGGGACGGAATTCCGCATGGGGCACTTCTATTCTCCGCTGGACACGGAATCCGTGATGGCCACGGAGAACTTCTTTTACTCCCATACATTCAATCGCATCTATGGAAAACCCTTCACGCACACGGGCCTGCTGGCAACCAGCCGGATGCTCGATGACACAACCGCCTTTTCCGCCGGATTCACGCGTGGCTGGGATAATTTTGAAGACGAGGATGATAACCTCTCGGTCCTGGCCGGGTTTCGTTTTGAACTGGAAGGGAACTGGGTGTCGCTCAATATCCATACCGGGGATGACCATCATTACCTGGACGGCAGCGGAACTCCCCGGTCGGGGAATATCACCGTGACCACGTTGCGTTACAAGCGGCAGCTTGGCGAGAAGGCGACCTACATGCTGCAGGGGGACCTGGGATACGGGGAAGCAATGCAGACCCATGATACGACCGGGACCCTGTCGGAAGCTCGCTGGTACGGCATCACCAATTACCTTCTCTATGATTTTGGAGAGCGAATCTCTGCCGGCACCCGGGTCGAGTGGTTCCGTGACCAGGACAATGCCCGCGTCCTGGGTATTGCCGTGGATGAAGAGGTCAACGGCGGTAACTATGTCGGCATCACCGGGGGGGTGCACCTGAGGCCGAACGAACGCTGGACCGTGAGAAGCGAACTGCGCTGGGACTGGTCCGATGTTAACTCTGACATCTATGGGGTGGAGGGCATGTTTAACGGTCAGAGCAAGCGTGACCAGTTCACATTGACCGTGGATGCCATCTTCACCTTCTAGACACCCTTCCAAGTGGATTTGTGGGCTGCTCGGCAGTCCCGGGATTGCATCCTGGATGACAAGACTGTCTCCAGGAGATGGAGCAGCAGCTTGTCATTCACGACGATCATTTTTCTGCTTTTCCTTCCCCTGGTCTTCTGCGTTCACTGGCTGTTGCCACGACGAACCGCACGAAATACCTGGCTCGTCGCCGCCAGTTATTTCTTTTATGGCTACTGGGATTATCGCTTCTGCCTGCTGATGTTCATTTCCAGCATGGTGGACTTTAGTATCGGGCTGGCACTTCATCGATCC
This sequence comes from uncultured Pirellulaceae bacterium, assembly GCA_964476375.1. Taxonomy (GTDB): domain Bacteria; phylum Planctomycetota; class Planctomycetia; order Pirellulales; family Pirellulaceae; genus SAT2750. The sequence continues at coordinate 1,885 of CAYYZW010000052.1, forward strand.
GGTTCGGATCGCCGCCGGAAGACGTTGCTGGCATTCAGCCTTGTCAGCAACCTGGGGCTGCTTGGTGTTTTTAAATACATGGGATTCTTTGTCGAGAGCTTTCGGGGACTGGCCGCTGTTTTTGGTTTTGATGCAGCCAGCGGAACCTGGGAGATCATCCTCCCGGTCGGTCTCAGTTTTTACACCTTCCAGACACTCAGTTACACGATCGACATTTACCGGGGGAAACTGGAACCGACAACCAGGCTTGCCGACTACCTCGCTTTTGTATCCTTTTTCCCACAACTGGTTGCTGGCCCGATTGAACGTGCTTCTCGATTGCTTCCCCAGTTCCAGCGTGACCGACGATGCCGGTGGGGGAATATCTGTGAGGGATTGCCGAGGATCCTCTGGGGGTTCTTCAAGAAGATCGTCATCGCGGATTCACTGGCGGTGGTGGTCCAGGCTTCCTATGCGGAACCGGCTCTTTCCAGTGGGCCGGCATTGATGCTGGCGACATTCTTTTTCGCCTTCCAGATCTATGCAGATTTCAGTGCCTACTCGGACATTGCCATCGGAACGGCGCGGCTTTTTGATATCCGGCTGATGCAGAATTTTGCCTATCCCTATTTCTCGCAAAGCATATGGGAATTCTGGCAGCGCTGGCATATTTCCCTTTCGACATGGTTTCGCGACTATCTCTATATCCCGCTGGGAGGGAACCGGGAGAGTCGCTGGCGACGGAACAAGAATATCCTGATCACCTTCCTGGTAAGTGGTCTCTGGCACGGTGCTGCATGGCGATTTGTCGCCTGGGGTGGACTCCACGGTGCAGCGAGTATTGGTTTGCGGCCGGGGTTGGATCGTCGTTCGCAGATGGAAATGAAACGACCAGGTGGAAACTCCTTGATTCCCCCGGTGTCGACCATCTTGCGAATGGTCAGCACATTTCTGCTTGTCTCCCTCTTCTGGGTATTTTTCCGCGCCTCGTCCCTGTCGGACTCGTTATTGATCCTGAAAAAGATGTTCTGGGAATCTGCCTCCGCAGCCGGATACAGCGAGTTGATCACGCGTTACCTGTCCGGCGGCCCGGTCTTCCGTTCGCTGAATCTTGTCCTGGCCCTGGTCATGCTGGAATGGTTCCAGCGGCATCTTCACCATCCGCTCCAGGTCCTTCACTGGCCCAAGCCGCTTCGCTGGGCCGTTTACACGGCGACATTCTGGTTCGTGGCCGAGTATGCCGGAAGACTCCCTGACACCCCGTTTATTTACTTCCAGTTCTAGGGGTCCCAGTCGCATGAAAAAATGGGCCAAGATTGCAGGAATCGAGCTTCTCACGCTGTTGATGATCCTCGGAGTCCTGGAGTTCTGTTCATGGATTTTTGCACCAGCCCCCGCGCTGGCGACACGCCATGATTCGGTTGTGGGGGCCAGGTATCCTCGATCGATGGACCGCCTGGTCTACAACAGGGAATCAGGTGTTCCGGTCTCTTTTCGAACCAATGCCGTGGGATTTCGAGGACCGGAATGGAAGCTGGGCAGGCAACCGGGAATTCAGCGAGTGGCGATACTGGGTGATTCCTTTATCGCCGCCGAGGCGTTGGAAGTCGAGGAGACGTTGAACCACAAGCTGCACCAGCTTCTGGCCACGCAGGGGGCACCAGGCGAGAGATGGGAAGTGATGAATTTCGGCGTCGCTGGATCGAGCACTGCCGACCAGCTGGCACTCTACCGGAACGTGGTACGCCATTACAAACCGGACATCATCGTTGTCGGATACGGTACCGGTACCGATGTGGTGGATAATAGCAGGGAGCTGGCCTCGCATGTCCGGGTCTGTTTCCGGCTTTCGCCGGATGGCCGCCTGGAGCGAGACAATTCACCGGCCGAGAATTCTGGATGGTTAGACGCTGTCTTCCGGTGGAGCCGCTTTTATGCCTGGCAAAAATCACGCAGTAATCAGCTGATCAAGGAAGTCCGCAAGGGGGTGCAGCAGCCATCCCGTATTGACTGGATCTTTGACCGGCAGGAATCGGAAAAAATGACGAGGGCCTGGAAACTGACTGCTGCAATCCTCGAGCAACTGGACCGTGAGACCAGGCGGGATGGTTGCACGCTTGTGGTGATGGCGGTTCCCTGTGCGATTCAGGTATACGAGGATTCGGCGGATCAGCTTGCCGGCCGCCTCTCCCCGGCCAGCCGTGTTGATCCCCTTTACCCGACCCAGCGTCTGCTGCAGATATGTGCCAGGCGAGAAATTCCTTGTCTGTCCATGGTCGGGGATTTTCGCCGCCGGGCGCCCTCACGGTTGTCCACAAGGGAGGAGGAGTGGCTGTTCTTTAACGGCGTTGGGCACCTGAACCGCGCCGGGCAGAGGGCCGCTGCGGAGAACCTCTTTCAGTTTCTCGTCAGGGAGAAACTGGTGTCGGGGATTTCAACGACGGCCTCGGCGCGCGCCGACCCGCCTGTTCAAAACCGGTAAACGGTCGTCCCCGGACCCGTTACTGTCCGCCGGCCTCGGCCTTCAGTTCCTCCAGCAGCGTATCGACTGCCGCATCCATCCTCTCGCCACGCACGTTCTTGTAACGGATCACGCCCTTGTGATCGAGCACGTAGATGGTTGGCCAGCTGCGGACATTCCAGGCTGTGGAGATCGGTCCACTGGTTCCCTTTTCTCCGTTCCAGAAGGAACGCCAGGTGATATTCTCTTTCTTGAGAGTTGCCTGCAGCGCCTCCAGGTCCCGGTCACTGTTGATACCGAGCAGCGCGAAGGGTTGATCTGCCAGCCGTTTCACGAGCGACCGCTCGTGTGGGTACATGGCCCGGCAGGGCGGTCACCAGTGCCCCCAGAAGTCGATCACGACGACCTTGCCCCGGTAATCACTGAGCTTGAATTCAACCCCGTCCAGGTCCTTGGCAACAATGTCCGGAGCGGTCTTGCCGATGCCCAGGTTGCGAACCTCGAACAGTTCTGCCTTGGCCAGGGTTCCCAGGGCTCTTCCGCGGCTGGGGACATCGGCGAAATCCTTGGCGATCCGCTCGAAAAGTTTTTCTGCACGCTGCTGGTTTTCGGGAGTACGAGAGGCGGACCTTTTCATCTGGGTCGCGAGGCTATAGCAGGCCTGGGCCTGGACCTCACGGTGAGGGCTTTTTTCCAGCACGGTTTCCAGGAAACCGGGTGCCTCGCGGAGACTGCTCATGCGAAGTCTCTCGCTGACGGTGGCAAGCCGCTTGTCATCGACATGGTTCTTCGCCAGAAGCTCGAGCGCCTCACCCGCTTCCTTGCCACCAAACCGGCTGGCCCCGGTGACGATCCAGCTCAGTGCATCAAAAGCCACGGGGCTGGTGGGATGATCCTTGGCAAGTTTCATGAAGCGAGGTGTGTAGCCGGTGCCGATGGTTGTCATCTGGCGACGGAGCTTCACCTGTTCATCCTTGGTTTTTGCAGCCCGGTAGGCCGTGGAGAGATCCAGCTGGGCCTGTCGAAACTCGTTGACCAGTGCCTGGTACTGGGCCTGGGGAGAATCCTTTTTGGCTTTATCCTGGGCCTGGACCAGAGGAGCGACAAGCAGGGCCATCAAGATGGCCGTGGTGATGCGTAACATGCGAGACGTCCTTAAATGAGGGTAAGTCTGCGAAGTCATTTCATTCTAACGTTTCGGCGAAAAGGGTCAAAGAATGCACCGATCAGCGTACAGCAAAAGGGAAGGAATTGATCTTTTCAGAGAAACCAAAATTAGGCATGATTTCGAGGAATAAAATTCAAAAAAGTACTGCCGGGATCACGTGTTTCGACCGGCTAACATTTTTGTTTTAGATAAGGAGCATAGTGTTCGCATGTTAATTTTCGGATACGTGGCTATTGGGATTCTGGCGATAAGTCACTGGCTTCAGGTTTGGAAAATACATGTTCATAAAGAAGTGAGAGATATTTCTGTTTGGACATATATCTTTTTACTGACGGGTTATTTCGTGTTGGCGACCAAGGCATTTCTGGATTACCAGAATGCAGGAGGTGATATCCTTTGGTTTTTCCGACAAATGGCAACCATCGTTCCCGTTTCCACGGTGGTCTTTCAAATCTGGATTCATCGAAGAGATCGCTGGCATGATGACCGCGATACATCCTGCAGTGGGTGTGGGAAAGAGCTGGAACCCAACTGGCAATATTGTCCCTGGTGTTCCACGAAAGATGACGGACCGGTTTCGGAAGAAGGATGACGGCAGATCGCTTCACGTGCTGGCCTGGGCGCGTGCCTGGAATCCTGGCCGTGCCGGGCCAGGGACAAGCTGACGGGGATGGAGCCGCCCGACGTGTGCGCCTGCATTGCCGTCTACTTTGATCGTTCCATGCCCCGGATGCTCGCCAGGATGTTATATTGTTGCCGGCAAGATGTCGCCGAACGATGTGCCCTGGAGGAGCTCCCGTGGATACTTATCTGACCACCATGCAGGTCGCGGCTCTTTCGATTGCCGGTATGTGCCATGCCCTGCTGGGGAGTATCAAGGTGCCGCTGGCACGGCAGCTCCAGATTGATGAATCCCGCGTGGGAGGGCTGGTCAGCGTGTTCGGCTTCACGCTGATCCCGATGGCCTTTGCGGCAGGAATCTTTGCGGACTCGTTTGGCCGGGACACGGTGCTGGTGGCAGGCTTTGTCCTGCTGATTATCAGCGTACTGGTGCTGGCACACCTTAAATCCTATGGCATGGCCGTGCTCTCGGTGTTGCTTCTGGGAACCGGCTGGTCGGCGCTGGTCAACGTGCTCAATGCGACGCAGGGCCCGTCCTTCCTGCCTCTGGATGAAATAGCGGAGCGACTCTCGTATGCGATGAACCTGGGTGACTTTGTTTTCGGGATGGGTGCTTTCCTGATGCCGATCGTGGTTGGCTATAGCCTGCGTCAAATCGGCTTGCGGTCCACGTTCATGGTCTTCGCGTTGCTGATGATCATTCCCCTGCTATTGAGCTTTGCGGTCGACTGGCAGCGAATTGCTCCAGAAGAGGCAACGAGACTTTTTGCATTTACTGATCTGCTGCAGGACAAGATTGTCTGGATCTGCTGTATCGCCTTCCTGTTCCATGTCCCGGTCGAGGCCTGCGTGGCGACCTGGGCGACCACGCTGATGATCGACCGGGGTGTGGGGGAAAAGAATTCCAACCTGTTGCTGTCGGCCTTCTGGCTCACATTTACTGTTTCCCGGCTGATTGCGGCGCTCTCGATTCCTCTGCTGGCCGGTCTGATGAAAGAATCGGGTATCCATGTCGAAACCGATCATGTCGTGGTGATCGGCCTGGCGGTGATCATGCTTGCGGTGGTCCTGGGACTGGTCACCAGCCGTGGGAAACGACAGACCTCGGCCCTGCTGATTCTTGCCGGATTGATCCTGGGCCCGATTTTTCCGATCCTGATTGCCCAGTTGGTGGGCCATGTCGGTGCGGAGCTGCCAACGATGGAAGGCCGGGCGATTGGCCTCTTCTTCTGCATTGGTGGAATTGGCTGGGCCGGAATCCCCTTTGTCGTGGGGAAACTGGCGGACCGGTTTGGCTTGCAGAAATCCTTCCTGGCGGTGGCGGCCTGTTCCGTGGGCCTGGTGGTCATGTGCACGGTGCTTTACCTCGCCGGCTGATGCTGGGGATGAATGCTTTTCACTGATTTCCCCTGCATGCTAGAATGACAGGTGTTACCCTCTCCGCCACCAGGACCATCGAACCCTAGGGAAACAGCGATGATCGACAAATCTTCCAGCCGGCGACAGTTCCTGGTGACTTCCAGCGGGGCGCTGGCCGGCACGACACTCCTGGCCGGTGGTTATTTTTCCGAGCTTCCGGCCCAGGATGACAAACCCCGCTCTCCCAACGAACGGCTGCGGATCGGCACGATCGGACTTCGCTACCAGGGGACGGTGATCAGCGTTCAGGCCCGGCAGTACGGGGACATCGTGGCACTCTGTGACGTGGATCGGCATGTTCGCGAGCAGGCCCGCAGCAGCTTTGGCAGTACACCGCGGATCTACGAGGATTACCGGGACCTGCTCGCCCAGAAAGACCTGGACGTGATCCTGATCGGGACACCAGATCACTGGCATGTGAAAATGGCCGCCGACGCCTGCCGGGCCGGGAAGGATGTCTACGTGGAAAAACCGCTGACGCTGACCATCGAGGAGGGCAAGTTCCTTCGCTCGGTCGTCAAGCAGACCGGCCGGGTGCTTCAGGTCGGCAGCTGGCAGCGAAGCGACTCCCGTTTTCGGCTGGGGATTGAACTGGTTCGGCAGGGACGTATCGGCAGGCTCCAGCGTGTGGACGTGGTGCTGGGCAAGAACAAGCAGGGGGGGCCCTTCAAGAGGTTGCCGGTTCCCGGCCATTTCAACTGGAATCTCTGGCAGGGACAGAACGTGGACGTTCCCTATATCCCGGAACGATCCCACTACACGTTCCGCTGGTGGTACGAGTATTCCGGGGGACAGATGACCGACTGGGGAGCCCATCACCTGGACATTGCGCAGTGGGGAATTAACTCCCTGCCGGTCGAGGTGAGTGGAACGGCACGCTATCCGACCACGCCCGATGCCTTCAATGTGGCGGTCGATTTCCAGGCCCATTACCGTTATGCCAACGGCGTGGAGATGCATGTGCTGGATAACGGTCGAAACGGCGTCATGTTCACCGGAAGTGACGGACGCATTTTCGTCAACCGGGGTGTGGTTTCAGGCAAACCGGTGGAGGACCTGGAATCGAATCCGCTTCGCCGGGAGGATTACCAGGTCTACGATTTCGATAACCTGGATCGTCCTCCCCGTGCCGGAAAACTCGATGCCATCACCAACCACATGGGGAACTTCTTTGACTGTATCCAGTCCCGCCGAACTCCGATTTCCGATGTGGAAAGCCAGCACCGCAGCGTCAGTACCTGCCACCTGGGGAATATTGCCATGCGAGTGGGGCGGACGCTCACCTGGGACCCCGAGAAAGAAGAATTCAGCGGCGATGCGGAGGCCAATGCACTGCTCTCCCGCGAGCAGCGGAGCGGATTCGAAGTTGTCTAGCGGGCGGGCCGATTAACGAAGGAACCATGTGCCATGACAGCTTTTTCCTCACCGGTTCACGATCGTCGTAGTTTCCTGGCAGCAACCGCTGCCGCCGTCCTGGCTCCCTCGCTCACGCATGCTGCGGCTCCCCCCTCCTGGAAACCGAATTACATGCTTGCCTCAAGCATGTACGGTTTTACGGACCTGGCAGAGATCGTGCCCGAGGTTCACAAGGTCGGGGCGACGACGCTTGATATCTGGCCGAAAGGGCACGGGAACCAGCGAGAGCAACTCGATGAAATGGGGGAGGAGGCTTTTGCCGCGCTGCTCAAGAAACACGATGTCCGGCTCGGGTGTATCACCCAGTACAAGCTCGGTCCCTTCGGCATCCAGGAGGAGATGCGGCTGGCCAGGCGGCTCGGCTGCACAACAATCGTCTGTGGTGGAAAGGGCCCCAGGGGTTTGAAGGGAAGTGAGCTCAAGGCAGCGGTCGGTGTCTTTGTTGAACAGATGAAACCTCACCTGGCGGTGGCCGAGGAGACCGGGGTCACGCTTGCCATTGAGAATCATGGCAGCAGCCTGATCGAGACCCCTGACTCGCTCAAATGGCTGGTCGAGCTGCGACCGTCGAAACACCTGGCGATTGCCCTGGCTCCCTACCACCTGCCGCAGGATGAAAAGATGCTCTCCGGCCTGATCCGTGCACTCGAGGGTGGCATGGAGGTTTTTTATGCCTGGCAGCACGGCATGGGATGCCATGTGAAGCTGCCCAAGCAGCAGGAACTGCTGCAGATGCCGGGCCGGGGAGAACTGGATTTCGGGCCGCTGGTCGAGGCGCTCGCCGAAACCGGTTATGACCGCTGGACCGAGATCTTCATGCACCCGGTTCCTCGTGGAATTCCCATCCTTGAACCGACCAGCGCGGTCACCGAGGAAATTAATCGCTCCCGGTCCTACCTGGCACAGTGCCGGGCTACGAAATAGCCGGGAGCAGCTGCCACAGGGGCGCCGCTTTGTGTCCTTTCAGCTTGCATTGCCAGCGGCGGAGTGGCACGATGAAATGATTGCCCGTCCTGTTTTCTTCATCGCGAGGAGATCACGCCAGATGGATCGTTCCCCCCCCCGCTCGTTGTCCCTGGTGCTGGCTCTGCTGGCCTGCCTGCTGGTTCCCTGCCCGCTGGTGGCAGAAGACTGGAGTGTTTTTCGTGGCCCGGACAGCCTGGGGGTGAGTAGCGATGAAAAGGTGCCGCTGGAATGGAGTGATGAGAAGAACCTGAAGTGGAAACTCGAGCTACCGGGAAAGGGTTTTTCCAGCCCGATCGTGGTTGGCACGCAGGTGCTTGTGACCTGTTACTCGGGCACCGCGGCGAGCGTCAAAAGGCACCTGGTCAGCGTTGATCGGCAGACCGGCACCATCGCCTGGGTCACATCGGTGGATTCCAAGGTCGCTGAAAGCCGGGGTGCGTCCTTTGGTACCTCGCACGGTTTTGCCTCGCAGACACCGGTTTCCGATGGGGAGCATATCTATGTCCTGTTTGGCAAGTCCGGCGTCTATGCCTTTGACCTGCAGGGCAAGGAGATCTGGAACAAGGGCGTTGGAACGTGCGCTGCCATGTTCGGTTCTGCCGCCAGCCCGATTCTCTACAAGGATCACGTCATCATCACCGCGGCCTCCGAGAGCCAGTCGATCGTGGCGCTGAAGAAATCGGACGGCGAGCAGGTCTGGTCGACCAAGGCCGGTTCGCTTGGCCGTTCCTATGCGACCCCGGTGGTCGCGACCAATCAGGCGGGAGACGACGAGCTGCTGGTTTCTGTTGTCTCGGAGGTCTGGAGTCTGAACCCGGGCACGGGCAAGCTGAACTGGTATTCTGTCAACAGTGTGGATACCAATGCCTGCCCGGGACTGGTGCAGAACGGCAGTACGGTCTACGTGATCGGCGGACGAGGCCCTGGCGGTCGGGCGGCAATCAAGCTGGACGGAAAGAAGGATGCCGGTGAGCTCAAGTCCCTCTGGTCTACCACGGGAGGATCTTACGTCTCCTCGCCGGTCCTGCACAAGGAACACCTTTACTGGTTTACCGAGCGTGGAATGGGGATCTGCGTGGATGCCAAGACCGGAAAGGAAGTCACTCGCAAGCGGGTCGGCGGCGAGTTCTATGCCTCGGCCCTGGTCATCAAGGACAAGATCTATGCCGTTAGCCGTTTTGGTGGGACGTATGTCTTCTCGGCAACCCCTGAAATGACACAACTGGCTCATAACAAGCTGACCGACCAGAGCGATTTCAGTGGCAGCCCGGCGGTCAGCGACGGCCAGTTCATCATGCGATCGGACAAGTACCTCTACTGTATCGAGGCAGAATAGCGTGAGGCAGTCCCGGACGGATAGCCAGCGTGACTTGCTTGGCTCGTCGGCAAGATTGACTAGAATAGACCTGTATCCTGTGCGAAATAATACTTCTCGGTGAAGGAACTTGATTCATGCCTTACTCACTTAACCGTCGTCGATTTATCCAGGGAACCGCTGCTGCACTGGCGACCACGCCGCTCCTGTCGGCCGAGGCGGCGGGCAAGAAGACCAGCCTCAAGGGGCGGCTTTTCAAGACACTCAAGATCGGCATGGTGGGTCTGAAAGGGAGCCTGACGGACAAGTTCAAGGCGGCCAAGGCGGCCGGCTTCGGGGCCATTGAAATGAACTCGCCCGGGATGGACGCGGCGGAAACCCGCAAGGCGATTGCCGATAGCGGCCTGCCGGTCGACGGCACCGTTTGTTCGACCCACTGGCAGGTGCGGCACAGTGATCCGGACCCCGAGGTCCGCAAGAAGGCCCTGGAGCACCTGCAGACGGCCCTTCGCGATACCGCTGCGGTTGGTGGGGATACTGCCCTGCTGGTGGTCGGGCACGGCGAGGATGGCGCCGAGCAGGAGGTCTGGGATCGCAGCGTGGAAAATATCGCCAAGGCGGTGCCCCTGGCAGAAGAACTGAACGTGGCGATTGCCATCGAGAATGTCTGGAATAAGTTCTGCTATGACCATTTTGGTAACCACGAGCAGACGGTCGACAAGTACCTGCGTTACGTGGATGAATTTGACTCCCCGATGGTCGGAATGCAGTTCGATATCGGGAACCACTGGAAGTACGGAAGCATGGGGGACTGGATCCGGGCACTCGACAAACGAGTGATCAAGCTGGATGTGAAGGGGTTCCATCGCCAGAATGACGCCTGGGCAAAGATTGGCAAGGGGGATATCGACTTCGATGACGTCTGCCGTGCCCTCCGTGAGATCAAGTTCCGTGGCTGGTGTGCAGCCGAGGTGTCCGGCGGGAATGCGGAACGCCTGCAGGAAATCTCGGACAACATGGACCGGGTCTTCCACCTCGTTTAACCGGCGGCTTGTGACCAGGGAGGATGACCATGGGATCTGCGAACCAGGTGACGCGTCGACAGTTCCAGACGGCGGCAGCACTCGCGCTGGGCGTTCCCTCCGTGATCACCAGCAGGGCCGCCGGGACAACCGCTGCCAATGACCGGATCACGATGGGATTCATCGGGATCGGCATCATGGGCCGCGGACACCTCTCACGCTTTATCAATTATGACGATATCCAGGTGGTGGCAGTCTCGGATGTCGTCCAGGAGCGTCTGGATCATGCCGCCAAGATGGTCACGGACAAGTACAGTGCCACCCGCAAGGAGAGCTTCAAGGGGGTGGGCGCGTACAAGGACTATCGAGCCCTCCTGGAGCGGGATGATATTGATGCGGTCCTGATTGCTACCCCGGATCACTGGCATGCGATCCCGATTATCCAGGCGGCGAATGCAGGCAAGGATATCTACTGTGAAAAACCACTTACCCACAATGTGGTCGAGGGTCGCAAGATCGTCCGTGCGGTCACCAGGAACAAGGTCATCTTTCAGACCGGCAGCCAGCAGCGAAGCGAGTTTGGCGGTCGGTTCCGGCTGGCAGCGGAACTGGTGCGAAACGGCCGCCTGGGAAAGGTACACACGGTCAGGATCGGTGTCGGCGGCCCGAATGTCCCCTGTGATCTCCCCGAGGAAACGGTCCCCTCGGGGACCGACTGGGATACCTGGCTGGGGCCGGCCCCGGTAAGACCGTACAACCAGATTCTCTGCCCGCAGGGCATTCACGGTCACTTCCCTGCCTGGCGAAAATACTGGGAGTATGCCGGCGGTGCTGTGGCCGACATGGGTGCCCACCATTTTGACATCGCCCAGTGGGCCCTGGAAATGGACCATACCGGCCCGGTCAGGGTGGAACCGCCGGAGGATGGCGCCAAGAATGGCTTGAAGCTGACCTATGCCAACGGTATCGAGATGTACCATGGCGGCCCCGCGGATGTCACCTTCGAGGGGGAGAAGGGGACTCTTGACGTCAGCCGCGGTTCGATTCGTACCGACCCGGCCTCAATCCTTGAGCAACCGATCGGGGAGAACGATCGTCGCGTGTATCCCAGCACCAACCATCATCGAAACTGGGTGGATTGCATCAAGAGTCGCGAGCAGACGATCTGCCCGGCCGAGATCGGGCATCGCACGGCGACGATCTGTCACCTGACCAATATCGGTTATCGACTGGGCCGACCACTCAGCTGGAATCCGCGGACGGAGAAATTTTCCGGTGACAGTGAAGCCAACGGTTTGCTGTGGCGAGAGCCAAGGAAACAGTGGGACGTGATCTAGCCTGCTGACCGGGAAATGTCCTTTTGTCCGCGAGGTGAGCAACGGATGAATGCACTCGAGGTGAACCGGCGGGGTTTTGTAGGTGGCGCCCTGGCTGCCGCGGTGGCGTCCACCGTCCGTGAAGAATCGCACCTGGCCGCCGCGGAGGATGGTTCGTCCCACCAGTTGTTCTGGGGGGACCTGCATAATCACAATGCGGTTGGGTATGCCAAGGGAAGCCTGGAGCGGTCGATTGACCTGGCCCGCGAGCATCTCGACTTCTTTGCCTTTACCGGCCATGCCCACTGGCACGACATGCCCAAGATGCCGGGGGACCGGCATATGAAATGGGTCAAGGGCTTCGAGGTGCACAAGAACCACTGGCCACGTACCCGCGAGTTAATTCGCGAGTGCAACTCGGACCAGTTCGTTGGGCTGCTCGGTTACGAGTGGCATTCCAGCCATTTCGGTGATTACTGCATGATCTTTCCGGAGGACCAGCCAGACCTGTTCCTGCCGGCCCATGCCGAGAAGCTGCTTGATTTTGCCGAGGCAAAAGGCGCCCTGGCGATTCCTCACCATCTGGGCTACAAGCGCGGCTGGCGGGGAGCCAACTTTGACCACTTCCGGTCTGCCACGACACCGATCGTGGAGATCTTTTCCGAGCACGGGTGTACCGAAACAGATCGCGCCTCGTTTCCCATGATTCGCCACAGCAATGGTGGACGGAGTACGTCCAATACGGTGGTTCCGCAGCTCCAGAAGGGACTCCGTTTTGGCTTTGTCGCCTCCAGCGACAACCACCGGGGATATCCCGGGGCGTATGGCGAGGGACTGCTCGGTGCCTGGGCTCGTGACCTCTCCTCGGCCTCTCTGTTTGAAGCCTTCCGGGCCCGCCGGACTTTTGCCGCAACCGGGGACCGGATCGCATTGGAATGTGCGATCAATGGCCAGCCCATGGGATCGGAGCTTCCGGCCACGGCCCAGCGGCAGATGGATGTCCGTGTGGAAGCACAGGATTCGATCCAGATGATCGAGCTGCTGCGTAACGGCGAGGTGATCGAACGCAGTTTCCCGGAGGATACCGCGGATGCGCGCCCGCAACTGCCGGGCAGGGCAAAATGCCGGCTGCGTTATGGATGGGGGCCCTGGGCGGCACTCGATTTGGGACGGACCTGCCAGTGGGAGATGACAGTCCGTATCGAGGGGGGACGATTCGTGCGGGCGATTCCCTGTTACCAGTCAGGCCCCTATGAAGAAGAGATGCGAGATCGCATGCGGATGATTTCGGAGCGGGAGATCCAGGTCCAGTCCTTTACATCACGGGTCAAGTGTTACGGGGAGGACCCGACCAAGTCGATTATCATGGAACTGGAGGGCGGCTCCGATGCGGTTCTCTCGGTGAGCCTGAAAAAGCCGATCGAGCAACAGGTGCAGTCAACGCTGGGTGACCTGCGAGATGAGAACGTTGTGACCTTCACGGGGGTCTTTACCAGTGAAAGTTATATTCTCGAACGCCTCGTCGGCCCCACCGAGTACTCGGCGACCATTCGCTGGAATGATCGCAGGCCACGCCGCAGCGAGGCCGACTGGTATTATGTGAGGGTTACCCAGCATAACGGCCAGCAGGCCTGGTCCAGCCCGATCTGGGTTGGCTAGACCCTGGGAATTCAGTGGCAAGGAGTCTTGGGTTCTTCCGATAATTTCGATTAGAATTGTATGTGAACCGGGAAACCTATCAAGCGAACCGTGACTGCAGGGCCAACATGGGACACTTTAGCCGCCGTGAGATCATGAGAATCGGAGGGATCAGCCTGGCCGGGCTGTCTCTGTCGGATCTCTTTCAGCAGGCGGCCATTGCCGGACCATCCAGCGGCAGGGCTTTTGGGCGAGCCAAGAATATCATCTTCCTCTACCTCAACGGCGGCCCCCCCCAGCACGAGACATTTGATCCCAAGCCGGACGCTCCGGTCGAGGTGCGAGGTGTCTACCAGCCGGTCCAAACGAATATCCCGGGCATTCATTTTTGTGAGTTACTGCCGCGGACAGCGGCCATGGCGGACAGGCTGGCGGTCGTCCGGTCGATGGCAACGGATGACAATATCCACTCCTCCAGCGGCCACTGGGTGCTGACCGGGAAGAAGTACGTGGGGCCTAACGCCCGGACCCTGCAGCCCACCGACTGGCCGTACTTTGGTTCGCATGTCAAGCGTTACCGTCCCAGTGACGTGATGCCGGCGCTCAGCACCGTGATGGTCCCGGATATCATTCGACTCAATGAAAATGTCACACCGGCAGGGCAGACAGGCGGCCTGATGGGCCTGCAGTGGAGTCCGGAACGGTTCGTGGGGGATCCGTCGCGTCCGAATTACAAGATCGAGGGGCTCCAGCCGCAGGGAATCACTCTCGATCGGCTTCGCCAGCGGCAGACCCTCCAGTCGCAGTTTGACGATCGGCTGCGTGACCTGGACCACACGCCCTCGCTGAACCTGTTCAATACGTACCGCCGGCAGGCGTTTGATCTGTTGACCTCCGGTCGTGCCAAGCAGGCATTCGAGATTGGACGGGAACCGGACGCGGTGAGAGAGCGGTATGGAAAGAACCGCTGGGGGCAATGTGTTCTGCTGGCCCGCCGCTTGATCGAGTCGGGCGTCCGCCTGGTGCATGTCAACTGGCCCCGGGAACCTGGCGACAATGCCTCGGATAATCCACTCTGGGACACGCACGCCCAGAACCATGACCGCCTGGAAGATGTCCTCTGCCCGATCTTTGACGTTGGTTTTTCAGCGCTGATCGAGGATCTGGAGCAGCGTGGACTCCTGGATGAAACCCTGGTGGTGGCCATCGGTGAATTTGGACGGACTCCCAAGATCAATGCCAAGTCGGGCAGGGATCACTGGGGTTCTGTTTTTAGTTTCGTGATGGCGGGAGCCGGCATCTCGGGAGGACAGGTCTACGGCAGCAGCGACAGCCAGGGGGCTTTTCCGAAAACCAACCGCGTGGAACCGGGGCACATGACCGCGACGATCTTCCACCTGCTGGGGCTGGATCATCGTGGCACGTTTACCGACCCCACCGGTCGCGAACTGGCATTGAGTGGGCAACCACCTATCTGGGAACTCCTGGGAGATAAGCCGGCAACAGACAAGCGGGTTGCATCGACAGGGAATGTGGCCCGCGTCCCGGTCTTCGACGAAACACGGCTGCTGGCGTCGGTTGATTTCCAGGGGAATGATATTCTCCATCCGGTGAAAACGCCCTCCCGGCCGAAGGGATGGAGATTCCATGCCGGTGATGGCCTGCAGATCTCACTGGCGGGCAAGCGGACCGTGGCAGACCTTTCGCTTAACCAGCATGTGCAGCTGGGCCTGGCCGACCAGCAGAGCCCTGTCATGATCTCGGCCGACACCGGCATGATCCTGGCACAGGAAGTCCGAAGTCCCTTCCCAGGGACCTACCGGATCCTGCTGGATCTTGTTGGAGAAGGGGACACCGAGAGTTTTTCAAAACTGTTTGGCCAGGAGTTCAGTACCCACCTGGTCTATTTCCAGTTTGTGGACAAGGCCAAGCAGATTGACCAGCGATCCGTTCTGGCCGAGATGGAGATCACGCCGCTGCTGGCAAGCGACAGGGATGCGAAGCCAGCGAGGTTTGTTTTTGAAAGACAGTTCGTCAATCCGAACCCGGGTTCGAATTTTTCTTTCGGACTGGGTCTTGGCGTGGGACTGGAGCTTCGCAGGAAACAGAAACAGCAGGCAGTTCTCCCGGCCGGAGAGGCGATGCTGAGGGCCGTCCGTTTCCAACTCGAGTTCCTTGGCAAGGAAGTCCTCAAGGATGTCACCGTCTAGTCGTTGATCACAGGGGGGGTGGCCATGGGGGATGTGCG
>CAYYZW010000053.1:0-72176 GCA_964476375.1 uncultured Pirellulaceae bacterium
TTCCGGGTTGCTCGCCACGGTATCGTCGCGCATGTCATCCACCGGTTCGATCAGGCCGACCCCCAGGGCCCGTTTCCAGAGCCGGTTGGCGATCGTTTTGGCAAATCGAGGATTCCTGGATGCCACCAGCCAATCGGCAAAGGCGGTCCGCGGTGAATCTCCTGTTTTGTATGACGGCTTGTCACCGAAGAGTACGTTTGGCTGGACAAGTTCCCCCGGCTTGGCGTCCGCGTAGGCGTAGTCATGGGGAAACTTGAGGCGGGCGTTGACCTGCTCGAAGACCTGTTCCCGGTTAATCCTCTCGATCTGTCGCAAACGGTTCAGCGCGGCCCCGGTCACCTTTTCCTGCGCCTTGGTCGATTCATCGAGCTTGAAACGGCTTCGTGGAAGGATGGTCCGTACGCCGGCCTCGAATGCTGCCAGCTCGTAAAATTCCTTCTGTGTCCAGTTGTCGAACGGGTGGTCATGGCACTGGGCGCAGCCAATCCGGGTACCCAGGAAGACACGGACCGTGTTGTTGAGATTGTCCAGCGGCATTCCCCGGTCGCGGAGCTTGTAACCGACCGCCGGAGTGGCCCAGGCCTTGCCCTGGGCTGTCAGCATGGCATGAACCATGCGGTCATAGGGTGTATTTCTGCGGAGTTGCCCCTTGAGCCAGTCCGCGTAAGGACGCAGGTAGGTCACGTTGGTCGGTTTATCCAGGATCCGCAGGATGTCCGCCCAGTAGTTGAAGAAGTGGCTGGCATAACCTGGCTGGTTAAGCAGGTAGTCAATCAGGATTTCCCGCTTGTCTTCTCGAGAGGCTTCGAAGAATGCAAAGGTCTCCCGGCCGGTCGGGATCGTACCGGTGATCTCCAGGTAAATCCGGCGGACAAACTGCTCGTCCGTGGAATCCGGGTTGGGTTTAATTCCCTCGCTCAAGAGCCGGGTATCAATCAACTCGTCGATGCGTGCCGCCGAACGCCGCACCTGGTCCTTGGCAGCTGTATTGACCGGGGCGACCGTGAAGTTGAGCTTGGGAGGTGTCCCCTGGTTTGGGAGCTTGCTCTTGGGTGCCTTTTTCTGGGCAGGCTTGGGAGCTGGTTTCTTGGGTTGCGCCGCGGAGATAACGCAGGTACTGATCACGGCAATCAGCAGAACTGCCAGGCCGCGGACAAGGAGGGAAGAAAACCGAACCATTCGTCTTACCTGTGCAAGGATGGTGGAAACTGGATCTGGCCGTCAGAAAACCCAGCGAGGACCGGCCTGGTGACTTCTTCATCTTATCCCAAATCACCTGGAAGGAAAGTCATCTTTGGCAGTTGGAACGGGTAGCAATGCCCTCAGGATAACTATGCTATTATCGCACTTGGCCTGCAAAAGAACCTGCTGGATCGAGTAGCCTGGAAAAGGAAGGGAGAGCCTGCAGCATGGCGACACTGCAAGGAAAGACACTTTTTATTACCGGGGCGAGCCGGGGTATCGGCAAGGCGATTGCCCTCAGGGCGGCACGCGACGGTGCCAATATCGTGGTGGTTGCAAAAACAACCGAACCGCACCCGAAACTCCCAGGAACGATCTACACAGCGGTCGAGGAGATTGAAGCAGCTGGTGGCCGGGGACTTGCATGTGCGACCGATATCCGCTTTGAAGACCAGGTGCAGGCAGCGGTTGCAAGTGCAGTGGAAGCATTTGGTGGTATCGATATCGTTGTCAACAATGCCAGTGCCATTTTCCTTGCCGGTACCGCGGATACCCCGATCAAGCGGTTTGACTTGATGCACTCGATCAATGTGCGAGGGACCTTCCTGGTAACGCAGCACTGCCTCCCGTCACTGCTGGAGGCCGATAATCCACACGTACTGAACCTCTCCCCTCCCCTCAGCATGGAGTCCCGCTGGTTTGCTCCCCATGTTGCCTACACGATGTCGAAGTTCGGAATGAGCATGTGTGTGCTGGGCATGGCCGAAGAATTCCAAGAGCAGGGAGTGGCAGTCAACGCCCTCTGGCCGAGAACCGTGATTGCCACCGCCGCCGTCCAGAACCTGCTGGGCGGGGATGCCATGGTTCAGCGATCCCGCAAACCGGAAATCATGGCCGATGCGGCGCATGCCATCCTGATCCGGGATAGCCGTGAATGGAGTGGCAATTTCTTTGTCGATGACGAGGTTCTGCGTGATGAAGGGGTAACCGAACTGGATCACTACGCGGTCAATCCTGAGATGGAGCTGATGGACGATTTTTTCCTGTAAGAAGTTTTTCAGGTTGTTTTGTCTTGAATTCACCGGGATCTCTGTCTGCTCGTGGTTGGCCTGCGACGACGTGCTTCTTTCTCTTTTCTCTGCTGCAGCGACAGTTTAAGGAGAATATGGACTACCTTTACCGAAGGCAGATTCCAGGGCACACGAGATTTCTCGTCGGTTATCTGTTCTATCGATGGTTTCCTTTTCTTGGTATGAACGAACTTAGGTGACAAGAAATAGTCTCTTGTCCAGTGTCCTTTTGGTGGTGAATTTAAGACCGTAAGGTCGGAGTGAGATGGTTTGACGACTGTGTCTAATGATACGAGTGGTGCAATCGATCCGGTTGTCACCGAGGGCCCGCGGCCGACATCGGCCAAGGAGGTGGAAGCACCGCAGAAGTACTTCTGCCCGGGGCTAACTGCCATCATGCTGCTGATCCATGTGGCAGCACTTGCGGTCTTTCTTCCCTACACTTTCAGCTGGGCGGCGGTTATTGTGGCCCTGGCCAGTTGGCAGTTGTACGGCATGTTCGGTATCACGATTGGGTACCATCGCCTGCTCACCCACCGTGGTTTTACCTGTCCAAAATGGTGCGAGTATATCCTAGCGCTGCTGGGATCCTGCTGCCTGCAGGGTCCGCCTGGCCGCTGGGTTGGTACGCATCGTGCTCATCACCAGTTTTCCGATGATGAACTGGATCCTCATTCTCCGACAAAGAGTTTCTTCTGGAGCCATATGGGCTGGTTGTTTTACGATGTGGAGGGTTACAAGCCTGACCAGGTCTGTTCCCGGTATGCCCCGGATTTGATGCGCAATCGTTTCTACGCCTGGCTGGAGAAGGACAGGAATTACGTACTGGTGTACCTGTTCCATATTGCCATCTACTGGCTGGCTGGATTTGGTTTCGGCTGGTGGCCTGGTGGGGACATGATGGCTGGAGTTCAACTCGGGACGAGCCTGGTGGTGTGGGGGGTTTTGTTCCGAACAGTGTGGGTCTGGCATATTACCTGGTCGGTCAACTCCGTCAGCCATGTGTTTGGATACCGAAATTACAAGGATGAACCGGATGAAAGTCGAAACAACTGGATCGTGGGCTTGCTAGCCCATGGAGAGGGCTGGCATAACAACCACCATGCGGATCCACGTAGCTCCGCCCATGGTCACCGCTGGTGGGAACTGGATGTGTCCTACCTGATGATCCGGACGATGGCAGTGCTGGGACTGGCTGGGAATGTAATCAAACCGCGGGTGATGCACCTCAAACACAACAAGGGAGCAGGAGGTACGTCGGGCAAAGAGGAACAGGTCATCCCCGAAGAAACAGGGATTCCAGCGGACGGGGAGACGAGTACGGATTCGGTTGCGCCTGAAGATTCGTAGGCTTCCCTGGCCTGCGAAGCTCAATCCTCGGCGATGCAGTAAAGCCGCTTCAGGCCTCGCAGGTAGATCTCCTTCTCCACGATGGCAGCCGACGCGCTGAAGCTGTCATGGAGCTGGTTCATCGAGAGCACGCGAGGTTGCTGCTCGTGGCTGAGGACCATGGTCATGCCATCCAGGTCAGTGATGTAGATCCGGTTGGCCGCAGCGACCGGCGAGGCGTAGACGTTTCGTATGCCGCCGAGCCGGAAGGGCCCCTGCTTCTCCTCCCCGCTCTTGGCATCGATCCGCGTGAGGATACCCTGGTAGTGACGAAGGAAGTAAATCGATTCCTTGTACAGGAGCGATGACGGTACATAGGGGGTTCCACGGATCGTTGACCAGCGAATCTTGTCACTGTCGGTGATATCCCCGCTGGCCCCCTCCAGTGCGATTGCCATCATCGCCTGCTTCTCGTAACTGCTGCCTGCAAAAACCATCCCATGGCCTGCCACGGGGGAACAGACGATGTTGGCAGAAAGTCCTCCGCATTCCCAGATCACACGGCCTGTTGCCAGCTCGTAACTGCGAATCCGTTCCGTGCCGCTGACGACTAGTTGCGGACTGCCCGCATGCTTCACCACGATCGGGGTGGCCCAGGAGGTGACCTCGTCACGTTTGACCCGCCAGCGTTCCTTGCCTGTGTTCTTGTCCAGGGCGACCAGAAAGGAATCTCCTTCATGGTCCCAGTTGATGAACAGGGTATCCCCGTGCAGGACCGGCGAGCTTCCCTCCCCATGGCCATGCTTGCTTTTCATGATCCCCAGGTTCTTCTTCCAGACCAGTGTTCCTTCCATGTCCAGGCAATAGATACCGTGGGATCCGAAAAAAGCGAAGACATGCTGCCCGTCCGTCACCGGAGACTGCGAGGCGAGGCTGGCCGTGTTATGGCCCCCCTCGTGTGGGACCGTTTCCTGGAGCGTCTTTTCCCAGCGGGTTTTTCCATCCTTTCGATTGATGGACAGGATCACGTACCGCTGCTTCTGGGTGACCGGCAGGTTGTCATGGGCTCCGGGTGCCCCACTGTAACGCGGAGGCAGCTTCATGCCGGTTGGGATGGCTGTGGTCAGAAAGACCTGGTCTTTCCAGATGATCGGCGTGGAATGTCCCCGGCCAGGTATGTCCACTCGCCAGCGTATGTTCTTGATTTCACTCCACTGGAATGGAGGGTTGGCTTCTTCGGCAGCCCCCGTTCCGGCCGGACCGCGCCACTGGGGCCAGTAGTTCCGGGCCTTCTCCTGGGCCGTGCCAACCGTTCCCAGCAGTATTGCCAGCAGGCTGCCGACGAGGAGTTGTTGAATATGTCGCATGGTGTTACTCCTGTCCTGTCCGGAGTGGAGCACTTCTTCCACTCTGCTTGTAGTGTTCCAGCTTGGTTTTCAGCTCCTGGACCATGGCGGGATGCTTGAAGTACAGGTTGGTC
Source organism: uncultured Pirellulaceae bacterium (assembly GCA_964476375.1). Lineage (GTDB taxonomy): Bacteria > Planctomycetota > Planctomycetia > Pirellulales > Pirellulaceae > SAT2750. The sequence continues at coordinate 5,062 of CAYYZW010000053.1, forward strand.
GTTTCCCCCGGGTCCTGTTCCAGGTGGTAAAGTTGCCCGGGGGCGTCGGCTGCCGTGTCGGGCAGGGCAAACGGCTTGAGCTGATCATTGGCGTAGGAGTTGCCACCGGATCCCTTGTGGTCGAGGTATTTCCAGGGGCCACGGCGAATTGCCAGTGCCAGGCTGATTGTCTGGTGCAGCGTGTACTGCCGGACTGCCTCTTCACCCTGGTTGCCGAGCAGGACCGGTGACAGGTCATAACTGTCTTCCCCGGCAGCGTTGGGAAGTGGCGCGGAGACGATCGCCGCGCAGCTGGCAAACAGGTCGGTCAGGCAGGCAGTCTGGTCACTCTGGCTGCCCGCCTCGATTCGTCCTGGCCAGCGAGCGATCAGGGGGACCCGGTGACCCCCTTCCCAGTTGTCCCGTTTCATACCCCGCCAGGGCCGTGCCCCGTCATGCTGGTGATCGGCTCGCATCTGGATGGTGGTGGGTACTTCGGGACCGTTGTCACTGGTAAAGACCACCAGCGTGTTCCTGGCCACGCCCAGTTTCTTGAGCGTGCGAGTCAATTCACCCACCACGTGGTCGAGTTCCAGGATGAAGTCACCGTGAGGGCCGGCATCACTTTTTCCCTTGAAGATGTCCGCGGGGAAGGATGGCAGGTGGACTGCCTGGGTAGAGTGGAAGAGGAAGAAGGGCTGGTCCGGATGGTCCCGGACATGGTTTTCCAGGAAGGCCCGGCTTTTCTCCAGGAACAGCAGGTCGACTTCTTCCAGGTCAAAACCGGGAGCGATCATGCCGGGACGGTTGTCCCGGGAGTAGGGGTGCTTGGGCAAGGGGGCGCGGTCAACAATCCCGGTCGGCGGGACCGGGATCCGGTCTCCTTCCACGAAGGCATAGAGCCAGTCGGTCGTGGGGCAGCAGGCAGTCCCAAAGAAATGGTCAAAGCCACGGTGAATCGGTGCGTCCGGAATCGGACGGGAGTAATCAATCCGCTTGACCGCTTCCAGGCCGTTCCGGTTCAGGGGGTTTCCCTGCCTGTCAGAGAAGGTCATGCCGACATGCCACTTGCCAATGCAGGCCGTGGCATAGCCCTGCTGGCGCAGCATCCCGGGCAGGGTGAGACGCTCCTGCTCGATCATGCAGGGCCCCCCTGCTCCGGTGAAGACACCCCGCATGCCGGTGCGAAATGCCATTCGCCCAGTGAGCAGGCTGTAGCGGGTCGGGGTGCAGACGGTCGACGGGCTGTGGGCGTCGGTCAGTCGCATCCCCTGACGTGCCAGCCGGTCGATGTGGGGTGTGGGAATTCGTGAGTCCGGGTTGTAACAGCTCACGTCCCCGTAACCAAGATCGTCAGCGAGGATCAGCAGGATGTTGGGTTTCTCATTGCCAGCGGCCGTGGCAGCCTGCTGCCAGGGGAGAAGAATGACTGCCAGGAAAAGAAGGTGAAAACCGGTTCTCATGTATTTTCTCCAGACCGGTATTCTAAGCTCTCCTTGACCGTTGTGGTCAAGTCACCAGGGTGTAATCAAAACTGGTATTATTCACAGTATGCCGAACAAGCTTTCCAGGGAGAGCAGCCCCTACCTGCTGCAGCACGCGTCGAACCCCGTCAACTGGTACGCCTGGGGGCCGGAGGCCCTGGAACGGGCGCGATCCGAGGACAAGCCGATCTTTCTTTCCATCGGCTACTCGGCCTGTCACTGGTGCCATGTGATGGAGCATGAGAGTTTTGAAAATGATGCCATCGCACGGACGCTGAACGACCATTTTATCTCGATCAAGGTGGACCGGGAGGAGCGGCCGGACCTGGACCAGATCTACATGAACGCCGTGCAGATGATCAGTGGCCGGGGTGGCTGGCCGATGTCTGTTTTCCTGACTCCCGGGGGCAAGCCATTTTTCGGTGGGACCTACTGGCCTCCCAGTGAACGGATGGGAATGCCGGGTTTTGACCAGGTGCTCTCGTCGATCATTGATGCCTGGAATGCCAGGCGTGAGCAGGCCGATGAGCAGGCCGAGATGCTGGTCGAACGCCTGGGAGAGGTAGGCATGATTGCCGGGTCCGGTGAAGAAGCCTCGCTCGAGTTGCTCTGGGATGCGGCAGCGGAACTCCAGAGAAGCGCGGACCGGGAGCGAGGAGGGTTTGGCAATGCACCCAAGTTCCCCCATTCGATGGCACTGCAACTGCTGATGCGTGTCGCCCACCGGCGTCCCAGTGACGACCTGCTGGAGCTGGTGAAGCTGAACCTGGACCGGATGGCGCATGGGGGAATCTACGATCACCTGGCAGGTGGCTTTGCCCGTTACTCGGTCGATGCCGACTGGCTCGTTCCTCACTTTGAAAAAATGCTCTACGACAATGCCCTGCTGGCCGATGCCTACCTGGATGGCTTCCTGCTGACCGGGGACGCCGAGTACGCCCGGGTGGTGACCGAAACGCTTGATTACCAGCTCACCTACATGACCGATGCCGAGGGAGGATTTCACAGCACCGAGGATGCCGATAGCGAGGGAGTGGAAGGGAAGTTTTACGTCTGGACTCCCGCCGAGATCCTGGAGGTACTGGGGGATGATGCGGGAGAGCGATTCTGCCTTGTCTACGATGTGAGCGAGCAGGGAAACTTTGAGGGCAGCAGTATCCTCCATCTGCCTCGCACGATTGCAGAGGCTGCTCACGAGCTGGGATGGGATGAAGCGGAGTTGCGAGTGGAGCTGGCCCAGTCCCGTGCCCGCTTGCTGGAGGTGCGAGACAGGCGGATCCGGCCAGGAAAAGACGACAAGGTCCTGGCGAGCTGGAATGGCTTGATGATCCATACGATGGCCCGGGCCGCGGGAATCCTGGGTGAGGAGAAATACCTCCAGGCCGCGGCCAGTGCTGCCCGGTTCGTGCTGGAGACGATGTGTCGCCAGGATGGACGGCTGCTTCACAGCTGGCGAACAGGGGAGGCCAGGATTGACGGCTTCCTTGACGATTATGCCAACCTGGTGAATGCCCTGGTTACGCTCTATGAGGCAGACTTTGATGAAGACTGGCTTGACCAGGCCGTGCGGCTTGGCGAGATCATCATGGAACAGTTTCATGATCCAGAGGAGGGAGGATTTTTCTACACGGCCAATGATCATGAAAAACTGATTGCCCGGAACAAGGAGATCTTTGACAATGCCACCCCCAGTAGCAATTCCATGGTTGGCATGGCACTGTTGCGATTGGGAAAGCTCTCTGGAAACACGGTTTTCCTGGAAGCTGCCTGGGATGTCCTTCGCCAGGGCACCGGTGTCATGCAGCGGTCGGCGATCGGTGGCGCCCAGCTTTTAAACGTGCTTGACATGAAGCTGGGGCCGACCCCGGAAATCGTTATCCTGGGAGGCAGGGACAATACGGAAGCCGCGGGGGTGCTGCAGGACCTGCGACAATGCTTTCTGCCCAACCGGGTTGTCGCCTGGTCGGCATCGGCAGATGACGTGAAATCAGTTAACCTGAAGGGTGTGTTTGCTGGCAAGCACCAGCAGGACGAAATTGTTACAATCTATATTTGCGAGAACTTTACGTGCCAGCAGCCAGTCATGGGCCGGCAGGCATTTCGTGAAACCCTGGATACCCTGAGCGAAGGAGAACCTGGCATGGCAGAGGGCGATATTTCCATTACGGCGGAACCGGTCTCCGATGCAAGCTGCCGCTTTACTATCAGCGAGGATATCTATCCCAACCAGTCGTTCGCTTTCATGGACAAGGAAGCGGCCGCGGGATCGTCCCTGGCCGAGCGTCTGTTTGACATCGAGGGTGTTTCCCGAGTGGTGGTTTCTCATAACCAGCTGACAGTCAACAAGACGGCGGATGTCGACTGGCAGGTGATCGGACGCACGGTAGGGGCGGCAATTCGAGAACACCTGGCATCCGGGGAGCCTGCCGTCTCGGATGCAGCCCGCCAGAGTCTTCCCAGTAGCGACGAGATCCGTGAGAGGGTCCAGGATGTCATTGACAAGGATATCAATCCCTCGGTGGCCAGCCACGGCGGTATGATCAGCCTGATCAACGTGCAGGATAATACCGTCTATATCCAGATGGGTGGCGGCTGCCAGGGCTGTGGACAGGCGGATGTGACCTTGAAATTCGGAATCGAGAATGCGATCCGGGCTGCCGTACCGGGAGTGGGCGATATACTCGATGTGACGGATCATGCGGCAGGTCGAAATCCTTACTACACTCCCTCCAAGAAGTAATGCCGGTCATGTCGCGGGTGCTGCTGCTGCTGCCGACAACGACCTACCGCACCGAGGCATTTTTGTCTGCTGCCCACCAGCTGGAGGTGGAGGTGACCGTCGCCTCCGAGCAACCCAACACGCTTGAACATCTCAACCCATCTGCCCTGCTCACGCTCAATTTCCAGGATCCGCAGGGGGCTGCGTCAGCGGCGCTGGAATTCTCGCGGGACTGGCCGATCGATGCCGTCGTGCCGGTGGACAGCCAGGTGGTTGTTGTGGCTGCGACGATCGCCGAGGTACTGGGACTGAGGCACAACTCGGTTCAGTCCGCGGCGGCGGCGGAGGACAAGCACCTGATGCGGCAGCTGTTTGAGCAGGCCGGGGTCTCCTCACCCCGGTATTGCCTCTGGAGCCTGGACGAGGATCGAGCGGACCTGGCTGCCCGGGTGGAATATCCCTGTGTGGTCAAACCGCTCTCGCTGGCGGCCAGCCAGGGAGTCATGCGGGCCGATGATCCGGACCAGTTTGTCAGCCGTGTTGACCGCCTGGAAGCGATCCTTGACTGCCAGGATGGCGAGAGAATGCGGGAGTTCCTCGTTGAGCAGTATGTCGATGGGCCGGAAGTTGCCCTGGAAGGAATCCTCACCGGCGGAACCTTGCAGGTTCTGGCCCTGTTTGACAAGCCGGATGCCCTGGAGGGCCCCTTCTTTGAGGAAACGATTTACCTGACTCCCTCCGTCCTGGCTGACAATATCCAGCAGGATATTACGGCATCTGTCCAGCAGGCAGCCAGCGCGCTGGGCCTCAGCGACGGACCGGTGCATGCGGAACTGCGGCTGGCTGCTGACGGTCCGGTTGTCCTGGAAGTTCATGGCCGTTCGATCGGTGGGCTCTGTTCAAGGCTGCTGACGTTTGGCAGCGGCCTGTCGCTGGAGGAGCTGATCATCCGGCATGCGGTCGACCAGGAGGTGGAACTGCCGGCACGGCAGTCCGGCGCGTCCGGTGTGATGATGATCCCGATTCCCGCCGCAGGCCGACTGGAGGAAATCCGCGGACTGGAGGATGCCAGGGGGGTTGCCGGGATCGATGATCTGACGATCACTTCGCACCTGGGACAGCAGCTCGTGCCCTTGCCGGAAGGTTCCCAGTACCTGGGCTTTCTTTTTGCCCGGGCCGATCAGCCAGAAGTCGTTGAGCGGGCGCTGCGCCGTGCCCATGGGATGTTGGAGTTTGTTATCCAGCCCTGATCTCAGGGTTCGATGATCTGGATTCCCGATTCATCCAGCAGCGCCGTGACGGGTGTTCCGCGGCCGGCCTGGAAGTGCAGGTAGTTTTTCTCCGCCACGATCGAGGCGGCCTCGATCACCTGGACCACGTCCCGCTGGCTCGCGTCGGTGGGGTAGGAGTCGCCGATCTGGTCCAGCGTTTCGCCCAGCACGCGGCGACGGATGATGGCCAAAAGGCCCGCGGCAATCGAGGCTTTCCCGTAACCAAATATCTCCAGCTCGCCTCCCTCGTGCTGGATGCGGCCACCGAAGGAGGGATTCCTTGTGCGGGAACCGTCCCCGATGATCGCCTCGCGAAAGCCACGGTCCTGCTGGTCGACAATGCCGCGGCCGTAAATCCCGTAAAGCTCGATCTCCTGGTTCACCGCCCCCTCGAACTCGGCCGGGTTGATCCAGTTGTTGTTGTAATCGCCCCGCATGCCATTGTCGTAGGTGACGGCGACGTCCACGCTGTCCCAGGTCTGGATCCCATGCTGCCGCTTGAAGGAGGAAGGATCGGCGCCGCGCCGCTGGGCCACTTCCTGGTGATGCTGATCCCAGCCCATCAGCAGGTTTTTCTGGCCGGTGGCAAAAACCGAGACGGGACGCACCTTCATGTAATGGTGAACCACGTCGAGCCAGTGGCAGCCGACATAGGCAAACGGGTTACTCTGCTCGGCCCAGGCAAAGATCTCGGTGCTCACCTCCAGTGGCTCTTCCAGCACGGTTCGGACGCGGTTGATCGGACCGTATGCCTGCGGGGCCTTGAGCATCATCTCGCGGACGAAGGGGTCGTAGCGCTTGTGCATGTCGACTGCCACAATGCGGTCCGCCTCGCGGGCGGTACGGATAATCTGGTCCGCCTCGCTGGTGGTCAGGCAGAGAGGCTTTTCCGTGATTACATCACAGCCGGCCTGCAGGGCGTCCAGGATCGGCTGGGCGTGGAGGTGGTCGGGCGTGGCGACAAACAGCACGTCCGGCTTGTGCTTTTCCAGGATCTCCTGCCAGACCGTTTCCCCGTAACAGGCGTCGATCCCGGCATCGGGGAAATCCTCGGCAAACCAGTCCACGATGCGCCCGGCAGTGCCACTCTGTTCACTGCGTGTGCCGACGGCCGAGACGCGGATCTCCACGTCGGCCACGGCGCTGGCCAGGTGGCTCATGCCGATGCTGGTCAGCGACCCTGCGATCCCACCGCGGAGGAAGTCCTTGAAAGTCTGCCCGATGATATCGTCAAAGAACATGCCGCCACCGATGATGGCGACGTTAATGACTCGCTCGCCGCTTGCCATGTGTCCGCTCCTGTCTGGCCTTGAAATTGTGAGATCCAGATGCCTGCGTCTGGTTGCCTGTGACTATAACCTGCCCGGCATAACGGATGTAGTCCGCAAGGCCAGATCCCAGGCTCAGGTCATTCTCTGCTTACTCCAGTGCCGCGGCGTGGCGGCCCCGGTCGCGGCCGTTGTTGATCACGGTCGGATCCCCGGCGGCATGAATGATCCCCGTCTGCTGGTCGATGTAGATCATCACCGGATAGCCGATCGCGCCGGAGGTGGTCCGCAGCTTGTGCCCCCGGTTGGTCAACTCCTGTTGGACCTTTGCAGTCACGCCGCTATGAACCTGCAGGCTGCCGGCCTGGCCGAAGGCCGCATCCCGGTCTGGATTGGGATCGAATGATCCCTGGTGATGCCCTGTCTGGAACCGGGACACCGTGCAGGCTTCCTCCGGCAGCATGCCGAATTCCACGTGGTTCAGTATCAGGTTCAGGGTCGTCTGGTCCTGCAGGTCGCCACCTGCCACGCTGATGGCGACCACCGGCTTGCCGTTGCGTGTGACGAGCGTGGGGGTAAGCGTGATACGGGGCCGCTTGCCCGGCTCGATCCGGTTGGGATGACCGGGCGTGGTATTCAGGCTGCGGAGGCGATTCCCCTGGTTGACGCCCGAGAGGCCGGGCTTGTTCGAGAGCAGGTTACAGCTGGGGGTAGCGGCCACCAGGTTGCCAAAACGGTCGGCGACCACGCAGGTGGTGGTGTCCTGGACGGGAATGTTGGCCCTGGATTCCTCCAGCGATTCCCGGGTCAGCAAGGGTTGCATCCGACCGGGGTCACCAGGACGCCGCTGGAGCGAGGCAGACTGCATGTCGATCAGGCTGCGGCGGCGGTTGGTGTATCGACTGGAGAGCAGGCGGCGAAGCGGCACATCGGTAAACAGCGGGTCCCCGTAGTATTCATCCCGGTCGGCGAAAGCGAGCTTGAGTGACTCGGTCACCACGTGAATGTAATCCGCCGAGAGGTGGCCCATGGCCTGCAGGTCGTGACCCTCGAGCAGTCGCAGCGACTGGCAGAGATAGGGGCCCTGCGTCCAGGGGCCGCACTTGTGCACCGTGTACCCGCGATAGTTCACCGAAACCGGGTCCTCCACGCGGGTCACCTGGGCTGCCAGGTCGCGCTGGCGGAGAAAAGAACCCGTCTCGCGGTACCAGGCGACCAGTTCGTCGGCCACGTCGCCCGTGTAAAAGCGATCCCGGGCAGCGGCCAGTTTGTCCTCCCGGCTTCCCGGGCATGTCCGTTCCGCCTCGACCAGCTTGCGAAGTGTGATCGCCAGTCGTGGGTACCAGTCGTCTCCCCCCGCGTCGAGCAGCGCGAGCGTCGGGGTGACCGCCTGTTCAAAGGAGGCGGTTCCATAGAGTTTCAGCAGTGTCACGCAGAGGTCCACGGCGCCCGGTGTGGGTGCCGATTTCATGTTCCCTCCCGAGGGAATGCCATGGTCGTAGTACCACCTGATGGCCTCCGGATCCAGCGGTGCCCGTCCCAGCCCAGAGAGCACCTTGACTTCCCGTTTTCGGACATCGTAGATCAGCAGCGGAACCTCGCCCCCCATGGCGAACAGGCCGTAATCGGTCACGGCCAGGGCCAGCAGGGTTGCCGCTGCCGCATCGGCCGCGTTCCCGTCCTGCTCAAGAAGTGACAGCCCGGCGGCAACTGCTTCCTCGCGTCCCGAGGCGACCGCACCGCCCCTGCCCGAACCCCGCCAGGTGATTTCCCCGGCAGCGCTGACCGGGCGCACGTGGCTGCAGGCGATGATAAACGTCAGGGCGAGGAATGTCCGCATGGGAGTCCCTTTTCAGCAATGGGTTCTGGGAGGCGGTGACGCATTATCATAATCTGCTCCTGCTGGTCACTCAATAAAATGCCGTTGCCGGATAGATGGGTTTGCGTTCTCCGGCCAGCTACAATACAGGCCCGTCTTTTTTCAGACCCTGGAATTCAATGAGTCACCTTGTTAGAGGAGAAGATGATGCGTGAGATGACCGGTATTCTGGTGGCAATATTGCTCTCGACTTCTGGCCTGACGGAAGAACTCAAGTCCGTTGTGCCGGATCAGCAGGCCGGTCCCCAGCGGGAGCCTGCCTGGCAGCTTTTCCTGGATGACCACGTGATAACTCGCAGTACAGGTTTCCGCCGGGTCGTACGTCATCCTCGCCCACGGGGCGTTGTCTTGCCGGCCGACCAGGCCTGGGAGGGAATAGGCACGGCGCCACTCTATGTCGGGAAGCGCAAGGATGGCAGGTACGAGATGTATTACCGGGCGCACTGGCCCCTGCAGCGTGGCAACAGGCCGCTCCGGTTTGACCATCCCCAGTACACCAGCCTGGTTGCCTATGCGATCAGCGAGGATGGAATCCACTGGGAAAAACCACACCTCAAGCTGGTGGACGGACCCGCTGAAATCGACCGTACCATCTGGCCTCCCTACCCCATGACCAAGGGAAAGACGAACCTCAATAACCTCGTCCCTTTTGGCCATCCGCGTGACCTCTGGTTACACGGGAACGTGCGGGATCCTGCGATGCGGTTCACCATCTCTACCAACTATGGTGCTCCATCCAATGTCTCTTTTGCTGCCGAGCCTCCTGATATCCTCGGGGATCCTGACTGGAAGTCGAAACTCGTGGATTCCGGTGGATACAAGCCGAGTTACTACAACACGCTGGAATACTGGGATGAGATGCACCAGGAATGGGTCGCCCTGCGGCAGGCGCCCAACCACCCGCCGACCCGGGTCGGTGGACGCTATGCGACCGCTGACCTGAAGAACTGGAAGCTCCAGCACTACCTCTACCCTGATGCCCATGACTCGACAGATCCTCGCTACTTTCACGAGGTCTACGGCCTGATGGGTGTCCACATGGAGGGGATCGTATTTGGTTTTGCCTACTGGTTTATCGGGGATGATACCCATCCCAGTACCGAGAGCCGTGGAGTGATCGGCACGAATACCGGCCGGGGGACCATGGAGGTCCGCGTGGTCACCAGTCGCGATGGAGGTTGCACGTGGGACCGGACGGTCAGCCGCGAAGCCTGGATTTCGCATGGCACCGAGGAGGAGAGCTATGACCGGCAGGTCCGGATCGACTGTCCGCCATTGAGAATGGGGGATGAGGACTGGTTTTACTGTACGGTCAGTAACCAGGATCACCTTGGTTTTCGCCGCAATTACCGTGACCGGGTTGGTTATTCCCAGGGAGCACTCTACGTGCAGAAGCACAACCGTTATGTCAGCCTGACGGCGGGAACACGTCCCCGGATCCTGATTACCAAGCCACTCAAAGTGACCGGGAAAACCCTGCAACTGAACGTGGATGGTGGGCGGGGAGAGGTTCGGGTCGGGATCGGCATTGACAGGCCGATTGCCCATCCGGAGGGTGGCTGGAAATTCGAGGCGCACCTGCCGCATTACATGGTGATGGATCGCTGGGGGAACACCCACCTGGAAAAAGGCTTTCATTTTGATGATTGCCAGTCGGTCCAGGTCGACAGCATCGAGCACCAGGTGGTCTTCAACGAGGCGAAAATCGAATCGTTGATGGGAAAGACCGTCAGGCTCTACATCCTGGTACAGGATGCGGACCTGTACGGCTTTCGTTTCAAGTAACTGCTGGCCCCTGGACCTGGATGGCTGTTACTTGAGCGTGTTTGCTTTCTGCGGCTTGCCGTTGGTCGTGAGGATCTGGAAGTGGTGGAAGCCATGTTCCATTCCCGAGTACCGCCAGACCACCTTCTTCTCACGCGTCACCTCGAAAAGCTTGACCCGGTTTCCGCTGCTGTGGTAGCTGGTGATCACCGTGTTGCCGTTGGGCAGCCGCTGGGCGCCGCAGGCATCATCGAAGAGATTCTCGCCGATGTCCTCGTTGGAGACGCTCCAGACAATTTTCCCGTCAGCGTCGACCTCGATGATCCGGTTGCCGTTGGTGCAGCCGATCAGTGTGTTGCCATCCTTGAGCCGGATCGCGGTAAATGGCCAGTCACGCTTTTCACGACCCCGGTCGTCGGTGGGAAAGCTGCGAAGGACCTTGCCGCTGTCGGGGTCGTATTCCTTGACGGCAAAATCCAGAAGGTGCGGCGCGATGTAGTTGCCGCTGGGCAGGACCCGCAACATCCGCGTCTGCATGTGGAAATTACTGGTCTGGCACTGCAGCGGAGTGCTTTTCAGGATATCTCCATTGCGGTCAATCACCAGCGCACGAGGTTCAGGCCCCAGTTCGGCCACCAGGAAACGCCCCCTGGAAAGGGCCTGCACCGTGCTGATTTCCTTCTGCTGTCCCTTGTACTGGAAAATGATCTTCTTGGATTCCCGCTCGACTTCCACCACGCCCCCGCCTGGAAATCCCTCGGTCGGGTAAAGTGCCAGCAGCACGTTGCCACCGGGAAGCACCCAGCCATCACTGGCCGGCATTTCAAATTTCCACTCGACCGTGCCGTCCTCGGCCACGATCACGGCCTGGTTCGCCTTGCCCAGGCCCAGGAAGGAATGGGTAATCTCGGCCGATGCCGGGGTCGGAGTGAAACAGCCGAAGAGTGAAAGAACGATGGCAGGAAAAAGCGAAGAAAGAAAAGATCGGCCCAGCATGGATGTGTTCCTTGAATGGAGAGAGGAGGACACGGTCGCACGGTCAGGTCACAGTCTAATGGCTGGCGCAGGCGGGAACCATCTTTGCAGCTTGAATGCCAGGGACAATCTTCGTGTATGCTGGTTCCTGTAGATCACCCTCTGGTTCCTGACAGGGGAGGCCCCGACAGGCTGTTGTGCCATGTCCAAACTAAATCTCGAGATCCTGGCTTACGAGGAGAGTCCGCTGGGGATGCTCTGCCTGCGGCGGCGTGAACTGCTCTCGGAGCCCGGTACGATCGTGACCGAGGTGACACTGAACCATGAGTTTTTGATGAGCAGCCTCTACACCGATTCGGAAGAGGCCCTCTCGCGAATCGCACTGGAGATGCATGACGGGGGGGATCTGCAGGTCCTGGTCGGCGGACTCGGGCTGGGGTACACGGCGAGGGAAGCACTTCGTTCGAACCGGGTCAGCCGCCTGGAGGTCGTGGAACTGCTGCCACAGGTGATTGGCTGGCTCGAGTCCGGCCTGGTCCCGCTTTCTGCGGAACTCACCAGCGAGAAGCGGCTGGTGATCAGCCAGGACGATGTTTACCAGCGGCTTGCCGGGCCTCCTGGTGACCTGTTCGACCTGGTTCTAGTGGACGTCGATCACTCGCCGGATGAACGCCTGGCCGAGCCGAGCAGTTCTTTTTACACCCGCGAGGGCCTGCTGGCGGCCCGCCGGCACCTGGCCCCGGGTGGCGTCCTGGCAGTCTGGTCCTACGCCGAGAGTTCCCCGTTTGCCGAGGCGCTGGCCGACGTCTTCGAGGAGGTCCGTGTTGAACCGGTGAGCCATGATAACCGCCTGATTGACCAGAAGCGGACCGACTGGCTGTTCTTTGCCCGCGGCTAGGACATCGCGTTGGATACCAGCTGGGAGTTTCAGGCTTCCCTGCCGGGCAGGCGACGTTTTCGCTTGCGCTTCTTCCCCCTGGGGCGTGGTGGCTGGCGGCTCTTGAATCGAATCACCAGCCCCCAGGTGGCCAGGAACAAGAGGACCGACAGGGTCAGGAAATACCCCTGGTAAAAACTGGCGGGACGGTAATTCCAGGTGATCTCGTGCCTGCCTGGTCCCAGTGCCAGCCCCCGAGTGAGGCCGTTGGTCACCAGCACCGGAAGCGGGCGTCCGTTGGAGGTGGCCGTCCAGCCCGGGTAATGCAGGTCGCTGACAACGAGGATCGCCTGGCGAGGGAGTTCCACCTGCAGGACGATCGATCGGGCGCTGGTGGACTGGATTTCCAGCGTGGCATCGTCGACGTCTGCGGGGGCTCCGTCCAGGAAGGGGCCCGGTTGTTCGTGCAGGAGAACTGACGAGTGGAGGTCAAAATCCTCGGAGTTCAGTTCATCCTTGATGGCCATCAGGGTCTGGGGAACGACGCGGTAGTCTTCCCGCACGGAGATCCTCTGTTGCCAGTCCGGGTTCTCGTAGATTCGGCACTCCCCCTGTTCAAATCGAAGCTGGTCGGCGAGCTCGGGGACCGCCTCGCCAAGGACCAGGAACCGGACATTAAAAACACCAAGTTCCCTGGGGGAGGTGTTGAGCATCGGGTTGATGGAATCGCCGAAGAACTGGTTGAAGACCTGTTGCCGTGAGGCGGTGTGGTAGTTTAGCGCATCCAGTTCAAACAGCGCTGCAACATTCGACGGCAGGTAGGTTAGATCGGGGGAAACGATACTGTCGGTGGCGGGCGGGACCGCCGCCACACGCCATGTTCCCGGCTGTTGCTGCAGCCAGGCAATCGGTTCTGGAGTTTCCCGGTAGTACCCGGGTGGACCGAAGGGAAGGATCTGGTTGGAGATGAACAGGTCCGCTGCCAGCAGTAGCAGCAGGCAGCTGGCGACCACCGGGCGGCGAACCTGCCTTGCCAGCAGTAGCAGGAGGGCCAGGCAGCCGCAGCACCAGCCGGCCGCCAGCAGGGACCAGCGACCGAAAGCCGCCAGCTGGTCGGGAGTGCCCCAGTTATCTCCTTGCATGCCGAGATGGAGCAACTGCCGGTAAAACCCGTGCAGGCTGCCGTCCGGCGATGCCGTGATCGCTGCGACACCGAGAACCAGCAGTACGACTGCCAGGACCCCGTAGATCCTGGCAGTGGGTGAACGCCAGAGACTCCTTGCCGACCAGTGGCCCAGGAGCTGGTCGGCACCCAGGCCGACCAGGGTGGAACCGACCAGGGCCAGGATCAACAGGAACCGTGACGGGTTGTGGATTTGCTGGAATCCAGGCAGGTGCACCAGCAGCAGGTAGATGCCACCGAACCGGCCCAGGGCAAGCAGGATGGAGATGACCAGGGCAACCAGCAAGAACGGCCGGAAACGGCTTTCTGCCCGGCAGCCCCAGGCCAACAGTCCGAGTGCGAGAATGCCAAAATAGGTCCGCATTTCGCACAGGTAGTAGGAGACATCAGTACTTGTTCCCATCAGGTTGGGGACAAGCAGCTGGAGAAAATACTGCGGGGGGAGTGACCCGACCAGTTGCTGCTCGGCCCCCAGGCCCTGCCACCGGGGACTGCTGGAAATGAACTCGATACAGTACAGCACCTGGGGTGCCGCCAGCCCCAGTCCCACCAACAGGACCAGGCCGGTCGCCTTGACAGCAAAGACAGCTCCCTTGCGACCCCTGCGAAAGCGAAACTCATGAAGCATGGCAAGCAGCAGGACCAGGAGCGTGAAAAAACTGACCTGAGGATGGGCCCCCGATGTCTGCAGGGCCAGCAGGACGCCGGCGATGAGGACCGGGCGGTAGCGTCGCGTTTCAAGTGCCCGCAGCTGGAGGCCGAGGATCCAGGGGAGCCAGGCGACGGTTGTCATCAGGGCCGCGATATAGGTGATTCCAACGAAGGTCCCTCCCAGGACAAAGGTGAGTGCGGCGACCGTCTGACCAAGGAGCCTGGCACCCACGACCGAGGCCAGGTACATCATGCCGGCCAGTGCGAGCAGGTAGTGGATCAGCAGGTAGCTGGTGTAGGCTGCCGAGGTGTCGCCAACCAGGTTGAAGACCAGGCTGGGTGGGTAGACGCCACTGAGCTCGTTTTCCGCATGCGTGGGAAGTCCCAGCAGCGCATGGGAATTCCACAGGGGAATCTCCCCGGCAGCCCGCAGGCGTGCATTTTCGACATGGAGTGGAACATAGATCGCGGCGCTGTCGAAGTTATTGATGCTCTTGCCGGAAAACGTGGCCTGGTGAAAGAAGACCAGGGTCAAGCAGGCCAGCAGGATGTAGGCAATCACGGTGGCCCGCCACGACGTCGCCTCCGGGTCGCCAGCGACGGTCTGGGGGCTATCGGTTGGCTGGCCTGGCATGAATACAGCACTCAACGTGAAAGGGGCCCCGGTTCTTTGAGATCGGGAGCCGTTGACTCCCAATCCCATCCTATGCTTTTTCGTCTTTTCCCCCTATCCAATTTCTTATGACGAGGCTGGAGTTTTGACTGCCGGCATCGGATCAGGGATACTCTGAGTCGATCTCGTTGTCTCTTTTTGTGAAGGATGGTTGATCATGGTGCGAATCATCACTCTCCTCTTGTGTGCCCTGCTGGTGGAATCGGCCGCGGCCCATGATTACTGGCTGGCCCCCAAGAATTACCGACCCTCTGCCGGAAAGCCAGTACCGGTTCGGCTGCTTGTGGGGGACGAGTTTGATGCGGAAATCGAGCGGACCCTGAAAAAGTCAAAGACGGTGGGATTCCAGCTGCATCATGCCCGGGGTGAGTCAGTGGACCTTCTGGCGTCGGAGGAAGATGGGCAGAAACCACTTGTGGAACTGAAACTTCAGCAGCCAGGTGCCTACCTGCTGTCACTCCAGCGCGACTGGTCGATGATCGAGATGGAAGCCGAGAAGTTTCACCATTACCTTGAGCACGAGGGACTGACCCAGGTAATCCAGCTCCGCAAGGAGTCCGGTGAAGCCAACAAGCCGGCCAGTGAACGGTACAGGCGTTACCTCAAGTCACTGCTGCTGGCGGACGGGGTTGGCGGGGATACCTGGAAAAAACAGCTGGGACACAGGCTGGAGATTCTCCCGCTGGCCGATCCATCCACCGTCAAGCCGGGGACGGCACTTCCGGTGCAGGTGCTCTTCGAGTCCAAGCCACTGGCCGATGTGCAGGTCGCGGCGATGGGGCGGCGGGGCAGGAAGAAGGTCACCATCCATCGAGCCCGTACCGATGCGGAGGGACAGGTGGAGTTGCCAATCGACCATGCTGGTGAGTGGATCGTGCGGCTGGTCTATCTCCGCCGCTGCGAGGAGCCGGAAGAGGCCGACTGGGAGAGCTTCTGGTCGGCAATGACATTTGGCGTGTCAGGTGGCAAGTAAGCGGCTGCCGGATAAGGAGACATGTTGTGCACGAGCAGCTCTGTTTCCTCTCCGCGACGCAGATGGCCCAGGCGGTGAGGGAGAAATCGGTCTCGGCCGTTGAAGTGACCGACGCGGTCCTGGACCGCATCGAACTGGTGAATCCACAGCTGAATGCCTACTGTACGCTGATGGCGGACTCGGCCCGTGAGGCAGCCCGTGAGGCGGATGACCAGCTCTCACGTGGCGAGCAGCCTGGCCCGCTTCATGGCGTACCGCTTTCCATCAAGGACAATCTCTACGTCAGGGATTCTCGTACAACGTTCGGCTCCAGGCTGCAGGAGCATGACGTGACCGGTGAGGATGCTCCTCTCATAGAGAGACTCAGGGATGCCGGAGCGATTATTCTCGGCCGGACGAATTCGCCGGAGTTTGGCTGGAAGGGGGTGACCGATAATCTTGTTTTTGGCATGACTCGAAATCCGTGGAACCTGGACCTTACCCCCGGGGGCTCCAGCGGGGGAGGGTCGGCAGCGGTAGCGGCCGGACTGGGCCCGATCGGAATCGGTACCGACGGGGGTGGCTCGCTCCGTATTCCAGCCTCTTTTTGTGGACTGGTCGGTCTGAAGGCATCCTACGGACGGATTCCCACTTGGCCGGGTGTCTCGGTGGGATCGCTTCGGCATGTGGGGGGCATGACGCGTACGGTTGAGGACTCGGCGCTGCTGCTGAACGTGCTGGCCGGGCCGGACGATCGTGATCCGGATTCGCTTCCGGCTGAGGATGTGGATTACGTTGCCGAGATCGGCCGTGGTATCGAGGGGATGCGGCTGGCCTACAGCCCGGAGATGGGTTTTGCCACGGTGGACCCCGAGGTCGCCAGGCTCTGCGAGCAGGCTGCGATGCGGCTGGCCGAGGCGGGTGCCGTGGTCGAGCAGGTCGAGCTCGACTGGAAGGACCCTTATGAAGCCTGGAAGGTGTTTTTCTACGGTGGCAGTGCCGCCCGGCTGGGGAGGGTCCTGCAGGCGCAGGGTCACCTGCTGGACCCGGGCCTGCGCGTGTGCGTGGAGGAGGCGGTCAAGCTCACCGGTCTTGATTACAGCGATGCGCTGACAGGGAGAAATGAATTCTGGCACGAGGTCCGTAAGGTTTATGACACATTTGATGTTGTGCTGACTCCCACGCTTCCGGTACTTCCCTTCCCGGTTGGCCAGGACAACGCCGATCCCTTTCCCGGGCAGCCACAGGGGGAGTTGCAGTGGACGCAGTTCACCTATCCAATCAACCTGACTGGCCAGCCGGCGGTCAGCGTTCCGGCGGGCTGGAGCGAGGAGAACCTGCCGGTGGGACTGCAGGTCATTGGACGCCGGTTTGATGATCGCTCGGTCCTCCGCGTGGCCCGGGCGCTGGAGCAGGTCCAGCCCTGGCACGATCGCTGGCCCGGCTTGTAAATTGTGAATCTGGTACAGGAGTTTCTCTCATCCGGGGATAAAAGACATGAAATACTCAGCACTCTTCCTGGTTCTCCTTGTGGCAGGTCCCATCACGATCACGGATGCTGTGGCCCAGGAGAAACAGGGCCGGGTTGCCGGGATTGTTCACAGGAGTGGACCACCGGTTTCACATATCCTGTTCGGTTCCTGTGTGAAGCAGGACCGGCCGATGCCGATCTTCAAGACTATTCTCCAGGAAGACCCGGAGCTGTTTATCTTCCTGGGTGACAACATCTATGGGGACACGACCGATATGGACGTGATGCGGGCCAAGTACGGCACGCTCCGGGCCAACGCGGGATTCGCCCGCCTGCTGGAGAGCTGCCCGGTGCTGGCGACCTGGGATGATCATGATTACGGGGCGAATGATGCGGGAGCGGATTACGCGAAGAGAGTGGAGTCGCAGCAGATCTTTCTGGATTTCTGGGGTGACGCAGCCGGTTCCCCCCGCCGCTCACGGGCCGGTGTCTACGACGCCCACGTTTACGGTCCCCGGGGCAAAAGGCTGCAGGTGATCCTGCTCGACACCCGCTACTTTCGCGGCCCGCTTGTGAAAGGTGAACGACGGGTGGGCGGGCCGTACTATCCCAGTGATGACAGGAGTATTCCCATGCTGGGCGAGGCCCAGTGGACGTGGCTTGAAGAACAACTTCGCCGGCCGGCGGACGTACGGATTATCGCCTCCAGTATCCAGTGCATTTCGGAGGCGGCCGGCCAGGAGACCTGGTCGAACCTGCCGCATGAGCGGCAGCGGCTGTTTGACCTGGTTGCCAGTACGAGGGCCGAAGGCGTGTTGGTGATTAGCGGGGACCGCCACTGGTCGGAACTCTCGATGACAACCGAAAAGACGCCCTACCCGATTTACGATCTTACCTCCAGCAGCTTTAACCAGCTCCATTCCCGTGGGACTCCCACGGAGAACAGGTACCGGGCCGATCCGACCACGTATCACAAGGAGAACTTCGGCGCCATCCAGATTGACTGGAAACGACGGGACCCCCAGGTGACACTTGGCGTGCAGGATGTCGATGGAAAGGTCATAATTAAAAAGACCGTTCAACTCGACGAACTGAGGGCGGATTGAATTCCCCAGGGTCCTCACGGGGCAGTACGAGAACGACAACATCACGGAGCTTGTCCATGACACAGCCAAACAGAATTCGAACACGTGTTTCTGGAGTCCCTGTTGCTCTCATGCTGGGTCTCGTTCTGTCGTTTGCCGGTTCAGGGAGTGCGGCGGAAAAAGCAAAGGTCGTCTTTATTTCCGGGTCGCCCAGCCACGGCCAGATGCATCACGAGCATCGCGCGGGGAACATGATCCTTGCCCAGGCACTGAACAGGTCAGGCCTGGATGTGGAGGCGGTCCTGGTGCCGCACTACGGGTACCCACGTGACAAGTCGATTCTCCAGGATGCAGCCACGGTGGTGATTTTCTGTACCGGCCACAGTGGCCATGTGGTCAAGCCACACCTGGACGAGTTTGACGCCCTGATGAAGAAGGGAGCCGGTGTGGTCATGATCCACTGGGCGACCGAGGCCGAGAAGGGCAAGCCGGGAAAGAAGTTTCTCGAGTGGATGGGGGGCTTCTGTGACCTGGACTGGTCGGTGAACCCGCACTGGACGCCAAAGTTCAAGGACTTTCCCGATCACCCGATTGCCAACGGTGTGGAGCCGTTTAGCATCAACGATGAATGGTATTACCACATGCGGTTTGTCGAGAAGATGAAGGGGGTCACACCGATCCTCTCGGATCTGCCGCCGCTGGAGACACTGCGGCGGGCGGACGGGGCGCGGAGTGGCAATCCAACAGTCCGCAAGGCAGTCACCTCCGGCGAAAAACAGCATGTTGCCTGGGCTTACCAGCGTCCTGGTGGAGGACGGGGCTTTGGCTTTACCGGCGCGCACAATCATGTCAG
This sequence comes from uncultured Pirellulaceae bacterium, assembly GCA_964476375.1. Taxonomy (GTDB): domain Bacteria; phylum Planctomycetota; class Planctomycetia; order Pirellulales; family Pirellulaceae; genus SAT2750. The sequence continues at coordinate 24,146 of CAYYZW010000053.1, forward strand.
CTGGCAGGATAATAATTTTCGCAAGGTCGTGCTCAATGCCATCCTCTGGACAGCGCACGTGAAGGTACCGGAAAAAGGCTGCCCGTCACCAAGCCCCAGCGATGCCGAGATCCGCGAGAACATTGACGGCAGGTAAGCACCTGGCCGCTGTGTGGACTTTGTCCTCCTCTTTTCTAGGAACAGTTTATGAGACGAGCCGCGATCCGGTTCTTCGTCATGGTAAGCATGGTCCTCGCGCTGGTGCCTGCCGCCCTGCGGGCGGCCGATCGTCCGCCCAACGTGATCTTCTTCCTGGTCGATGACCTGGGCTGGCGCGACCTGGGGTGTTACGGCAGCAGTTTCTACGAGACGCCCCATATCGATCGCTTTGCCAAGCAGGGAGTCCGTTTCACGCAGGCCTACGCCACCTGCCATGTCTGTTCCCCGACGCGGGCCAGTATCATGACCGGCAAGTACCCTGCCCGGCTGCACCTGACCGACTGGTTACCAGGCCGGCGGGAGTTTCCCTTTCAGAAGCTCCAGAATGCAGAGATTCACCAGCAGCTGCCGCTGGAGGAAGTCACGATTGCCGAGGCGCTGAAAGAACATGGCTACCGCACGGCCCACATTGGCAAGTGGCACCTGGGGGAGGATCCCTTTGGCCCCCTGCAGCAGGGATTTGATATCCAGGTCCCCCGCTGGAACAAGGGCTGGCCCAGGGCCGGCTACCACGCTCCGTTTCAGCTCGATGGCATTGAGAACATTGAGGGGGAATACCTCACCGATCGGCTGACTGATGTGGCCGAGAAGTTTATCGAGGAAAGCAGGGATCAGCCTTTTTTCCTTTACATGTCCCACTTCGCGGTCCATGATCCGATCCAGGGCCGCGAGGACCTGGTAAAGAAGTACCAGGAGAAAATGAATTCGAGGCGAGCCCGCCGAGGCCCCGCCTTTCTCCTGGAGGGGAACCCCGATGATGCGAAGCCGTTATCGAGGGAAGAACTCGCGGCCCGTATGCTCGATCCTGCCTGGGCGGGTTTCCGTGTGCTGCCCGATCGCACCGTCAAGATCAAGCAGCACCAGGATAATGTCCAGTTCGCCGCCATGGTCGAATCGGTCGATGAAAGTCTCGGCCGCCTGCTTGCCAGGCTCAGGGCATTGAAACTGGATGAGAATACGATCGTGATCCTGTTCTCGGACAACGGCGGCATGTCCGGAGGAAACCTTGGAAATCCCAAGCGGGTGATTGCTCCGGATCGCCTGGACCGGGCCTTTTCGACATCGAACCTGCCGCTTCGTGGTGCCAAGGGCTGGCTTTACGAGGGGGGGATTCGCGAACCGTTGATCGTCCACTGGCCCGGCCAGGGAGGGCGGGGAAAGGTTTGTGACGTGCCGGTGATCAGCACCGACTTTTATCCCACGATCCTGGAGATGGTCGGCTTGCCATTTCAGCCGGACCAGCATGCCGATGGCGTCAGCATCGCACCACTGGTCAAGGGAGCCAGGAGCCTTGAGCGGGAGGCAATTTACTGGCACTTTCCGCACTACAGCAACCACGGCATGCAGAGCCCGGGGGGTGCCGTGCGGGCCGGGGACTACAAGCTGCTGGAGTACTTTGAGAACCACAGCGTGCAGCTTTTTAACCTCAAGGAGGATATCGGTGAGCAGAACGACCTGGCCCAGGTCGAGCCGGCCAGGGCGGCACGTCTGCGGCGGATGCTCCACGACTGGCGAAGCGATGTCTCGGCCCGGATGATGCCGCCCAACCCGGATTATGTTCCGGCGGAAGGCCCCTGAGAATCGGATCGTCTGGCTTTATTCGGCAGAAAAGAAACGAGCTCCCCGTGCCAAACTCTCTTCGTAACGACTCGCGCGCATCCCGAGTCCGGAAGTCGTGAAACAGCAATGCTTTGCAAAAGTTCGAGTCCTTTATGGTGGCCTGGAGGTAACCAGCTCTCTTCGAACTCTGGACAACGCAGTTCACAGCCTGTCAAGTGCGCCGATTTCTGTCTCTCATCTCTGATTGTCAAAGAGCTTTGCGGTCGGTTCAGTTTTTTGACCCTGCGCCAACCGATGTTGTCCGCGCGGGGCTCGTGAAATCGTTCAGCAGAAAAGCTGCATGACGAATTGACACTGCTCTCTTTAGCGATTCGATTGATTGTCGCTCGCAGCTCTGAGCCTGTTGCACACATTAATTGAACCGCGCGAGCACATACACACCACCATCGATGAACTGCACGGATTTCCGCCAGTTGGCTGCGCCCGTCACCGGCGCCCGTCGCGTTCGACCCACTTGTAGATGCGCTTCGCGTTCAGGGAACAGAACTTCCGCGTAACATCATCACCTCTATCAAAGGCGTACTGCATCACAATGCGCTGCTGCGTTGCATAATCGGCAGCGTTTTCCGATGCGGGCCAGTCACTGCCGTAGATGACGCGATCGTCGCCGAATGCTCTCCAGACGACGTCGATGTAGGGACGGTAGAAGTCCAGATCCCGCGACGCGTTCTTTCCGCCCCCGGCGGCGGCCCAGCAGAGTGCCGAGATCTTGCAGGATACATTTTTGTGTTTTGCCGCAGCGCGGATTCCGTTTACCCAGTCCCGTGGAGGAGGGCTGGACGTGATCTTCACATTTCCAATGTGATTTAACACGATCCGCAGGTCGGGCACCCGCTTTGCCAGTCGGGCAAGCTCGGCAGGTGTCTCAGGGCCGCCGTTGACGTCGAGAGCCAAATCGTGGGCGGCGAATAGTTTCAGGTCGTCCAGCTTATCTTTGTCAAGGAGCGTGTGAAGCAGACTGGTCGAAATTCGAATCCCACGAAACAGCGGATTGGCGGCAAACCGTTTCAGGTGTCTGGCGAAGTCAGCGGAGTCCGGCTCGAGCCGCCCGACTATGCCAACCACAAACGGGTCGTCTTTTGCCAGACCCAGCAGCCAGGCGTTGTCTTCAAGGCGATCGCTTGCTTCCACAATCACGGTGCCGGTGACACGGCGGAAGTGTTTCAACTCGCGCAGATGTTCTGGCAGCACCGTGCGATAAAGCGGGGAACCTTTCGCCGGCCACGGAATGCCTCCGGGCCGTGTCGGATCGTAGAAGTGCGTGTGGCAGTCGATGACATCCAGTTCAGTGTCTGGTTTGTTGGCGAAGAGAGGTAGGCTTTCGAGCCCAGCGAGACCGCTGACGCCCACTGCGAGCATCTCACGGCGAGAAAGACTGAATGACATGATGACACTCCTAAGCAAACAGCTCATGCACCACGTTACCTTCGACATCCGTGAGCCGGAAGTCACGGCCAGCATGGCGATACGTCAGGCGCTCATGGTCCAGACCCATCGCATGCAGTATCGTCGCATGAAAGTCGTGGATGTGGACTTTGTTTTCCGCGGCGTAGTACCCGTAGTCATCCGTCGAGCCGTAGCGAAAGCCGCCCTTCACTCCGCCGCCAGCAAGCCACATGGTAAAACCTTCGGGGTTGTGGTCGCGGCCGTCCTCTGTCTCGGCGGTGGGTGTGCGGCCGAACTCGCTGCCCCACCAAATGAGCGTGTCGTCGAGCATGCCGCGTTGCTTCAGGTCGGTGAGCAAGCCGGCGATTGGCAAATCGACCTCGGCAGCGTTTTTCTCGTGATCACGTTTGAGGTTGTTGTGTTGATCCCACTGTACTTTGTCGTCGTTGTGGGTCACCTGGATGAAGCGAACGCCAGCCTCGGCGAAGCGACGCGCGAGCAGACACATCCGGCCAAAGTTCGCCGTGCCGGGATCATCCATCCCATACAGCTTCAAAGTCGCTGGCGTCTCGCGCGACAGATCTTCGAGTTGCGGAATCGAGGATTGCATGCGAAAGGCAAGTTCGAACGAGTTGATCCTTGCTTCCAGAGAGGCGTCGCCACCGCTTTGCCTGAGATGCCTGCGATTCATCGCATTCAGCCGATCGAGTTGCAATTGCTGGATCTGCCGCGGCAGTTTCGAGTTTTGAATGAATTTCACCTGCGCTTTTTCCGATGGCACGCTCGCATCGCCCAGCGCCGTGCCGTTGTGAACGGCTGGCAGGAACGACGAACTCCAATTGTTGACGCCGCCGAATGCGAGCGTGGGGCAGATCGTGACGAAAGCAGGCAGGTTCGCATTCTCGGTACCAAGGCCGTAGCTGACCCACGAGCCGATGCCTGGCCGGATGAAGTTGTCGCTGCCGGTGTGCAGCTTCATCATCGCTCCGCCGTGGGAAGGGTTGGTGCCGTAACACGAATGCACCATGCAGAGGTCATCGACACGCGTGGCGACGTGCGGGAACAACTCGCTGACCCACAAACCGCTCTCGCCATACTGCCGAAACCTCCACGGCGAACGCAGCAGGTTTTTGGTTGAGTTGAATTGCACGCGCGGCTTGGCGAAGGGAAACGGCTTGCCGTGATCACGAGTCAGAAGTGGTTTTGGATCGAACGTATCGACCTGGGACGGGCCGCCGGACATCAGCAAAAAGATAATTCGTTTCGCGCGAGCCGGAAAGTGCGATGGTTTGGCCGCGAGCGGATTGGCGGAAGGTGTGTCAGCCGACGACTCGTCCGCCAGCATCGATGCGAGCGCGAGCGAACCGAATCCGACCGCAGTTCGCTCCAGGAGAGTTCGGCGTGACAGCATTGCTGCGCTCGACCCCAGCGACCCGAATTGAGAGCTATCTTCATTCATTTGGGACAATTCTTACTTCATCTCACATGCAAAAACTCATTAGATGCCAACACAACGTGGCAGAGTGTTGACCACGCTTTCTTTCGCTGGATGTCAGTATTCCCGTTGGATTGTGCTTGCTCCACCCTGTTGAGGAACGCCAAATCAGCCCGTCGTTCGTCCGGAGTCGGTGGGCGTCCGAATGCGATCGCGTAAAGTCGCGTGAGCCGCAGGTCATCGTTGTCCACATCCGCAATCAACCGCTCGGCGAAATTTCCTGCGGCTTGCATCACGATGTCGCTATTGAGCATTAACAGTGCTTGCGACGCGACGACGGTAGTCGCGCGATCGCCACTCGTGACGGCTGGGTCAGGAAAATCAAGCAGTTGAAATACGTTGTAAACGTGGTTGCGCACAACGGGCAAATAGAGCGAACGTCGGCGGCTGTCGTAGGTCGTCAAGTCCTTCGATGTGTGATCGAAGAAGTACGCCCGGTTCTTCAATTTCAACAGCGAACCGCCCATTGTCGTATCGAGCTGGCCACTCGTCGCCAGGAGCGCATCGCGGACGGCCTCCGCCTCCAGGCGGCGCACGTCGGCACGGCTGAACAAACGATTGTCGGGGTCGCCTGCAGCGGAAGTTGTGAGACTTTCGTTCTCGCCCGAAGTCTCACGACTTCGGCTACTTGACTGTTGATACGTACTCGACATCACGATCATGCGATGCAGCGACTTGATCGACCAACCGTCGGCGACGAACCGGCGAGCGAGCCAATCCAGCAACTCCGGATGCGACGGCCGTTCACCAAGCAGGCCGAAGTTGTCGATTGAGCGGACGAGCCCCTTGCCGAAGTGCCAGCGCCAAACGCGATTGACGATGACCCGCGCGGTGAGCGGATGGTTTGGATCAACGAGCCAGTCGGCGAACTCGCGCCGGCCGCTTTGCTTGTCGCTGAACTTCGGTGCAGGCGGACCTCGCAACACCGGCGGCGCGTGGCGCGGTACGACTTCGCCCAGCTTCAATGGATCTCCGCGAAGGTGGATCGCCACGTCGACGATCTTGTCCTCGGTCACTCCCATTGCTGACGGCAGGTTCGGACCTTCCTTTTTCAGGGCGGCGAGTTCCTCTTTCAGCTTTTTAAGCTGGGCTTCGATTTGTGGGGCCGGTTTGGAACCGGCCTTGTCATCCTGTTGCTTGTTCCTGGCAGGTTGCAAACCTGCCCCACTATCTCCTCTGCCTGCCAGTTCGGCGATCGCCTTCTTCTTCGCTGCAATCCTGGCCTCGAAGTCGGCTTTCGTCGCCTTCGCTTCGGCGGATGGCAGCAGGTGCTCGTGCCACTCAGCAACCTTCGTGTACTTGGTCATCGTCAGCGTACTTTTGAAGATGCCGGCCAATCCGTAGTAGTCCGCCGTGTCGATTGGGTCGAACTTGTGGTCGTGACATCTTGCACAACCGAACGTCAAGGCCAGGAATGCCCGCCCGGTCGTGTCGATTTGTTCGTCAATGATGTCCATTCGCATCTTCGCCTGATCGGTCTCGGCGAGCACTTTGGGGCCGATGCTGAGAAAGCCTGTGGCGATTAGTTGCTCGTGCTGTTGCGCTTCGCTGTCAAACGGAAGCAAGTCCCCGGCCAACTGCTCGATGACAAAGCGATCGAACGGCTTGTCACGGTTGAACGATTCGACGACATAGTCACGCTATCGCCAGGCGTTGCCATGAGCGACATTTTCATCGAAGCCATTTGAATCCGCGAACCGCGCGACATCCAACCAGTGCCGACCCCAACGCTCGCCGTACCCCTGCGAAGCGAGCAGCCGATCGACGACCCGCGCGAACGCTCCCGGCGATTCATCGGCGAGGAAGGCGTCGATCTCCTGTGGCGTCGGCGGGAGGCCGATCAAGTCAAACGTGACTCGACGAATGAGCGTTCGCCTGTCCGCTCGCGGTGTCGGAGTGATTCCAGCTGCTTCAAGCGTGGCGAGGATGAAATGATCAATCGGCGTTTGAGGCCAGTTGGAGTTCTTGACATGAGGTAACGGCTGTTCTTTTGGCGGATGGAACGCCCAGTGATTCGGATCGCGCTTGTGTTGAGTGCCGGTCGTAGAAGCAGGATACGGTGTTCCCATCTCGATCCAGCGGCCAAGATCGTCAATCTGTCGCCTGGTGAGCTGCCCATCCTTCGGCATGCGAACATCCTTGTCCGTCTCGCGGATCAGCTCGATCAGCAGGCTCTCGCCTGGATTGCCGGGTATGATCGCCGCACCCGACTCGCCGCCTTTCAACAACGCCTCACGCGAATCAAGTCGCAATCCACCCCACTGTTTCCTGTCGCCGTGACATTTGAGACACTTCTCGGCAAGGAGCGGACGAACATTAGCCTCGAAGAAGCGAATCTGCTCCGAAGTCGGTTGCGGTTGCGGTTGTGCGGCCTCTGGAGCCAGCAGCACCGCACACATCAACAGGGAAACCATCCTTCAACTCCGAGGTGGGTCAACAGTAATCGTTCGAAATGTTAGACTTCTTATTTCGACAACTCGTTGTTATTGAGTCAAGTTTCTGAGCGACAACGGAGTGTTTCCGAGCGGTAGCTCGCATGGTCTGAGGCACAGCCTCGTGAGATTATAACACGACATCGATCTAAGTCGCGACTTCTCCTCGATAGGTTGGCTTATGAAAGACAGTCCCTACGAAGCTCCACAAACCGCCGATCCGGGGGAACGACCAGCCAATGCCAACCGTTGGATGATCGTCTTCATGGTGATGGGATTCGCTGCGATGGGACATTTTAACCGCGTGGGGATTACCGTGGCGGGCGACGAGATGTTCATTCCGAAACTCGGAATCAGCGAAACGCAGATGGGGTGGGTCTATACGGTATTTCTGATCGTGTATACGACGGCGATGCTGCCAGCCGGTTGGTTGATCGATCGCATCGGCTCGGGGCGAGCGTTGTCGCTGTATGGCGTCACGATGGGAACGTTTGTGGTGTTGACGGGAGCGTTAGGCTGGATCGTCAGCGATCCATTTGGGTTGTGGATTGGACTGCTTCTCATTCGAGGCCTGGCGGGAATCTGCAACGCGCCGCTTCACCCTGGAGCTGCCCATGTTGTTTCCGATACGATGTCACCGTCGCGGCGAGCGACCGCGAATGGCATGATCACGGCCGGGGCGCTTGTCGGTATCGCTTGCTGTTATCCTGGCTATGGCTGGTTGATGGACACGCTGAGCTGGCAGTGGGCGTTCGTCGTTGGCGGTGGAGCGTTAATCGCGTACGGCATCATATGGAGAGTGCTCGCCGCTGATTCGTTGCCACATCCGCAGGAGATCACGAAGACCAGGCCCGCTCATTCGGAACGCGTGTCGTCCTTGTTCCGTCAAAGCAACCTGTGGCTGATCACACTGAGCTACGCGATGTACAGCTACTTTCAGTATCTCATCTTTTACTGGATGGGTTTCTACTTCAAAGAAGTGCTGGAAGTTCCGGATGTCAATGCGCGATGGGCATCGTTCTGGATCATGATCGCCATGGGAGCGGGAATGGCAATCGGCGGACGCAGTACGGACTTCGCTTGCGCATCACTCGGAAGAAGCCGTGGCCGACGAGCAATTGTGATCACAGGAATGGGCTGCGGCGCGGTCTTCGGCTTCGTCGCAGTTAACGTCGAAAGTTTCGTCGCAGTCGCCGCTTGCCTCTCTGCGTCGATGGCCTTCACAGGCATGGTCGAAGGCGTTTTCTGGACGACAGCCACCGACATCGGCGGCCGGTCGCGAGGGTTCTGCGGCGCTTTCATGAACACGGGCGGCAACGCCGGAGGATTGATCTCGCCTGTGCTGACTCCGGTCATCGCTCAGCAACTTGGCTGGCAAGGGGCGATTATCCTCGCGTGCGCGATCAGCGGCGTCGGCAGTCTCCTCTGGCTGCTGATTACCGTGCCGGAACCGGGCGAAGATCAGATCTCGGCATAGACCTCAAGGATGTTGCCTTCCGGATCGGCGAAGTAGACCGTTCGGTGACCGCGCGGTTGGTCGGCGGGCGGGTCCAGGATGGTTATCCCCATTTCAATAAGCTGCTCGTAACATTTACTCACTTCATCCGGCTCAACGCGAAACGCAAGCTGGACACCGGGCGACTGCGGGCCGGAGCCACGCCCGTCGTACTCCCGCTCGCGTTTGCGCAACGCAAGCGAAACCGCCGGTCCCGCGCAAAACGATAAGCTGGTTTCCGTTTCCACTTCGACAGGAAACGAGAGCACGTCCCTGTAAAACACTTTCATGCGATCCATGTCGTCGCATAACACGATCGCGTAGTTGAGCTGTTTAATTTTTGCAAGCATGAGCCAATCTCCTCGACTGCATTGTAGTTGTGTTTTCTTGAGTCGTCTTCAAACGTCGCGTACGGAGGATGACCCCGTAGGGTCAAAATACTCCGCCGAACTCAAAAGGCCGTGAAACACAGCGTTTTGACGACTCCAGATTGTGATGTTTTAGTCGGTTCGAGAGTTTTCCGGAACGGACACCATGCCGAAAAGTCCTGTTAACCTGGAAGGGGGTATTAACCAGAGAGTCAGAGAGTTTTGGTCTGTTTGGAACGGCACCCCGTGTTTCGTTTCGAACTAGAGACTTTTGGAAAACGATCACCGAACAGCGTCAATCGTCGCAGACCCTTGCCAGAACTGGCCAAGAAGGCGAAACGCCCGGCTGCCGATCTCTCGGTGCCGGGCGTTAACTGGTCGGTGGTTTCTTTCCGCAGAAAAGCAACGAGCTCCCCTTTCCAAACGCTCTTCGTAACGACTCTCTTTGGAGCTATTTTTGGAAGTCGTGAGTTGGCAACGACTTCCGAGAGTTCGCGTCCTTTAAGGTGGCTCGGAGGTAACCAACTCTCCTCGAACTTTCTTGAAGTTGGTTAACAGCACGCGCGACATTCGGCGAGAACTCGCGCGGCAAAGTCCCAAAGGTTGTGGCAATCAGCAGGGTTAGTCGGCCACGCGTTGAACTTCGATCAAATGAAAGATGCAGTCACCTTTCTGGCTAGCCAGGATGAGATCGGCACCTCTTGGACCGCCATGTTGCATTGCCGCATCGGACACAACGGCACTCGTTTCACGCCACTGACCGCTGTCGGCGTTCGTAACGCTCAGCGCTTCTTGCATCCCATTGGTCGTATCGTAACGTAAGTTCCAGCTACCTGTGCCGTTGTCCAAATAGACGATTTTCAAGAGCAACTTGTTAGGTTGATTCGCGTTACAAAACCCATCCGCCAATCGGAAGAACATCCTGTCCTTACCCGTGGCAACGTCCAGGCCACGTGCAAAGCGGCCATAGATACTCTCTTCGAGGCCAACATGCCACCAACCAATACTCGTCTCATTGGCGTCGATTTGCTTGAGGAATCGACCGTAGTTCCCCGGCAGAATGTCCCAACCAACATCATTGAAATCTTCTGAGCGGCGGTTGGTCATCAACTCAGCGACCGCTTTTTGTGGGTCGCCCTGCCGGGCCCCTCGGTGTTTGTACTCAGCCGCGATGCTCTGATATCGATCGATGTTCTGGCGATCTGCTTTGCCAAACAATGATTCAGGAAACGCGTCGGTGTCGGCAGCGTCAAGACCACGGCGCAAGACACAGAACGCCGCGGGCGAGGTCTCCGGTTTACGATGACCCGCATAACGGTTGAAAAAATCGACGGCTTGCTTCGCCTGGTTGAGCTGTAAAGCTTCATGGTGGACTTGCCAGATATCCAATTCCGCATGGCTGGCGTAGATCGCGGTCCAATAAAGAGCCTGGTCGGGATTGCGCGTGCTCCAGCCGAACAGCTTAAATTGTGCATCGTATTCGCCGCGACTGAAATACTTTTTGCCCGCGTTCTTGATTTCGGCTCGTGTATTGTTCACCAGCTTCAAACGCGAACGCACGCCGGAATGTTGATAGTACTCGCAAAAGTACGCCTGCTTCGAGCCTAATTCCGGCAGATACTCTAAAAGCCACGCAAACTCGTTCTCCACAATGTCCGCGCTCTTCACGAGTAACGGATAGTCGATTCTTTCGTTCTGAAAGACTTCTTGGTACTTCTTCCACATTTCAATACGATACCGACTCCAATCCTTTCGGCTAATGCGGTATTGCGGGTCAAGAGGTTCCGCAAAATAATCCTCAGTCCTTTTGCCGTAATAAGGTGCAGGGTCACCAGTCGCGCCTTCGCAAACTTCGAGGAATGCAATGCGATCGCGGAGTTCTTGAGGAAGCGACGCAAGGTAATCGCCAGTTCGTTCTAAGAGGCGGCGATAAAAGCCTTGGTAGATTTTGTTGAAATAATAGGGGTAACGATCATGTTTCTTTTCCAAGAACGGCGTTAGTCGTTCCTTAAATCTCACAGCGGGCGCGCCGGCTTCATAGAGCCACTCAGGTGTGATGTTGTTGGGAGAAGTCCACAGCGCCAGCGAGACGAAGTAGTTGTTGTTAACCGCGGCTCGCAACTTGTCGCCAATTTCGCGATCGAACTGAAATTCTCCGGCCTGGGGTTCAAGCACATCCCACGAACAGATAATCGCCGCTCCCTTAGCTAACGGGCAAGTTTTGCGGTTCATCGTTTCCGGTCGCCAGCCGGGCCAGAGATACACGCCGCATGCACCCGCCGGCAACCCAGTCTCCGCGGACGGGTGGGCACCGCTGACATTCGCAGAGATAACTAGCAGCAAGATGATCGCAAATTTAGCAGCGCCTCGTTCTTTTGGGATCTTCATCATCCAAGACCTAGGCCAGATCATCGTTTAACGCATCAGTTAAACGTATTATGCACGCGACGCATACTAAATCAATCACTCGCGCCGTTGGCGTTGCGCATGAAAAAACGCCGGGCACTCTCGCGCTCGGCGTTTCATGTCAACCGGTGGGTAGCGAAAGTTCGCTCCCGATTGAAAGGCTCCCCCGGTAGGGCTCGAACCTACGACCTAGCGGTTAACAGCCGCTCGCTCTACCAACTGAGCTACAGGGGATCATCACATCACCGTGATGCAAGTCGTCTAGTTTATCTCAAGCCACCGACTCCATCAATTGCAGACGCGCTCACTCGACGTAGAGGAACTCGTCCAGGTTGAGGATGACCTGGCAGTATTCCGCCAGGGCCAGCAGGGCGGGGTTCGTACTTGCATCCTGCACCCAGGATTCGCTGGCGATCAGCCTCTCCTGCCCGGCCAGATACTGCTGGCCAAGCCGCAGCTCCTGCCGCGTGGGAGGCCGGGAGAGAGCCAGCTGGTAGATCTCCCGGATGGCCGCGGCCTGGCCGGTGTCAAGCCGGCCTGCCAGGGCCAGTGACTGCTGCTGCAGAAAGGCACTGTTCATCATCGAGAGTGCCTGTCCGGCATGCGTGCTGGTCGATCGTTCCCCGCAGGAGGCCAGCGTGGAGGGGCTGTCAAAATTCTCCAACAGCGGGGGGCGATTATTTCGCTTGACGAAAACATAGATGCTTCGCCGCGCGTGCTGGGAGAGATCGGGGTGGGGATACCAGGTCCCCTTGTACTGCAGCCGGGCGATTTCCGGGTGTAGTGGCAGGCGGACTGCCGGGCCCCCGGCATGGAGGTTGAGCTGGCCGGAGACCTGGAGCAGCGTATCCCGGATCACCTCGGCGTCCATTCGCCTGCGATGGGCCCGCCAGAGATACTTGTTTTCTGGATCGACCCGGGCGGCACTTTCCCGCTGCTCACTCTTTTGCTGGTAGGTTGCCGAGAGCAGGAGCAGCCGGTGCAGGTGCTTGATGCTCCATCCCGAGTCGATCAGCTCGGCCGTCAGCCAGTCCAGCAATTGTGGGTGCGATGGGGCAGCCCCCATGGCACCAAAGTCATTCGGTGTGGAAACGATGCCGTGACCCATGTGGTGATGCCAGAGCCGGTTCACGAAGACGCGAGCGGTGAGCGGGTTCTGGGCGGAGGAGAGCCAGTTGGCCAGTGCCCGGCGGCGGCCGGGGGATTCACCTGCCGAAAGGGAGACGGGCTGGATTCTCGGGGTCGATTCGACCTGGGAGGTGACCAGCATGCCAGGAAACGTGGGATGGACCTCGTCGAGGTGCTTGCCTGGTTCACCACGATTGAGCACGTGCGTCAACGGTACGCTGCCCGGCGGATCGATCGCTGCCATCACGGTCAGGGGGGCCTCCGGCCGGCTGTTGGCAAGTTGTGCCAGCTCCTGCTGGATCTCCCCGAGCTGGACGGCATCCTCGGGAACTGCGGCGACGGCCATGTCGACCGCTTCTTCCGTCAGCTTGAGAATCCCGTCGGCCTCGGCGACCAGCCGCGCCTCGTCTGCGGTCCGCTCCGCCGCGGCTTTCCGGACCGCTGCCTGCACCGGGGCGGGCAGTTGTGCCAGCAGGCGATCGGTTACCTGGCTGCGGTACCTCGCACGCAGCTCTTCAAGCCGGCTGGTTGCCTTGTCGAATCCGTGCTGCCACTTTTCCAGCTCGGCAGTATGCTGCTGCTGTTGCTGCTCGCTGGCCATCGTCACATCGACCGGCTGCGTGGCTGCAAAAAACGACTGCAGGCGGAAGTAGTCCTGCTGGGAGAAGGCGTCGAACTTGTGGTCGTGGCAGCGTGCACAGGCGATCGTCAGTCCCAGGAAGGCGGCGCCGATGTTGTCGGTCATCTCGGTCAGTACTTCCTGGCGGTTCTTCTCCTCATCCTGCATGCCGGCGTTGAGCCGCAGGGGCCCCAGTCGCTGCATCCCGGTGGCTACCAGGGCTTCCATGTCGGAGGGGTAGATCTCGTCACCTGCCACCTGCTCGCGGACGAACCGCTGAAAGGACTTGTCCGTGTTCAGTGACTTGATGACCCAGTCCCGGTACCGCCAGGCAAAGGGCCGCGGATCATCGTACTCAAAGCCGTCACTGTCGGCATAGCGAACCACGTCCAGCCAGTGCTGTCCCCAGCGTTCCCCGTAACGGGGGCTTGCCAGTAATCGCTCGACCAGCTGTGGCCAGGCATCCGGGGAGGGATCCTGGACAAACCGCTGGACGTTCCCTGGCGAGGGGAGCAGGCCGGTCAGGTCGATCGAAAGCCGACGGATGAGTGTCCGTCGACCGGCACGGCCGGAGGGAGAAAGCCCGTTGTTGTCCAGGCGTTCAAGGACAAAAAGGTCGACCGGGTTCGTCGCCCAGGTACTCTCGTCGGGCGTCGGAAGTGCGGGCCGCCGCGGTGTATCAAATGGCCACTCGCCAGACGCCATCTCTGCAGACAGTGTCACCATGCCTGCCACGAGCAGGGAGAGCAGAAACAGTGGTCGAAAACCGCGTGAGGAATTCATGGTCTGCCAGGAGAACGGGAGTGTGGATGGTCTGCCAACAGTATACCTGCCGGGCGAACGCCTCTGCCAGAACGAAGTGGGACAACCCCGGAGATGCCGGGTGGCCATAAATTGATTACAATCAGTGGCACCAAGAGGAGTTCTTCCCCATGCTGCCCTTATCCCACGATCCCTGCCCTGGCCCGGAGCTGACAGCCGACCGCCGCCAGTTCCTCACCAGCTCGGCACTCGGTTTTGGGTCCCTGGCCTTTACGGCACTTGGTGTGGATGAATCGGCGGCGGCCCGCCCTGCCAGGGGCGAGAACCCACTGGCCCCGCGTGATCCTCATTTTGATCCTGCGGCCACCTCGGTCATTTTTCTTTTCATGGCCGGCGGCCCCAGCCAGGTAGAGACATTTGATCCCAAGCCCCTGCTGAACACGCTTCACGGCAAGCCGGTTCCCGACTCGCTTGGACCGGTGAAAACACAACGGACGACGGAGAAGTCGCTGCTGCTCGGCTGCAAGCGCAGGTTCCAGCCCCAGGGAGAATCGGGACTGGTGATGTCGGATCTTTTTCCCCAGCTGGCCGACTGTGCCGATGACATCGCCGTGGTCCGCTCGCTGCATGCCGACAGTATTGTGCATGCCCCGGCCCTCTACCAGATGAACAGTGGCCGCACGCTGATGGGGCACCCGTCGATGGGTGCCTGGGTGACCTATGGCCTGGGAAGTGAGAACGAGAACCTGCCAGGTTACGTGGTCATGCTGGATCCGGACGGCACGCTGGTGGGAGGGCCACCGTGCTGGGGTGCGGGTTATTTCCCGCCGGTTTACCAGGGGACGCTGTTTCGCCCGGGGCCGGTACCGGTACTGGACCTGCTTCCCTCGGATGGCCGCACTCGCCGCCGGCAGCGCAATAGCCTGGACCTGATGAACCGTCTGAACGAACTGAGGCGGCGTCCAGGAGATCAGCAGTTGCTCTCCCGGCTGGCTACCTACGAGTTGGCCTACCGGATGCAGTCGCATGCCCCCGAGGCGGTGGATATCTCGGATGAGACCCGTGAAACGGAAGAGCTTTACGGTCTGGATGACCCGCGAACCGAGGAATTCGGGACCCGCTGCCTGCTGGCCCGGCGTCTGGTGGAGCGTGGGGTTCGTTTCGTACAGCTTTACTGCGGTGGTGGTCCGGGGAACCTTACCTGGGACGGCCACGGCGATATCGAGGAGAATCACCTGCGGATGGCGGGACAGTCGGACAAGCCGGTGGCCGGTCTGCTCAAGGATCTCAAGCGCCGCGGCCTGCTGGAAAAGACCCTGGTCATCTGGGGTGGTGAGTTTGGACGTACGCCGATGTCGCAGGGAGAGACTGGTCGCGACCACAGTCCTTTTGGCTTTAGCATGTGGCTGGCAGGTGGTGGTATCCAGGGGGGAAGGACGGTCGGCCAGACCGACGAGATTGGCCTGCGGGCGGTCGAACAGCCCTACCATGTCAGGGACCTGCACGCCACGATCCTGCACCAGCTGGGACTGGACCAGGAGGAACTGACGTTCCTGCACAATGGCCGGGAGGAGATACTGACCGATATTGGCGGCCAGTTGATCGAGGGGATTCTCTAGCGGGCTATTTCTTGGCGCGGTTTCGCCACTGGTGCTCTTTGGCCGCCATCTCGGTCTCCTGGCCAAGATCCCCCTGGGATTTCATCCAGCGCTGGAGTTCCCTGGCCAGCCGCTCTTGGACCTGCTTGTGATCCGGGTTACCGGCCAGGTTTTCCAGGTTCCAGGGATCGGCCTGGCAGTCATACAGTTCCACGGCAGGCCGCTGGATATACCGCTGGACCCTGGCCGCTGCCTGCTTGTCCCCCCCGGCAGATTTTTCTTCCCAGGTTTTCCACCAGCTGGTTTTGAAGACGGCATTCTGGAAATCGACGTCGGGGCTGAGGTTGAGAATGTAGCGGTAGCGTTCCGATCGGACCGAGCGGATGCCATAGGATTCGGGCCCGTTGTTGATGCCGCGGGAGGTCTGCAGGCCAAAGCTGTACTGCTTGTGCAGGTCTCTCGATCCGCCCAGGACAGGGAGGAAGGAACGGCCTTCCACCCCCCGCGGTTTTTTGAGCTCCGCTGCCTGTAGAAGGGTGGGAACGACGTCCACGTATTCGACCATCGCATCGGTTCGGCTGCCCGCCTCGACCTTTCCCGGCCAGCGGACGATCATGCCACTTTGCAGCCCCGCGTCGTAACAGGTCCACTTGGCAAAGGGGAAGGAGTTCCCCTGTTCACTCAGCACGATCAGCAGCGTATCGTCTGTGAGCTGGTGTCGATCCAGCAGGTCCAGGCAGATTCCCACCTGCTTGTCAAAGAAGCTGACCTCTGCCAGGTATTTCTGGAAGGCCTCCCGGGTGGCCGGCGTGTCCACGTAATGCGGGGGAAGTACGAGCGTCTTCGGGTCATAGACCGAGGGATCCCCGTGGGTATAGGGCGTGTGGGGCTCGTTGGAACAGACAAACAGGCAGAACGGGGTGCTCGATGTCCGGCACTCGGTCAGCATCGTGTCGATCGCAGGCCAGTCGGGGTTGTTCCCCTTGCCCATTTCGGTGGTCCCCTTGGAGTATTCAAAAGGGAAACTGTCGGGCGGATTGATATGGGTCTTGCCGCTCAGCGCCACGCGGTAGCCTGCCGCCTTCAGGTAATGGGCGATGCTGCGTGTTCCCGGCGTGACGAAGGTATGATTCGGGTGAGCCCCCGAGCGGACCGGGTAGATCCCCGTGTAGAGGGCATGGCGGGTGGGGGAGCACATGGGCGCCGCCTGGAAACAGCGATCAAACTGCATCCCCTGCTTGCAGAGCCGGTCCATGTTGGGCGTGTTGGCCTGTCCCCCGTAACACCCCAGGTCACGGTAGGTGCAGTCGTCGGCGATCATGACCACGAAATTCGGAGAGGCTGCCAGGGCCGTGGTTGCGGCGACCAGGATTAGCAGGCCGGCGAGGAGACCCTGATGGATGGGGAATAGCTGCTTTCTCATAGATCAATCTCCAGGGTGCTCTTCCATCAGGCAATCCAGGTGAACCGAGACACACCGGGCCAGTGCTTCGACATGATAGCCCCCCTCGAGCATGCTCACCAGTCTGCCGTTACAGTAGGCATCTGCGATTCGTGTGACCTGCCGGGTAAGGGGCAGGTAATCCTCGGTTTCCAGGTCCAGCGAGCCAACCGGGTCAAGACGGTGGGCGTCAAAGCCGGCGCTGAGCAGGACCAGCTGGGGATTGATCCTGGCAGCAAAATCCTCCAGCTCCTGCTGGAAGCGGGCAAGGTAATCCTGCCGGCTTGTCCCCATCGTTACAGGAAGGTTCCGTGTGGTCCCCAGCCCGGGACCTTCGCCGGTCTCCGCTGCCTCACCACTGCCTGGATAAAATGGCCAGCGATGGATGGAGAGGAATCCCACCTGTTCATCCCGCCAGAAAATATCCTGGCTGCCGTTACCGTGGTGGACATCCCAGTCAACGATCAGCACGCGGTCCAGGCCATGCTGGTCGATGGCGGAGCGGGCGGCCAGGGCGATATTGTTGAGCAGGCAGAATCCCATCGCCCGCTCGGGGAGTGCATGGTGGCCGGGAGGCCGCAGCAGGCAGAGTGCCCTCGGGTCGTTCTCATCGATCACGCGCCGCACAGCGTCGGTCACGGCACCGGCTGCCAGGCGGGCGACGTCCCAGGACTGTTCACTGGCGACCGTGTCGGTGTCCAGTCGCCCCCCTCCCTGCCGGCTAACCTGCTCAAGCTGCTCCAGGTAAGCTGCCGAGTGGACCGATGCAAGCACCTCGTGCGGGACGGGTTCCCAGGGGTTCTCCTGGCATCGCCCGACGGCATCATGTTTTTCGAGCATCGCATGGATACTCCGTATCCGGTCTTCCGATTCCGGGTGGTTTCCGGTTTGATGCTGAACAAATCGGTCATCACGATAGAGCAGGGTCATGGGATTCTTCGGGAGAAAGTGTCTTTTTTATGAAGGGAGTAGTCCGGGTGTTATTTTACGAGTGATGTTAGGCTCTTTCGCATGCCGAAATTGACATTCGGGGCGATTGGTGAATAACATATAAGGTGATGGCAACTATTGGCCCTTGGGCATCACGGGGTCATTGTCATTGTCCATCCCGGAACACACCATTTCGTGAGCAGAACATGCTTTTTATGAGGCCAGCAGGGCTTAGGATATGGACATGATCAACCAGTTTTTTTCCACCTCCCGTTTTACCACCTCGAGCAGTCTCTGGCTTGCGACGGTGGCTCTTGTGCTTGCCAGTATCCCGGCCTCTTTGGCCCAGGCCCAGCCAGCTCCCGAGGCAGCGTTTGCACAGGTCCCGACCGCCGAGGTCTATATCCAGAATGAGAATAATCGGCTCCGCAGGGATGCAGCGGAAATTTCAGAGATGTGGGAGGGGATGACGGCACTGGATGAAGAGAAGTTTGATGCGTACTTTACCTACTATGTCTTTGCTCGCATGACCCAGCTCGACAAGCTTGCACAGCTTGAGGCGATGCGGGTGCAATTCTTGAACCAGTATCTCTTGAAGAAGCTGGGGACCATTAATCAGAACGAGAAAGAGGTCGCCAAAGTTGCCTATGATCACCTGGTTGCCCTGACCCTGGACACCATGCAGAAGATCGTGAATGGCAATTTTCATCCTGCTGTTCGTTACAATGCCCTGCTGGTGATTGGGCGTTTGGATGGCTCCAGGCCGGTGATTCCCCTGACTGTTCCACAACCTTCCTCTGCTGCCCTGGAATTCATGGTGGGCCAGCTTGGGGAAGCGGGCCAGAACGATGCCCTGCGGCTGGCAGCATGGATTGGCATCCTCCGTCACGTTTCGCTCGATCGGCATAACGGGTTGATTGACAATACTGCCAAAGAAAGGATCCGGGCACATGGGGTCCAGCTCCTCGGGCAGCGAGAGCCCCCGGCAGGGCGGAACCTGGAAGGGCATGTATGGCTTCAGCGGCGAGCGATTGAAGTGCTTGGGGTTCTGGGAGCCGATCCGAATAAACAGGGCCTGAATGCGATTGCTCCTTACATTCAAGACGAGACGTCGTTCATGTCCCTGCGGCTTACCGCTGCTCGTTCCCTGAAATACTACTGTGAAGATAATCAAACAGAGATACCGACCGTTTCCGCAGCCCATTCACTCGGGGTCCTGGCCGTCCAGGCCTGTCAAAACGAGATTGCCCGCGTGGAGGCAGCAAAGAAGAGAAAGAATGACGGCCAGAATTATGGGAATGAAGGCGGTGGGATGGAAGCTGGGATGGAAGGCATGATGGAAGGCATGATGGAGGAGGGAGGTGGGATGGCATCAATGTTTGAGGGTGGCGGAGGCAAGACTGCCAGCAAGGTTCCCGAGCTCAAGCCCGCCGAAGCGAGTCGCGTGCAGTTAACTCGCAGACGGCTGAAGTACCAGCTCTTCCATGTTCAGCAGGGACTTGGTACCGAAGGCCCCAAGTCAGACGGTCTGCTGGCTGCCTCCGATGTCCAGGCAAAGGTCGAGGTGCAGGAGGTGCTGAGGCTTGTCAATGAAATCATGAATATGGATGAGCTCAAAGAGCCGGAACTCCACAAGACAGGGACGGAAAAGGGCAAGCCACGAGAGACGGTCAAGCTGGAGGACATCATCAAGAACGTCCGCAGGAAGGCGCGCGATCTTGAGAAGTATGTCACAAAAGCAAGCAAGCCAGCCCAGCCTGGTGAAGCTCCTGCAGAACCGGCCGATGCCCCCGGCAGTGACTAGGAACCGCTGGTTACCAGTTTCTTCAATCGGTTTCTCTCCATGGCAGCAGCCACCAGGGCCCAGCTTCCAAACAGCCCTGTGGTGAAACAGAGGTCACCGGCCAGCGTGTAACGGAAAAATGGCAATGCCTGTCCGTAACAGTGCACAAGGCCCTGGATGCTGGCATCATAAAAGGCCATCGGGGATGCTCCACTGATCGACTGCACCCAGACTGCCAGGTTGGTCACCAGGAAAAAGGTGACCGAGGCTCCCACGCTGATACCCATCAGGCCACTTCCACGTGCCCACCTCGAACGTTGTTTCTCGACCAGGAGTGTCCGCATCACCGGGCGGAGCAGGACGGGAGCTGCCAGCATGGTGTAGACCACGATCATCATCCCGAACTCGTATCCACCAAGCACCTGGTCACTGATCACCATCACGGCCAGCGGCGCCGCCATTGCCAGCGAGGCTCGTTGCATCAGGAATCCGGCGAACAGGGCGATGCCCATGACCGGCGCAAAGTTCGGGATATCACGCAGCAGAAGGCGGGCAGCCACTCCCAGTGTGACCAGTACCACCAGGCTACAGAGATCCTGTCGGGTGCTTGCCAGCGTCCATGTGGATCTGGTTTCAGATTGTGTGGGATGATTCATGCTGGATTCCTGACGGGTTTGTCGCAGGCTACGAAGGGCACGTAATGAGTGTTGGCAATTCTACTTGTATTCTCCGAACTCCCACAAGATAACGTCCCCTGCATTCACGCGTGTGACAGCAAAGCTCTGCCCGGCAAGTTTCTTGTTGATTCGGAAGATCCAGTTGTCTCCCTTCCCCTCGTTTGGGATGTCATCGATCTGGTAGAGAAATGCTCGCCCTGCTGAGCCGCGGTACTTGAACCGGATGCCACGTGGATGTTTTCGGGCAGCCTCCAGGACCTCCAGCACGGTCATCCCGGGTTTCCAGGGGATCGCGGTAAAGCGTTTTTCCACCCCATCACCATAGTTGATGGTGAGGGCAATCTTCTTTATCCCCTGGGGGGCCTGCCCGGCCACTTCGCTCACCAGTGCCGTGCAACCAAGCAGCAGGCCGAGAATCACGTGCAGGGGAAACAATTCACGGTCTCCGTCTTTATCACCCGGGCTGGCGGGGTGCTGAAGTTGGTATGGAAAGCTGATATTATACCGGACGTGGGTTGTACCAGGGGATGGCCTGCGGGTTTTCCATGGCATTCCAGGGCCTGTCTTTTGCGTAGCATGATGACTGACGCACCAACAATTTTACTTTCTTTTCCCGAGCAGGACATTGCCCTGCTTACGCTGGATATGCCGGACAAGGGAGCGAATATTCTCTCTCGCTCGGTTCTTGATGAACTTGCAGCACACCTGGATGACCTGGAACAACGGGAGGGTCTTTCCGGCCTGGTCATCACCTCTGCCAAGCCAGGTATCTTTATTGCCGGCGCCGATGTCCGTGAGTTTGTCGCCTCCCTGGACAAGGACCGGGAGGTGATCGTGGAGTCCAGCCGCCGTGGCCAGAAGTTGTTTTCCAGGCTTTCCCAGGCGGGTTTTGTCACGGTGGCCGCCATCGAGGGTGTTTGCCTGGGGGGAGGTGCCGAGCTGGCACTCTGGTGTGACCGTCGGATCCTGGCAGGGAGTGAACGTACGGAGATCGGCCAGCCTGAGGTCAAGCTGGGTATCCTGCCGGGATGGGGTGGAACCTCTCGTATCCCGCGGATTGTGGGGCTTGGCAATGCCGTGGAAATTGTTACCGGGGGCGAGTCCCTGGACCCCGCCTCCGCCCTGCAGATGCAGCTGGTGGATGAAGTGACAGAACCAGAACGCCTGCTGGAAGCGTCGATTGGCATGGTTCGGGAAGAGCAGCGAACAGGACGTTATCTCCAGGACCGGGAACGATTGCGTCGTCCACTTGCAATCAACGAAACGGAATTCGGATTCCTTGGCGTGACCGCCAGTGCCTGGATACGTCAGCAGACAAAGGGCCATTACCCTGCCCCGGAAGTTGCCTTGAACCTGATGATGGAGACGGCATTCTGTGATGAAGAGACGGCCTGCCAGAAAGAAGCCGAGGCGATAACCGCGCTCTTTGGATCCCCGGAAAATCGCTCGCTGCTGAACGTCTTTTTCCTGCAGGATCGTGTCAAGAAAGATCCAGGGGTCGAGGACCACTCGCTCTCTCCGGCAAAGATCAACTCGGTTGCCGTGGTTGGTGCCGGGATCATGGGGAGCGGTATTGGCGCGGCGAATGTCAGGCGGGGTATCCCGGTGACGATGACCGATAGCAATCCGGATGCCCTGGCGGCCGGTGGTCGCGAGATCCTTTCCGAGGCCTCTTACAACAAGCGGACAAAAGAAAAGGATATTCAAAGGGCTTTGGATTTTGGCCCGCTGGTTGACCTGGCGACGGACCTTTCCGATTGCACGTCAGCGGACCTGGTGATCGAGGCAATTGTTGAACGTGCCGATGTCAAGCAACCCGTGCTCAAAGAGCTCGATGCAGAACTCCCCCCCCCGGCGATCCTTGCCTCCAACACGTCGACCATCCCGATTAGCCAGCTGGCATCGGAACTGGAACATCCAGAACGTTTTTGCGGCATCCATTTTTTTAACCCGGTTCGTCGGATGAAACTGGTCGAGGTCATCCGTGGGGAAAAGACGTCTGACCAGGCAGTGGTCACGGCCGTCTCGCATGTCAAGCGACTGGGGAAATTACCGGTGGTCGTCAACGACGGCCCGGGTTTCCTGGTTAACCGCCTGCTCCTTCCTTACATGCATGAAGCGGTGCTGCTGCTCCAGGAGGGGGCCTCGATCCGCGAGGTCGACAGGGCGGCCAGGGGATTTGGATTACCGATGGGGCCGATTGCGCTGTACGACGTGGTCGGGATTGATACGGCAGTCTATGCCGGCAAGACAATGATCGACGCATTTCCGGACCGTGCCGAGGCCTCGCCCCTGCTGGAGGCGATGGTGGAAGCAGGACGGATTGGACAGAAGTCGGGGAATGGATTCTATGCCTACCCGGACGGGAAGAGGCGGGGTGTGGAGAATCCGGAACTGGCCCCGATCCTGGACGCGCATCGACAGCAGCAACGGTCCTTTACGTCCGAGGAGATTGTCGCCCGTCTGCTGGTACCAATGCTTGTGGAGGCGACACGGGCCCTGGCAGATGGAATTGTGCGGGACGTCCGTGATGTGGATATGGGAATGATCTTTGGAATCGGTTTTCCTCCGTTTCGCGGCGGACCACTTTTCTGGGCTGACAGCCTGGGAGCCGGGGGGCTGGCGGCGATGGTCGAGCCACTCGTCTCCCGTGGTGCTCGTTACGAAATTACTCCGCTCCTGGAGGATGTGATCCTGGGGAAAAGGACATTTTACGATGGCCAGGGGGGATGACGCTGGCACCCCGGCATAAAAGGTGAATGCCAATGAAACAGGCAGTGATTATCGACTGTGTGCGAACGCCGATCGGCCGGGCGCATGCCGAGGCTGGCTACTTTCGTGATGTGCGAAGTGACGACCTGGCGGTCTCCTGTGTGAAGTCCCTGATCGAGCGAACCGGCATCGACCCGTCCGAGATCGAGGACGTGGTCATGGGGAACAGCCAGCAGACGGCCGAGCAGGGTGTGAATGTCGCACGCATGATCGCCCTGATGGCGGGGCTTCCTGTCCAGGCCGCCGGAACAACCGTTAACCGGCTTTGTGGAAGCAGTCTCCAGGCGCTCAACCAGGCTGTTCATTCCATCCGGGCCGGGTGTGAGGATGTGCATGTTGTCGGGGGCCTGGAACACATGCACCACGTTCCGATGGACCATGGTATTGATATTAATACCCGGCTGTTCCAGCACACTTCCAGGGCAGCCCTGCTGATGGGGGTCACGGCTGAATTCCTGGCACAGTCCCAGGGGATCTCGCGGGAGGAGCAGGATCAGTTTGCCCTGGCAAGTCACCACAAGGCGATTGCGGCCCACGAGGGAGGATGTTTCCAGAACGAGATCGTGCCCGTGTACGGGAAGAACGCGGAGGGAGAGAGGATCCAGGTCGACCGCGACCAGTCGGTTCGCACCGACACGGACATGGAAAAACTGGCTGCTCTCAAGCCGGCTTTCATGCCGGGTACTGGTACTGTCACCGCCGGGAACAGCTCCCCGATGAACGATGGTGCTGCGGCCATGCTGGTCATGTCGGAGGAGAAAGCCAGCGAGCTTGGACTGACACCGGTTGCCCGGGTTCGGTCGACCGCCGTGGCCGGAGTAGAACCGGCAGTGATGGGAACCGGGCCGGTCCCTGCTGTGAGCAGGGCGCTGGAACGAGCCGGAGTCCAGCTGGAGGATGTTGGCCTGGTGGAGTTGAACGAGGCGTTTTCTGCCCAGTCGATTGCCTGTATCCGGATGCTTGGCCTGGATGCTGAAAAGGTCAATATTCACGGGGGAGCTATCGCCATCGGCCATCCCCTGGGTGCCAGTGGTGCCCGGATCGCGACCACACTGGTCCATGCCATGCAACGTCATGACGTGGAGCTGGGACTGGCGACTATGTGTATTGGTGTGGGGCAGGGAATTGCCACGGTGCTTGAACGAATCGGATAAGGAACTGTCGGGAAAATGATCGATGAATGACAAAGATCCCTCGAGCATGATTGAAATGTTCCTGGCCAATGCCAGGGATGAGCCGGACCGGGTGGTCTTGAATTACAAGCTGGGAGACGAGTGGCAGGACCTGGGCTGGGGAGTGATTGCGCGGCACGCGTCCCGATACGCCACGGGCCTTCGGGGCAAGGGAGGCCAGGCCGGCGACCGGGTGATCCTGGTTTCAGAGAACCGTTACGAGTGGATCCTGGTGGACCTGGCAATCCAGCTCCTGGGAGCAATTCATGTCCCCGTTCACGCCCCTCTGACCGGGCACCAGATTGCTTACCAGGCGAATGACAGTGCGGCGGTACTGGCTATTGTTTCCGGCCAGGACCAGGCCTCGAAGCTCGAGGATGTCGAGCTTTCCGATGAGCTGGTCCTGATGAGCTTCGACACCGTTTCCACAGTTCGACAGTACGAGAGTCTCCCTGCTGCGGCTGCGGAGGTGCCAGATGAGGTGGGAGAGGCGATCATGCAGCAGCGGACAGAGGGCCCGCTGGAAACCACCTCGGTGGCCACGATTCTCTATACCTCGGGCACGACGGGAGAGCCGAAGGGAGTGATGCTCAGTCACCACAACCTGGTTTGCAACACGATCTCGTCGATGGAGAATTTTGATGCCAGCAGGGACGATATCCATCTTAATTTTCTCCCCCTGAGCCATATTTTTGCCCGCACGTGTGACTACTATGCCTGGATCGCCACAGGCAACAGGCTGGTCCTTGCCTCTTCCAGGGATACGATCATCGAGGACTGTCATGCCATGAAACCGACGCAGATGAACGGGGTCCCCTATTTCTTTGACAAGCTCCACCGGGTTCTCAAGGAGCAGGGACTGGCGGATCAGCCGGGGAGCCTGCGGAACCTGCTGGGCGGCAACATGGTGCGTTGCAATTCCGGAGGTGCTGCCCTGGCCGAGCATGTCTATGACTTTTTTACCGGCCAGGGGGTCCACCTGCTGCAGGGCTATGGACTCACGGAGACCTCCCCGGTGATCTCAATGTCCAACGAGCAGAATTCCCGTCGGGGGGCCTCGGGACGTCCACTCCAGGATGTGGAGGTTGCCATTACCGACGAGGGTGAGATTATTACTCGTGGGCCTCACGTGATGCTGGGTTACTACAAGAACGAGCAGGCAACGGCCGAGGCCATTCGAGACGGCTGGTTCCATACCGGAGACCTGGGACACCTGGACGAGGATAATTTTGTTTTCATCACCGGCCGCAAGAAAGAACTGATTGTGACCGCGGGGGGAAAGAACATCGCCCCGGTCCTGCTGGAATCACTGATGACCGAGGATTTGCTCATCGAACAGGCCGTGGTGATCGGGAGCGAACGGAAGTACCTTACGGCCCTGGTTGTGGTGGCCCGTGCACCGCTGGAAAAATGCCTGCAGGAGCAGCAGCTGGAACTCACCTGGCCAGGGGCGCTGGAGGATGAACGCGTGGAGCAGCTTTTCCGGGAGCGAATTGACAGGCAATTACAAACCCTGTCTCCTTACGAGCAGGTCGGCAAGTTTACCCTGCTACCGGAGCCTTTTTCCCTGGAACGGGAAGAGATGACGGCGAAGTTGAGCTTGCGCCGCGATGTTATCATGAACAACCAGGCTGCTGTGATTGAGGCAATGTACCAGGACGATTCATGACTTTCACCGGGGACTTCTTGGAGGATTGAGGACCATGGTCACAGAACCAACCGATAGCACAGCAGGCCTGGAGGAAGAGGAGGGCGCCCCGGTCTCCTTTGCCGAGACTGCCCTGCGACTGGGTGGCAAGAGCGAGGAGGAGGCCCAGCGGACAGGGGCGATAGACGAGGCGGATGACCAGGTGGAACGAATGTTCCAGCCGCAGTACCAGACGGTCAACAGCCCGATTCACCAGGCGGTCTGGGGTCGTACACTCCCGGTGGAGTTATTCCAGTCCCATGATGTGGAGACCGCGGAGAATGTCCAGACCGTGATGGATGACTCGGTCTCGCTCGTCACAGAACATCGCAAACAGGGAACACTGCTGGACAGGAACAACAAGATCTCGGAGGCTGTTCTGGATGACCTGGGAGGCGTTGGTTACTGGGGCCTCCTGGTGGGCCGCGAATATGGCGGCAGTGGGGCATCCTTCCGTAGCTTTGCCCCTTTCCTGACCCGCATGGCACTGGTCGATGCCAATATTGCCGGCCTGGCATCGGTGCATGGCTGCATTGGAGCTGTTGACCCGGTACGCACGTTTGGCAGCCCCGAACAGAAGCAGCGATTTCTGCCTGGGCTGGCACGCGGTGAGCGTATTTCGGGATTTGCCCTCACCGAGCCTGGTGCCGGTTCTGACCTGACTGCCCTGAAGACCCGGGCCGAGCGTCACGGTGATCATTTCCTGGTTAACGGGGAAAAGCTGTTTATCACCAACGCCATGCCGGGGCGCACGATCGGGCTGGTCTGCCTGGTGGATGATGCTCCCGCGGTCTTGATCTGTGAACTTCCCGATGAAGAAAACGACCAGGTCCGCTTTAACAAGTATGGCCTGCATGCCCTCAAGCAGCAGTATAACCAGGGGATCATCTTCAAGGACTTTCGAGTCCCGCTGGAGAACCTGCTTAAACCATCCCAGGGAAACGGCCTGACGATTGCTTACCATGGTCTGAATCTGGGGCGGGTTGCCCTGATTGCCAATTCTGCCGCCTCGATGAGGATCATGATGGCCGGCATGCTTCCCTGGGCGGATTACCGTGTGACCTATGGGGAGAAGATCGCGAGACGTGAACTGGTACGGCGACGACTTGGTCGACTGGCCGGATTGATTGTTGCCTGTGATGCCCTGGTTGCCTGGGGCAGTGGGCTGATTGACCAGGGATATCGTGGCGAGATGGAGTGTATTATTGCCAAGATTTTTGGGAGCGAGATGCAGAAGGAAGCGGCGATCGAGTTATGCATGAAGACCCATGGTGGCCGTTCCTTCCTGCATGGACACCTGGTCGGTGACAATATTCACGAGTACCTGGCTCCATGTATTTACGAGGGAGAGGGCGAGATGCTCGGGATGGCGTTCTTCAAATCCCTGGTGAAGGATCACGGGAAACGTTATTTCGAACCGGTTGGCAAGGCACTTCAATCGGCCGGTATCAGGAAGCCGAACATGCTCAACCCACTCCACCTCTGGGCACTCAAGGGAGCCCTGGTTCCCTATTCCGGCTGGATGGCAAGCCAGTATCTCTGGCCGCGTTCCTGGAGCCAGCTTCCGACGATGCCCGAATCGCTCAAGCGGCATGCGATGTGTGCCATCGACCAGTTGCAGAAATCTTCCAAGCAGATCAGCGGGGCAATGCGAAAGCACCAGTTGAAACTCGCCGATCGACAATGTCGCATGGCGGAACTCTCGACCCGCGTGCAGAGCATGGTGGTCATGCTCTGCACCAGCCTTTATGCTGCCCGGCAGCAGGACCAGGTGGTGGTCGATGCGGCGGACGTGCTGTGCCAGCAGATCACACTCGACCTGACCGGTCGGCGTCCCCCGGACCGTTTCTACCGGGACATCACGCGACTCGGTGAAACCATCACCGATGGTGGTTTTACCTCACTCGCAGGGATCGATCCGGATGAGATCCTGATGAACTATTGATCGATTCGCTCCTGCCGAACCCCCCCGGCAGGTGAAACAGGCGAGAGAATACAGGGGTTTACCGAGGAGGATCAGCGTGGCGTCTTTTTCCGTGATAATCCCGGCTGCAGGCAAGAGCAGCCGTTTCAAGGATGACCATTACAAGAAGCCGTTTGTCCCCCTGGAAAACAAGGCTGTCTGGCTGCATTCGGCCGAGAAGTTCCTTAACAGGGATGATGTCAAGCAACTGATCCTGGTGATTTCGGCCGAGGATCGCCAGGAATTCCAGGACAAGTTCGCAGCGAATGTGGCGATCCTTGGAATCGAGGTGGTCGAGGGTGGTGATTCACGTGGCGAGTCCGTTCGAAATGCTGCCGAGCGTGTTCGAGATGATGTCGATTTCATCTGTGTTCACGATGCCGCTCGCCCCTGCCTGGCAGATGTCTGGATCGACCGGGTATTCGATACAGCAGTCTCCAGTGGGGCCGCCACGCTGGGAATCGAGGTGACCAGCACGATCAAGAAGGTGGTTGACGGGGTGATCAGGGAAACCATCTCACGGGATTCGTTGTGGGAATCCCAGACGCCACAGGTTTTTCGTCGGCAGCTGCTTCTGGAGGCCTTTGCGGCGGTCTCGGATGAACAGCTGCAGCAGGTGACCGACGAGGCACAGCTGGTCGAATCACAGGGTGGGGAGATAAAGATGGTTACCGGTTCCCCGCTCAACCGAAAGGTGACCACGCGGGCAGACCTGGTTTTTGCCAGGCAGGCGCTCAAGGCATTGCCCAAACCAGATCTGCTAGGACGCCAGACCCATCCTTTCCAGGATGGCGACATGTGGCGCTAAGGTACCGCCCCAGGAAGGTTCTGGATAATGGGAGAGGACTCCATGGCACGACCAGCACGACTCATCACGCTCAGCCGGGAGGATGCCCGCCGGCTCTTTGCCGAGGGAGATCCTGCAGGCCGGTGGAACGTCCTGATGGCACTCCAGGAACGATTTGCGGAAGATGCCGGGCGCAGCCTGCGACTGGATCCTTCCTGGCACCTGCTACAGCAGGCTTTGGATGACCACGCCGAGCAAGGAGGCCTGCTGGCTGCCCGGCAGTTGTTTGCAGAAGGCCGGCGATTGCCGGGCCTGGAAACGGAGCGGGATGTGACGATGATGAGGCCGGACCTGGTGCCCCACGCGGCCAGGGAGCTGGCAGGTATTGTTGATGGCTGGCCCGAGGATGATCGTCTTCGGCAGATGTTACGGTCGGTGGCTACTCTCGTGAATCATGCAGCCAGCGAAGAGTATTGCCTTGTTTTTGTTTCAGGGGTTTGAGATCCAGCGGTTATCCGTTATGAGTATTCCTGTTGACTTCCCCAGGAACAGGAATTGTCGGGGATCGAAGGCGGGGGAATGAGCAGTCTTCAGCGGACAGGCGAATCATGTTTGATATCATTGCAGATCTTAAGGCCCGCGGCCTGATTTACCAGTCCACAGGTGAACCGGCACTTGAAAGCTGGTTGAACGAGGAACCTCGCTCACTCTATATCGGTTTTGACCCCACTGCCGACAGCATGCACGTGGGACACATGATGGCCCTGATGAACCTCCGCAGGTTCCAGCAGGCTGGCCATCGGCCCATCGCCCTGGTCGGTGGTGCCACGGGGATGATTGGGGATCCAAGCGGCAAGAGCGAGGAACGGAACCTGCTGGACGAGCACCAGTTTGAGGTCAACTCGGAAGAAATGAAGTATCAGTTGGGACGGTTTCTTGATTTTGATGATGGAGAACAGTCAGCACTTTTGGTCAACAACCTGGACTGGATGCGTGACTTCCGGACGCTTGATTTTCTCCGCGATATCGGAAAGAACTTTCCGGTCAACGTGATGCTTGCCAAGGAGAGCGTCAAGAGTCGGCTGGAGGAAAGTGAAAGTGGCCTGAGTTTCACCGAGTTTAGTTACATGCTGCTGCAGGCTTTTGATTTCGTCCACCTGCATGACCAGTACGGTTGTGGATTGCAGGTCGGGGGGAGTGACCAGTGGGGCAATATCACGGCTGGGATTGACCTGGGCCGTCGCATGCGGTCGGCCCAGCTTTATGGTCTGACAAGCCCGTTGCTGACAAAGGGGGATGGCAGCAAGATGGGCAAGACCGAGTCAGGCGCGATCTGGCTTTCGGCAGAACGAACGAGCCCTTACAAGTTTTACCAGTACTGGATTAACGTCGCCGATGATGATGCAGGTGGATGCCTGAGGATGTTGACCGAGCTGCCACTGGAGAAGATTGACCAGCTGGATCAATCCCGGCAGGAGGAACCCCAGAATCGAGAAAGCCAGCGGGCACTTGCCGAGCACCTGACCCTGCTTGTCCATGGCAGGGAGGGTCTCAGCTCGGCCACGCGAGCCAGTGAGATCCTGTTCGGGGCGGAGATTGCAGATCTTGATGACGAGCAGCTGCTGGATGTGTTTTCCGATGTACCAAGTCATGAAGTTGGTGCGGACCAGCTTGGCGGGGGGAACCTGCTGCTGGTCGATGTCCTGGTGGAGACCGGGCTGTGCCAGTCCAAGGGGGATGCCCGCAGGTCGATTGAACAGGGTGGCGTTTATATCAATAACAGGCGGGTGGAAGGTGTAGGGCGTGTGCTCTCGCCGGATGACATGGCCAGTGACTCGGTGATCGTGGTTCGCCGTGGCAAGAAAAAGTATGCGCTGTTGAAACTCACCGGTTGAGGGAGGGTTTCAACCACCGCCGGGGACGGGAAGCAGGATGAACAGCTGGCGCCGTCGCATTGTCCAGGGCCTTGCCCTGGTCGTGGCTTCTCTCCTGGTTGCCGGCCTGGTGCTTTACTGGAAGGTCAAGAGGGTACCTGTCTTTTACCAGCAGGTCGAAGTGCTCGACCCGCAGCAGCGGGCAGCATCCCATGCCGGGTTGCTTGAGAAAGTGGAGCAGCTCAAGAAGGATGTGCGGTTTTCTCCTGCTTACAAGATCTCGCTGACAGAGGAACAGCTCAATAGCTGGCTTGCCGAGAATCACGATTCCAGTTCAGACCCTTTCTACCGGCCACGACTGACGATTTGCCCGGACGGAATCCGGATCGCATGCCGGGCCCGGTACAAGTCCTGGCAGACGGTCATCTCCGCTCAACTGACGGTTGAAATGACAGGTCAAGAAAACGTTGTCAGGGTGCACGTTGCCTCGATCCAGGCAGGTTCACTGTCTATCGGATGGGACCGCGTGATCGATCTTCTCCGGCAGACAGTGGAAAGAAACGGATTGGAGACCAGCTGGAGCAGTGGTGATGGAGAGGCGACCGTGGACATCATCGTCCCGTCCCGCTGGGCCCCGTCCCCTCGTCACCTGGTGCTCGAATCGATTCAGCTTACCGAGGGAAAGATAACCCTGCGTGGGCGAGCGGACTAGATTACCCCGGGAGGAATTACTTTTCCGGGAATGTGACCCACCAGTGTCCTTCTTTTCCTTCTTCCGGTTCAAGCTGGACCAGGCCCTTGAATTGACGTCCCTGGAGCTGAAGAGAAAAGCCATGGACCCTGGACGGGCCTCCCTGGAAGGTGCCACGGTCCCAGGGAATGACCTCGCCGCGGTTTCCAGAAACCGGACCGCTGTAATCGAGGTATTCCAGGCGGTGGTCCTCCAGGAGACGTGCTTCCGTTCGGAGGCCAGGCCGGGGGGGTTCATCCACTGCCCAGGTGAGCAGGATATCCTTGACCTGGAACATCACGTCCCAGTGGGAGGGGCGATCACTTCCTCGAGGGAGCTGGTGATGAAGAATGACGTAGTCGGGCATGGAATTCCCAGGTAACAGAAAATCGTTTTCCAAAGCATCCAGATTCTAGGCACGTCCAGGCTCAGGGGGCAGGGCGGACGGTTGTTTCCTCTCCAACCTGCTGAAGATTGTCTGACCGGGCACTTTTCACGCTTACCTGGACACGGAACTGGCCACTTCGCCGTGCAATGACTTCGACCCGGAACGGTTTGAGCTGTTCACGGGAGAGTAACTCCTTGATCTCGGTTGCCTGGATGGTTCGTTGTGTCGCATCCACGGTTGCTTTCCCCTCGTGGGGCTGCGTGAATTTGACCAGCTCCAGCCCCTCGGGCAGTTCCACCTGGATCCGGATTTGCTTGTCTGACACATCACGATCATTGCGGATACTTACCAGGTAGGTAATCTTCTGGCCAACCGTTACAGGGTCGTCCAGATCCGTGATGCTGACTGTCAGGCGGTTGGGGTCCGGGCTTTCCGGGTCGGAAGAATCCTGTTCTGCAGCCCCGGCCTTGACCTCGATACGTGCGCTATCAACTGGCTGGTTGGCGACCAGCAGCGATCCCTCCAGTGATGCCAGGGGAGTCTCCTTCAATGCAATCACCTGGACCACCAGTTCGGCTTGTTCCCCGGGCGCCAGCCGGGGAATCTCCAGGCCAATGGTGTTCTGCCGGCGGCGATGTCCCTCGGTTGCCTGCTGGATGACCAGGGATTCGGGGATCTGCAAGCGGAGCGTGATCTCATTGACCAGGTTCTCTCCGACGTGCTGAATCTGTACGCGGTAGCTTGCTGGCCTCCCGGCCGTCAGGCTGTTGGGTCCGAGTAACTGAAATTGCAACTCCGGAGGAAGAGGCCGCGGAATGGATTCCAGGCATCCTCGGGTTGATTTGGAAAGACCGTTGGCAAGTTGCACGTTCAGCGTATGGCAGAGCTGGCCGATGATGGTTGGTCGTAACGTCAGTTCCTTTTCAACGGTCTCCCCTGGCTGGATTGAAGTGATGGAAAAATCCAGGTTGCGAGCCATGGAATCCTCTCCCTGCCGCGCATCAACATGGTCAAGCCCCTCCGGGAGCTGGTCGGTAAGCAGGATCTCCGTCAATTCACTGCCGGAGGTATTGGTAAGTTGCAGGCGAATGGAAACGGTTTCTGAAACGGTCACCTGGCCAGGACTGAGGATAACCACGTCAAGTGGAAACAGGACCGCATCGATCATCCTGGTTGCCTGGTCAGAGTTATAACGAGACTCTGCGGATAATCTGTACTGTGCACTTCCTGGCGAGTCGATGACCGCATCCAGCAGGAGTGTTGTTGATGCGCCAGGCAAAATTTCACCAAACATCCAGCGCCGGTCTGCTCCTGTACTGTCAGGGTCAGGCTGGCTGCCAAGAATCCTCATGCCTTCCGGGAGCAGATCCTTCACGACGACATTTCGTGCTGGCAAGGATCCGCGATTCTGCAAAGTGGCCTTGAGCAGGAAGGGCTGGCTGACCACGACCTGGCCAGGAGCTTCCAGGGATACTCCCAGGTCGGCTCCGTCCCAGCGGATGATGCTCCATCCACGGGCTATTACCATCTCCTCATCTGCCACCAGGCTGCCCGGCACAAAAATCTCTGTCAGGACACGAACTTCTTCTGCCTTTTCACCTCCAGGATGTACCGTGACGGCTGTGGTGCCCATGTTGTCTGTAGCGACATCGATCGTCTGCAGGGCATCGGGGCCAAGCCGGGCCTGGCTTCCCTGCTCCACGCTGTAGCGGATTTTCCAGCCAGGAAGCGGGCTTGTCGACGTTGCCGTTGCCAGGGTCGTTTCCAGGTGGGCCGTTTCTCCCAGCTCCACGGACTGGGGAAGCGGAAACTGCCAGCGGACATCAAGCCACTGGATTGTGGCGGCTGCTGGTTGCTGATCCCAGCCCTCCACGGTGGAGGCAGTCAGGGAGAGACGAGTGATCCCTGGTGTGTTGGAGCTGACGGCGACCCAGGATTGCCCCCTTTCGATATACAGATCATCACTGGTATCCCGGGTTCCCCTTGTAACCGTTTCGCTGCGGGATGCAGACCGACTGGACGCCAGTCGCTGTTGTTGAAGCGGAGGCTGGCTGGAGAAGAGATTGCTGGGGAAGATCCGGTCCAGGGCAGCCGGGTTGCTCCCACCGGTATCGATGAACTGTCCGTGCGCCGGTTCTTCAAGTGACCATTCCAGCAGGCGTCCATGGAGAAATCGACCGTCCTCTCCATACACGGCTCCCCGCATGATCACTTCCATTCCAATCGGCGCGGCCACCCGGGGAGGGAATACCTGGACAGCTCCGGGAGTGCCGGAGGAGGGGATGTCGCGTGGCGGAATACCCGATGCAAGTGTCTCGGGGCGACAGACGGGCGGGTCGTCCGGCGCGGGGAATGCGGACGTGGGCCAGGTGGGGAGCCCGATGCTGGGGCCATCACGGAATGGGTTGACCAGTTCGGTTGTTTCACCACCTGGTGCAAACAGCTGTCCTCCCTGGGGATCGAATTTTGGCACCTGGAGTGACGTGCAACCGGCAAGCATGGCGGTGCAAAGAAACACCGTCAGGAAGGGAGCATGCAGGGATCGCTGGAAGTTCACCATGACCGGATCCGATGGCGCGGGAAAACACAACTCGTTGGGCAGAATCTTGCCAGGAAAGGTTAGCACGTGAGACCTGCCAGGGCCTTGATAAAAGTCGCCGGGGTTGTCAGATAACCCTTACGACCGCTAGAACCTGCCGTCCAGGACATGCCCTTTCCACGGCGGTCCAATTTGGCCTGTTAGGAGAAAGCAGCTTCCAGGCGGTCCAGGACAAGCTGCTCCTGGTTACTTACCTTGTTCCCCATTCCCAGGAAACCACCCGCTGCCTCGGCAACACGGCGGGATCGCGAGAGCGTGTTCTGCTTCAGGTTCTCGGATGCAGATTCAGAGAGGCTGGAGACGAGCGTGGAAATATACTCCTCCCAGCTGTCCAGGAGGGAGGGGGGCGTGCCTACCGATAGCCACTGCTCAAGCAGCTGGTAGGAAGGATCCTGCTGATCGAGACCCTCGTCAGCCGCGGCAGCCAGGATCGCTTCCTTCTCTCGATCCTCCATCGAATCATCTGCCCAGGCAACCTGGACCAGAGGGATAAGCGTCAGGGCTGTCATTGTTTCTGCCTGGACGCCGGCGGCGAGAAGCTCCTCAAGAACCTCTGGGTCTTCTATTCCTGATGCGACGGCAAGCTGTTCGAGCTGGGCCTCGGACTCCGCCTTGGACCTCAAGGCGGCCAGGAGTTCATCGTCACGGGCTGCAAAGAAAGAGTTTTCCAGGGCCCTGCGGCGGTCATGGAGAAGGCCGGACATTGTCAGATCCCGTGTCGGAGGAATATTCAGCCAGTGTTTTGAAGAAAACAGCGTAACGCATGTGTTTCTCAATGACCAGTAGGTATCCCATCTCAGCAGTGGAGTCGTCTATTTATACGGGGAGTGAATCCAGGGATTGGTGGATTCATGTTGCACCAGATACGTTTCTTGTAGAGAATACGCCACCACTTGTTTCGCAGGCGACTGCGACAGTGCGTTCGTACGGGCACGAGGGTGCACCGGGAAGATTATTTCGCAGATGGAACTGCGTTGGTATTCAAGGAGTGAGATGATGGCGAGACGTTATGTAACGAAGGTATTCTTCCTTGTCTTGTGCGCAGTTGTTTTTTCCGGGGTTCCGCACTCCGATGCGGACGAGACCGGTGATGCTGCGGCCGAGGTCACCCGGGCACTGGATGCCCTCTTCATGAAAGCTGGCCGCTCAGGTCCGATGTTACGCGACGCACTCCAGCCAGAGCAGCTTCGCGCCCTGCTTGCCGAGGGGCCTGCCGTGGACAAGCGAAGGGGAATCAAGCTGCTGGATCTTTACACTCGTCCGATTCCGGACTTGAAGAAAGCAAAATACTATGAACCCCGGATCGCAGCCGTTCATGAGGCGGTAGGAGCATGGCTTGAGTCCCTTCCACGACTTGAACTTGTCCAGGTCCTGGAGCGGATCACATCTGAAAGGCCGTCTTTTGTACCGATCAGTAAAGAGATCGTTGACCAGCGCAGGGCAGCAGTCGACAAGTCCATGGCAGACTTGGATTCCTATATCAAGCAGAATCCAGCGAAGGGTGATGTGTCATGGGAAGAATACCTGTCCTGGCCAGAGTTTCAGCAGATGCTTGCCGAAACACCGTTACCACTCGCCAAGCTGCAGTCTCTTGTGAACCGGTTTTCCGTCAACAGGGAGGGCCTGGAAGCACCAGTATTTCTTGTCTTCCGTGAGGATATGCGGCAGTACATGAATGCCTATTATTTTTCGGAGAACAAGAAGTCCGGGGAGATGTACGAGGCACAGATGGACCTGCTGGCAACCAAGCTGCAGGCCTACCTGGACAATCCGAATAACAATGATGCCTGGGCGATTGGTCGGCTGGTTGGCTGGCTGGACCGGGTGGAGCAGGCACCGGTCGTACGGGCTTCGATCCGTGAGAAGTTCTATGCACCGAATTTTCATCTTCAAATCTCGCAAAACCTGCTAGGGGCGAGTGAGCCGATCCTGCTGGAAGACAGCACCGAGATTACCGACGTGATCATGAAAGCGAACGTCAAGGGCGTGGCGGATACCAAGGGGCGCGTGACCCTGGAACTGGTCCCCAGCCGTGGAATGGCGGCACTCAAGGTAAAAGTCAACGGCACGAGCCTGACGAACTCGGTGGCGTCACGAGCCGGCGTGGAAGTTACCACGCTGACGACAACGCAGCTGGCCGGTGAGAAAACAGTCTTCTTTGGGCCGCTGGGTATCACCTCATCCCCCTCGACAGCCAAGTGCAAGTCGGACGTCAAGGTCCTGGATATCAAGGCTCCCTCTGCGGGTTACGAGCTGATGGCGCGAAAGAACACGACGAAGAACAAGGGGAAGGCCGAGGAACTGGCTTCCCTCCGTGCCGAGGGGATGCTCACCGAGCGGATGGACAGGGAGTCCGTGGAGATGCTCGACAAGGGTGCCGAGGCATATATTGAAAAGTTTCGACTCCCCTTGATCCGCAAGGGAGGATTTCCTGAGGAGATGGATCTCTCGACCACCAGTGAGGCGATGATAGGGAAGATGGTACAGATCAAGTGGAACCAGGTAGCAGCTGGGATGGAGGCACCGTCGCTGGAGGGATCCCCGGACCTGGCAATTCGCCTGCATGAATCCTTCGTGAGAAATTTCTCGGAGTCCACGATCGGGGGTTATACCCTGACGGACAAGAAACTCGAGGAGTTACTTACCGAACTGGGATCGGAAATTCCGGAAGAATTACAGACCGATACAGGACGTGAGCCCTGGTCCATTACTTTTTCCTCCAACCAGCCGGTAAGCCTGGCGGTGAATGATGGGGTGCTGAGCTTCGCCATCCGTGGCCGGCAGTTTACCGATGGGGATCGTGTGATCCGGGAGACGATTGAGATCAAGGCATCCTACCAGATCGAGAAAACGGATGCGGGAAGTCGTCTTGTTCGCCAGGGCGAGGTGGAGGTCAATTTTATTGGTCGAACAAGGCTGACGGCCACACAGGTTGCTTTTCGAACAGTCATGAGAAGGAAGTTCGGAGCACTTTTCAAAGAAGAGATGTCGACCGACGGTTTTCAACTCCCCGGCCGTTGGGAAAATTCTGGTACGATGAAAATCACCCAGTTGATCGCGGACAAGGGATGGCTGGTACTCGCCTGGAAACTGTCGAAATCGGGGGTGCGCACGGCAACACGGCCATGAACGTGTCTCCGGGGGGATCTGCAGATGTCCGATTGGGTTGATATCAATTTTGACTGCCTTCCACTGCGCAGCGTGGGGCGTCTTGAGATTCCCCTGGATGCCTCTCCCAAGTACCAGCAGCGGTGCTTGAATATCAAGGCTGCCATGGAGCAACATGGCTCTCACAATTCTTACTACCTTTACAATGCCCAGGTGGTATTCCGCCTGACCAATGCAGAGGAGGTGGGAATGCTCCAGTTCCGCTTTGAAGGGACGGTGCTTACGGATGCAGCAGATGCAAAATCCCTCCGCACGGATCTTCAGGTCGATCTTCTTCGCGAGACCTGTGATTGGTTAAGTGAGCCCATCGTGCAGTGGTTCAGGGAAACGGTTTCCCGGACTGTGGCAGTGGAGTTTGATCGCTATATCGCGGCCGGGGATCTGGAGAAAACACGTCGCCGCCTGGAAGAAATCGAATCGCAGAGCGACGACCAGGATGGGTTTATGGGTATGTACCTGTAGACTTTTTTGCAGGGAGCATCTTTCCCAGATCGCCACGGTCCCCCATTTTTAGCGAGATGCGAGCCGATCTTCCCGGCGATGGATTTCCCGCTAAAAAAACTCAACCATAACCACAAAACACGCAAGAACGCCCGGTTTGACGACGATAAAAGGCGTTACCGCATATCTGCTGGGTGGTGATTATTGCGCTTGCGAAATCATCATCTGCCAGGAATACGGAAAGGGGGGGGAGCACTTTGGCTGCGGAGCCGGAGTGCCGCACAACAGGTTGCTGCGATGATCCTCTTTTTGTGATTGCGGTTGTATGACGAGGCAGTCCCTAATTATTGCCATCCTGGCCGCTCTGGCCGTTACAGGGTGTACGTCCTCGCAGCCGTTCTATCTTCATGAACGGGATGACCTGGCTCATTACCTTGATCAAGCAACGACAATCGAGTTTCCGGATGTTTACCAGTCTCGCCTGGACGAGGTTGAGCAGGCTCTGCCACCGATCACCCTGAGTAATCCGGAGTTTCAGCAGTCCTGGGAACTGTCGCTCCAGGAAGCACTCCATACTGCCCTGCACAACAGCAAGGTCATTCGGAACCTTGGCTCGGTCACTCCCTTTGGGTTTGCCGATGGCCTGACCGGCCGGACCGTGGGCAGCACGACAGTTTACGACCCGGCTATTTTTGAGACGGATCCCCAGGCGGGAATCGAAGCGGCGCTTTCCAACTTTGATGCGGAATTCACAACCAGTATCTTCTGGCAAAAAACCGACCGCCCACAAAATGTGAACTCCGCGTCGATTGGCTTTATCCCTTTTTTCTACCAGCAGGACCAGGGGCAATTCGAGGCAGCGATTTCCAAGCAATCTGCTGCCGGTACGCGTTTTACTTTCCGGAACCAGACGATCTATGACCGCAATAACCGTGGGTTTGGTCGGGCCTTACCCAGTGACTGGTATACCGCCTTTGAACTGGAAGTGAACCAGCCGTTGTTGCGAGGGAATGGCACCCAGTACAACCGCGTTCCCGTCCTGCTGGCACGCATCAATACCGATGTGAGCCTGGCCCAGTTTGAATCCAGTGTCCGGAACCTGGTGATGGATATCGAGAACACCTACTGGGATCTCTATACCGCTTACCGCAACCTGGAAGCAAGCAAGATTGCCAGGGATAGTGCCCAGGCAACGTGGAAAATTGCTTTTGAGAAATTCAAGGGCAAGGTGGAAACAGCGCAGGCTGAAGCCCAGTCCCAGGAACAGTATTTCTTTTTCCGGGCCCAGGTTGAAACCGCCTGGAGAGACCTGTTGAACGTGGAAGCGAGATTGAGATGGCTGATGGGACTGACGACGACCGATGGGCGGATTATCCGGCCATCCGATGAACCGGTGCAGGCACGTGTCGAGTTTGACTGGCAGGATGTCCACGAGGAGGCACTCCTCCGCAGTGTCGAGTTGCGACAGCAGAAATGGGCGATCAAGCGGCGAGAGCTGGAGTTGATTGTGGCCCGTCATCAACTCTTGCCGGAAGTGAACGTGGTGGCACTCTACCGCTGGCTGGGTTTTGGCGACAACCTGGTCGCGGCCGACCGGCGAGGAACGAACTTTGTAACGCCAGGATCGATGGCCTGGGATGAACTGACAGAAGGGAATTTCCAGGAGGTCAGGCTGGGCCTGGATTTCCGACCTCCCAGGCTTGGAGCCCGCCGCGAGATGGCTGCCGTTCGAAATTCCCAGTTGCAGATTGCACGCGAGCGGGCCCGACTCGAAGACATGGAACTCAATACAACCCACCTGCTGACCACGGCAGTTCGCAACCTGGACTATAACCGTCGCCAGGCCCAGACCCATTTTAATCGCTGGGCTACCGCACAAAAGGAAGTTGAATCGGCGACCGCACTCTACCGGGCAGGCAAGGCGACACTGGACCTTGTCCTGGAAGCCCAGAGGCGCAGGGCCCAGGCACAATCCGATTATTATCGTGCCCTCGGAGAACATACCAAGTCGATCGCGGATGTGCATTTCCGCAAGGGAACGCTGTTGACCTACAACGATATTCACCTGGCCGAAGGGCCCTGGCCGGAGAAAGCCTATCGTGATGCACAAGAGAGATCCCGGGCACGGAGTGCTGGCCGGTACATGGATTTTGGCTGGATTCGGCCAGGGTTTATCAGCAAGGGTCCGGTGAATCAGGAATTGCCCGCTGCCGAGCCACAGCAGCAGGATACCGAGAGGAGTGAACAGGGTGAACCATCTCCGGCCGTACCTCCTGGCGGCAATTCCCAGGGTGTTCCGGAAGAAGATCCCCGGGAGCTCGAAGAGGTCATAGAAATACCGAGAGTTAATCAGGAGCCACTGCCAGCCGATTCCCCCGACCTTCCACAGCATGGCCTGTACGAAGAAGGAATATCGAACTAGCGACGGGGCCGGATGGTCCAGGGGGGCTTGAGGGATGGTCAACAGGACCATCCCTCTTCTTTTGCGCCCTTGATGAGAGGATATTCCATGCCAAGGTGGCTGCGGGCAGGCAGCTGTCCGTTACAATGTTCCGCAGCACCCTGGTGCGTGCTTTCTCAGACAGCAGGATAGTCGGCCAGGGGTGAAAGGGATGGGATTCTCAATGTTTGTGAGCTTTGATGGGATCGATGGGGTCGGTAAGTCCACGCAGCTGCAACTGACTTCCGCCTGGCTTGAGCAGCTGGGATACCAGGTGACCTGTTGCCGTGATCCCGGGAGTACTCCCCTGGGGGAATCGATTCGTGAGATTATCCTCAATCGCAAACAGCTTCCTGTTTCCATCCGTAGCGAAATGCTGCTCTACATGACTGCCCGCGCCCAGCTGGTAGAAGAAATTATCAAGCCCGCCCTGGACCAGGGCCGAGTCGTTCTTTCGGACCGATTCCTTCTTTCGAATGTCGTCTACCAGGGGCATGCCGGCGGCCTCGATCCGGCAACGGTCTGGGAGACCGGCCTGGTTGCCACGGGGGGAATTCTGCCGCACCTCTCGATTGTTTTCAACATGGAATT
Source organism: uncultured Pirellulaceae bacterium (assembly GCA_964476375.1). GTDB lineage: Bacteria > Planctomycetota > Planctomycetia > Pirellulales > Pirellulaceae > SAT2750. The sequence goes on from CAYYZW010000053.1 coordinate 65,096, forward strand.
ATCCGAAGCAATGGCTCGGCTGGGTGGAGAAAAAGACCGCATGGAATCGCGCGGTGAGGATTTTTTCACAAAGGTCCAGGCAGGTTTCTTGCATGAGGCAGAACGTGACCCTGGCAGTATTCACGTTGTGGATGCGGTTGGAAGCCAGGAGGATGTCCAGCAGCGTGTGCAGGTGATCATCCAGCAAAAGCTTAAGACGTCCACCTTGGTGGACCAGGCGGGGAGTGAGATCACGTGAGCTGGTGCGGCATTGAAGGACATGACAGGGTCGTGGAGCGATTTCGTGGATGGCTGCGATCCGGGAAACTCCCTTCCACATTTCTTTTTGTTGGACCCAGGGGGAGTGGCAAGCGGAGTTTTGCCAGGCAACTCGCACGTTGCCTGCATTGTGAATCCCATGCCGACGAGGAACTGAAGTCCTGCGGGGAATGTGCCGCCTGCAGGCAGGTCGATGCAGAAAGTCACCCGGATATTGTGGAAGAGGCCCTGCCGAAAGGAAAAGCGATTATCCCGATTGCTGCTCTTATCGGTGATCCAGACCACCGGATGCGAGAAGGATTCTGTTACGAGCTATCCCTCAAGCCGATGTACGGACGTTGGCGAATCGGAATCCTCGATGATGCCGATACGCTCTGTAACCAGGCTGCCAGGTCAAGCCAGTTCGCAGCGGCAAACAGCCTGCTGAAGATGCTCGAAGAACCCCCTCCGCAGGCCCTCATTGTCCTGGTTGCTGAAAGCGAACAGCAACTGCTTCCTACTATTCGTTCTCGTAGCCAGGTGATCCGATTCCAGCCGCTGGAAACTGGTGTTGTGAGAAAGATCCTGCTGGAGAAGGAGCTGGTGGAGGATTCTCAGCGTGCTCTCTTGCTCAGTGAGTGTAGCCACGGGAGTGTATCACGAGCGGTGGAAATGAACCGGGATGATTTCATAGAATTTCGTGGCAGGCTGTTCCAGTCGCTGGCCGATCGCCAGGCACCGCTGGCCGAGAAGATTGAACTTGTCAGTAATTATGTGGATGCAGGAGGATCCAAGGAGGCAGTGGTTCGTCGTGGGCGGATACGTGAAGCGATTCGGTTGGCAATGGATTTTTACCAGCAGTTGATGCGGCACGAGCTTGGGATCGAGGTGCAGGGTGACTTGCTGTTGCGGGAGATTGTCCAAAAGCGGGTCGAGCAGGGAGTCCCGGCTGCGGAGGAACTGACCAGCCGGTTGGATATCTGCCTGGCTGCCGAGACAGATATCCTCCGCAACCTGAATGTGGGGAATATTATTCCGGCCTGGCTTGCCGAGCTCCACAGCTGTTAATACCTGAAGGACCCTCAGGATATACCCTGGAGAGTCAACACCAGGGATCGTCCGCTGGCCCGGTTTCGGTGCTCACAAAGGTAGATGCCCTGCCAGGTTCCAAGCGCCAGGCGCCCCTCGCGGACCGGGATAGTGAGATTGGCGCCGAGCAGTGAGGATTTGACATGGGCCGGCATATCGTCCGGGCCTTCCATCGTGTGTACGTAGGGAAGATCCTCAGGGGCAATGGTGTTGAGGGCCATTTCCAGGTCCCGGGGTACGTCTGCATCGGCGTTTTCATTGATCGACAAGGAAGCGGATGTATGCTGGATAAAGACGTGGAGAAGGCCATGTTGAAGCTGCGATATTTCAGGCAAGGCCTCCCATACCGCAGAAGTGACCAGGTGGAATCCACGAGAGAAAGGTGGAAGTTGTAGCGTGGTCTGATGCCAGAACATAGAGACTTCCCTTATTGTCCATGTGGTGCCAAGAGGGAGAAGAGGGCATATGGTAACAGGAATAGTCTCCCCTTTTTACCTGTCTTGGCAGCTGTTTCCTGGCTTCAGCTGTCCACGACTCTGTTTTTTAAAAAACACCCAATAAAACGGAAAAATGCTTGACATCAAGAACGCCGGGCTCATAATAGTACGCTTCTAAACCGGTGAGGCATTCTTGGTGCTTCGTGGGTCGCCAGCACCCTCTGCTGGCTCACGACCTACCCAGCGTTCTCGAGTGACCGGGGCATTTGTTCATGCATGAGTGAGCTTGACTGCATATTTAATTGATGCTGGAAGCCCCTTGAGGTTGTCGAGGACAGAGATTGACAAGGAAGCACTGGTAACGAACAGCACAATACATTTTAACCAGCCGGAATGAACCTTTTGGTGAGATGACTGCCCTTTCATTATGGCATCGAATCCCCGGGTTTTCACAGGTGACGAGTCGTACTGTCCCCCGTTATTCCGACCAATTTTTCAGTTAAGGATGAAGAGACAATGAAGAAACCACATAACGTATTTGAGGCCATTTTAAAGCATGGCCATGATGAGGACTTTTCTCCGGAAGAGTCCGATGAGTTCGACGCCACAAACGCTCCTGCCGGATCCGAGGACAAGATCGAGATCATGCGGCGACGGATGGAAAAAGGTGTGCCGCTTTGGCACTGCCATGATCGAACAGATTACAGCGGCCTGACAGGGGCTGTGCATCCCCGCGAGTAGTGTGGGATAACAATGCAAATAGAAAAAACCCCGGTGATTTATTTCACCGGGGTTTTTTTGTTGAGCTCTGGTGGAAAATCCGATCAACTTTCCGGGGATGGCTCTTCCGGTTCCTGGGGATGACGAATAGAGCTTAGCTGTTGCTCGAATCCATCCACGACGTTTTCTGCTTCGCCGACGGTCTCGGCAACCGCTTCCGCCTGCTTGGTCATTTCGGCAAGCTTGGCCTCGAACGGTTTTAATGCAACGGCCCTTTCCTCGGCCTGTTTTCCGGCATCGACCAGTACGACATTGGCGGCGGCTGCCTGCTTCTCGTTTTCCACCACCGTTGCCTTGGATGTCTCCACCACTTTTAACTTGGCAACCACATCCTTTTGCAATTCCAGGATTTCCGCTTCCTTCTTGCTGACGAGTGCCACCAGTGTCTCTGCGGCCTGGGCAAGTTCCTTGTCCTCGGCACTCTTGGCCGCCGCTTCCTTGGCACTGGTGACGGCAACGGTCAGTGACTTGATAGCCGTCTCCAGCGTGGCCGCGGCCTTGATGGCAGCCTGGTGGTTGCCCTCCGCGGTGGCCTGTGCCTTCTTGGCAGTTTCCACGGTAGCACGCAGGGCATCGTATTGCGCCTGTGCGTCGGTGACTGCTTTCTGGGCGGCAGCGAGGGCGGCAGCAGCGGTATCGTACTCTCCCTTGGCTGCATCAACTTCACCCTGTTTCTCGGCCTGTACCTGTTGACGCTTGGCAAGTTCGTCCAGGGCCCCATCTCGCTGGCCCAGCAGTTTGTTGAGTTGCTCAACAAACTGGATCTCGTTCTGCCACAGCGCGACCAGGTCCGATGTCTTCGCAACGACAGCTTGGGCGTCCGTGGCAGCTTTGAGGTCAACCGCTGCTTTTTCGACAGCTGGCTTGACTGCAGCATCGGCCTTGACCTGGACTGCCTGGGCATCCTTGTAGGCCACGTCACCCTCCTTGGCAGCCTTGTCTGCTGCGACCAGGACCGTCTTGGCCGTCTCCAGCAGCTTGGCTTCGGCCGCCATGGTTTTCTGGCCATCGGCGAGCGTTGCAGCACGGCTGTTGGTGGCGGCCAGCAGTTTGGCCGCGATCTCGGCAAGTTCCTTGTCTTCTTTTGCTTTTTCTGCAGCACCCTGTGCCTTGGCCAGGGATTCTTTGAGCAATGGAACCACGGGCTCAAGAGCTGTCACAATGGCCTTGGCGGCATCATAACGAGCAGTAATGTCGACGACGTTTTTCTTGGCTGTCACAAGCCGTGCCGCCGTTGTCTCGGCAATGGCACGTGTGTCGACCACCGCCTTGTTGGCTAGGACAAGCTCCGCTTCGGCCTTCTTGGCAAGCTCCGTAGAAGCGGTGGATGTCTCGGCCAGGGGCTTGTACGTTGCTTCTGCCTCTGCATGCTGTGAGACCGCTGTCTCAAGCCTGGCCTTCAGGTAGGGTGGATTGGGATTCAGGTTGCCAAGACGGGCTCCATCTTCGGCATTCCAGATCCGGATTTCACCGGTCCAGTCACCACTGATCGCCCGGTTTGTCTCATCACAGAAGGAGGTTCTCAGGGCAAGGTCACCGAAAGCTTCAAAGGCTCGCTGCTGGCCACCGTTTTGATCCCACAGCTTGGTGACCTTGTCACGGCCACAGGAAATGATCCGGCCGTCCCTGGTAAAATCGATCGAGGCGGCGCCCCCACCATGGGCCCCCCAGTTCTTGACCTGGCCACCATTTTCCATTTCCCAAAGCCTGATTGCGCCATCCTCGCCGCAGGAGGCAAGAATATTCGAATCCCCACGCCAGGAGAGATCGGTGATTGCTCCACCATGCCCACCCAGTTTGAGGTATTCCCGTCCGGTCGCTGCTTCCCAGACGAAGAGGCCACCATTTCGATCCGCGGTCGCCAGCAGAACTCCATCGGGGCTGAAGGAGGCACAGTAGATCCACTCGGTATGTTTCTTGGGAATCTCGTATTCCAGTTCACCGGTCCCGGTTGAATAGACGCGAACCACCTTGCCAGCGCTTCCCAGCGCGATCAGCGAATGGTCTGAACTGATATCTGCACCAAGGACCGAGTCGAATTCATCCCCGACCTCGATGATGCGTTCGCCGCTGTCAATGCTCCATACAACGACCTTTCCGGTTGCTCCGGCACGACCGCCACCAGCGACGAGCAGGCTTCCATTCCGACTGAACTCGAGAACCTCAACAACTCCTTCCTCGAAGGAGAAGGTACCTGCCAACTCGAGTGTTTTCGTGTTGTAGAGCAGGACCTGCTTGGGGGAGGCAATTGCCACCAGTGGAGCCCAGGGGCTGGTCGCCATGGCAGTGACTGCCCCGGTACGGGTTGTCGAGCTCCAGGGTTCCAGGCTCAGGCGGCCCGGCATCGGGATTGTCTCGGGACGTGTCCCTGGATCCGTCATCACCAGGCTGATCTTGGGTTTCTTGGGGACGAATGCCTTACTGCCGGCATTTTCCAGTGCCCCGCCATTGATCCAGTCCCGGATCGTGTTGATCGATTCGTCAGGCAGCTTGTCCGCCTTGGGTGGCATGAACGGTTCTGAATCGTGCGTGATGAGCAGGAACAGGTAACTGTCATCCGCACTTCCCGGTTCAATCACATCCCCAGAACCACCCCCCTGCATCAGGTTGGTGTAATTACTCATATCCAGGTCACCACTCTTTTTACTGGTGTTGTGGCATGCACTGCACTTGGCACGGAAGATAGGCTGGACATGTTCCTCAAAGGTAATCCGGACAGCTTCCTTCTCTTCCTCAGCAGACCCTTTGGAGACAAGGACCAGGGCGCAGACCGCCAGCGAGGCAGTCACCAGGAACAGATGGTGCAGGGGAGATCTCATCGCTTTCTCCAATTCCACGGGAGGGGGGGATGTGCTGCCAGGCAGCAAACGAGGGGATTAGTGATTGAAAATAAACTCACGAGAATTCAGCAGTGACCAGAAGATGTCTTCCAGCACCTGCGTGGGGTTCTCCTTGTTTTCTTCAAGGATGGCATGAAAGGCTGCTGATTCCTTTTCCAGCGGCTTGCGGGAAAGGCAGCTAATATAGAGTTCCTCGATCAGTACCTGGGGTGTTCCAATCGAGGCAGCAGCTTCCACCTGGGCCACAGCAGCGGTGACCGCATCGTCGGCTTTTTGCTTTGCTGCCTCCGCTGTCTTCACCCTGGTCGTTGTATCCGCCACAGCAGTTTTGGCGACCTTGACGGCTTCCTCGGCTGCCTTGCGTGCTGCCTCGGCATCCTGGGCTGCCTTTGCCGCAGCCTCCGCGGCTGCGGCCAGGTCCTGGTTGTCTGCTGCATTCTTGGCTGCCTCGGCGGCGGCGTTGGATTTCTCCGTCGCTTCCTTGGCTGCCTGGGTCAGGTCCGCCAGTTGTTTTTCCGCCGTCACCAGCTGCTGCTGTGCCGTTTCCAGGGCACCCTTGGCCGTTTCGAGACTCGCCAGGGCAACTTTCTGCACTTCATCCGCAGTGGTCTTGGCAGCGGTTGCATCAGCCCTGGCCTTGTCTCCCTCGGCAACACGTTTCTGGATGACCTGACCCTGGGTGATCTTGCTGTTCACGGTATCGCCATTGATCATATGGAGGGCCTGCGAGAGGTTCGGTTCCATCTTCACTTCACATGAGCAGACGGAACCACGCGAGGCGCGGCCAAAAGTGGTCAGGAAATAAGTGGAGGTGTTTCCGTTGGCAATCTGGACGGCGCGGGCACCCAGCGGCAGGCCGCCGAACTTGTTTTTCGTGTCGGTAACCTGGCTGATCACGTCAAAGAGAATCTCGGCACGAATGCGACGCAGGCTTGCATGGGAGAAGTTCGTGGTGTCTTTCTCGTTCGTCTCGTTGGTCTGGGTCGAGAGCTGGTATGTACGAGAGACGCAGATATCGCGAACGAGTTTCTTGAAATCGTACTTGTAATTGGTAAAACGCTGTGCCAGTTCAGCAAGTAATTCCTCGTTGACCGGAGGATTACTGACACGGACATCGTCCACCTCGTCGATGATCCCCTTGCCCATGAAATGAGCCCAGACGATATTTGCCAGGTTGCGGGCGAAGTAGGGATTATCTGGAGAAGCCAGCCAGTTGGCGAGTACAACCCGTCGGTCCTTACCAGTCAGGTCGGGTTCCTCGGCACCCAGGAACTTGGGTTTCATTACCCGGCCACCAACCGCATGGTTAACCTCGCCACTATTACTGTTAAAGACAATTGTCTCACGGGGATCTTCCCCCCGCTTGCGTCCGATCTGGGCAAAGAAGGCAGCGAAGGCGTAGTAATCATCCATCGTCCAGCGATCAAATGGGTGGTTGTGACACTGGGCACACTGGGTCCGCATTCCCATGAAAACCTGGGCGATGTTCTCGGAGACCTTGAGCGTGTTGGTTTCATTCTGGTAGTAATTTGTTGCCGCATTGGCAAATGTGCCACCACTGGCTCCGAGCAACTCCTGGACCATCACGTCCATTGAGACGTTGTTGGCGATCTTGTCTTGTAGCCAGTTGTAATATCGCAGCATGGACTTGTAAGTGACCTGCTGGGTTGTGCGGATCTGCAGGAGTTCGGCCCATTT
>CAYYZW010000054.1:0-2701 GCA_964476375.1 uncultured Pirellulaceae bacterium
ATCGAGGTGAAGGGGCGTTTTTCCCTTGGCCACGGGGAAGAAACGTACGACCAGATGGTCTTTCATTTCAAGGACTACAATGACATTGTCGGCGACCACCCGCAGAACATGCTCGCCACCTCGCTGGCGCTGAATGCGTACATGCTCAGCGGCGAAAAGCGATACCGGGATTGGATCCTTGAATACACCGGTGCCTGGCGACAACGGATGGAAGATAATGGCTACATCATCCCGACGAATATCGGCCTGGATGGCACGCCGGGGGGCGAGGCAGATGGAAAATGGTACGGCGGTGTCTATGGTTGGAATTTCTCGGTCGAGGTTCCCCAGGATGGTTCGATTGCCCATCGAAACACGCATTACCTGGGTTTTACCGGTTTCATGAATGCTTACATGCTTACCGGCGATGACCGGTTTCTTGATTGCTGGCGCCGCCAGATCTCCAGGATCAATTCGGCCGGAAAAATGGTGGATGGAAGAATGCATTATCCGCGGATGTATGGTGATGATGGGTGGTACAACTTCACACCCTCGCGTTATAGCGCCAACGCCATGGAGATCTACTACATGTCCATGAACCCGGAAGACGCAACGCCCCTTGCGGGGGATGGATGGCTCGCTTACCTGGCAGGAGGCAATGATGCGTTTCCCGTTAACGCGCTCCGGGCCGACCTGGAACGGGTGCGGCGTCGGGTGGAAGGAATGAGGAAGGACGAGACGCCCCCCGCCCCACGGCTTGCCGATGATCCAATGAAATATAACCCGGCAAGCGTGACATCATTGATCCAGCTGATGCTTGGCGGCATCCACCCAGGGCACCGGGGTTCCGTTCTCCACTGCCGGCTTCGATTCTTTGATCCTCTCCATCGCCGGGCGGGGGTGCCGGATGATGTGGCGGTGCTCGTGCATTCGCTGGATGGATCGAACTGTGCCTTCACGATGGTGAATACGAACCAGACGGAATCGAGGGAGGTGACGGTTCAGGCGGGCGGGTACGCGGAACATGAATTCACATCCGTGCGGTCCGGTGGGGTGGAACATGCGGTCGAAACGGATTCATTTCGAGTTCGACTCGAGCCGGGGACGGGGGCGCGGTTCGAGGCCGGGATGGCCCGGTATGTTCAGCAACCACGGCTCGCATTTCCATGGACTGGCCGTTGATGATCGGGCCGGGTCACTCGAATCCCCCGTGAAAGGGTGCCAGGCGCCCCAGGTCCTCCGGCGCGAGGGCGCCCTGGTCCAGAAGTGCCGTGAGCACCTGGTCGGCTGTGTCGTGGTTGCCGCGCAAGCGGGCGACGCGGGCCCGGCCCAGGTGGAGAAGGGTCGAGCGGATGTGGCGAATACCCGGGTCTGGCATTCGGCCACTTGGGGCAAGATGTTCCAGGGGATCGGCAAGGGAAATCACCGATTCCAGGTTGGAAGCCTGGGATAAACGGCCGCCCCTGCCGGAAAGAATGGCGTGGTATTCCAGGGCCGGGTGGCTATCACGATGGACCGTGGATCCGGCGGTGAAACGGCGGAGCGTGTCGGGACCGCACAGGAAGGTGGCCAGCAGGGTGCGTGGGGATGGTCCGCCGATCATCCGCAGGGAAGTGGCCACTCTTTCCTCGCCGGCACGTTCCAAAAAGGCGGGCTGGTCAATTTCAAGTGGCTGGTTGGGATGGGAGATGAGAAGCACGGACGTCCCGTCGTACCACAGCGTGGCGTGGGGAAAGGCGGCGGTATAGGTTGCCAGGAGCGACCGGAAATGGGCGGGGCTGAGGCGGAACAGGGGAATCCACTGGACCATCAGGCCGTTCGGCCGAAGAGAGGCACGGGCAATCCGGTAGAATTCGAGGGTATACAGGTTACAGACGGGGGGATCGACCGGATCCACGGTCACCACATCATAGGTGTGAGGATGGGCATGGAGGAAACGTCGTCCGTCCGCAATGTGGACCTTCACGCGAGGATCGTCCGTCGGGGTCCTATTCCAGAGGGAAAACCGGGCATGGGCGTTGACGACTCCCGGAGAAATCTCGATGCAGTCGAGGCGGGTCACCTGCCTGTGAGTACGTGCGGCCCCAAGTGAAATCCCCGTACCGAGACCAACGACGGCGACCCTGTCAGGGTGGGGGTGCACGAGAAGCGGAAGATGAGCCTTGAGCAGCAGGTCCCAGAGGTCCGCGTGTGACGTTTCCGCAATGACAAGACCGTTCACGGAAAGTGCCAGCTGGTTGCCTATGCGGGGTACCGCGGTGGTGGCCTCGCGTCCCTCTTCCAAGAAGAGGATGTCATCGGGTTGCACGTGCCTGTAATGCGTCATCCCGGCATGGATCCAGAGCCCGCGTGGGCGGGAACCACGGAGCGGCAGGAGAACCGTCAGGCCGACCAGGACCAGGACGCTGAACGCTTTCGCAGCCCGGCCCGTCATGAGGGGGACCGCGATGATCGTGTAACAGATGGAAATTGCAAGGAGGCATGCCGTGGTCCCTATGGTGGGAATGCCCCAGAGGCTTGCAGCGGCGATTCCCAGCATGGCCCCGATTGTATTGAACGCGAATAGCCGTCCTGCCGTGCTGCCACGCGATGCGACAGGATGAGATATTCCCTGGAGCAGGATCGGAAAAACCGTGGATAGCACAGCGCAGAAAAGGGCGATGACAACGGCCCAGGCGGCAAGGCAGCGGGCGATAGTGCCCCCGGTGGGATGTCCGGATTG
>CAYYZW010000055.1:0-5873 GCA_964476375.1 uncultured Pirellulaceae bacterium
TTGATCGTCACGGTGTGATTGACCGGGGTTCCTACCGTCGTCTCGCCCAGGTCCACCGAGCCACCATCGCTGATCGATGTCCCATTCACCAGGATCTCGATCTCCGGAGCCAGCGCCACGTCCCCGACCCGCTCGATACGGACCGCATCGGCAATCACCCAGTTACTGTTAACATTGTTAAAAACCCTCGTCTTGAGTACTCCATCGAGGATGACAACCTCGCCCAACAGAACCCAACTGGCACCATTGGCCGTCAGGTCATCTGGCTGGGCTGTCTGGTCGACCGTCGCTGTCGCCACCAACAAGTCGTCGTCATAGATTTCAAAAGGAACATTGGTCGGTCGGCTCCCCAGTGCCGTGTGGGTCGTCCAGACCCGGTACTGCGCCACTTCCAGGTTGCTGAATTCCCATGTGGCCTGGCCCGAGCCATCCCCGATGGCCGAGTAAAGGTAATCCCCATCGAAACCACCACTCTGGTCCCAGTGACTCCAGGCATTGGTCGCCGAGAATCCGGGATCCCCATCATCGATAATGACGGGAGGGTAGTTCACATGAAGCGAGGTCGTGCCAAAGACAATCTGCTCGTCCGGGATCTTCGTGTCATTATGGTTGTAAAGCAGGACGTCATGGTCGGGGATGTCATCCGCCGGGTTACTTGAAAACAGAATGTCCCCGGAAGCCTCGGCAGTCATCTTGACGCTGGAGACGAAATACTCCTCGGTGTCCAGCCATGCCAACCCTCCATCAAACCCACCCCATTCATCAATGATCCCGTCGGTCGCCGTATTAAAACTGGGGCCTTCCACATAAATACTGTCGAGTGGGTTAAACGAGGGAACCGCTGCGACATCGGCCAAATCGGCGGTATACACGACATCAGAATAGATCGCAAAAACGCCTTTCCCCTGGCTTGCAGAACGCAGATCCTGCACATATTTCTTGAGGAGAAACTGTTGACCGGGATCTATCGAGGTAATCACATTGTCATTGAGATCCGTCGTTTCAAGACGAATATTCACCAGCGGGGGATCTTCCCCCTCTCCTGCACCTCCCAGTGGATCGGCTGCCAGAAGCAGGCGATCCTCAAGAGGTTCCAGAAAAAGTCTGCGGCGGTACTGGCGAGGCTGTCTTGACAAGTCTTCGTTCCTTAAAGTTCTTCCCTGGCCCTGCACATTCTCTTCAAAAAAAGGTTATTCCTGATTGATTTCCCAAAACATTTTCGTGGATTCTTTTCTCCAAGAACGACTACCAGTTAGTACGTAAACGAGAGATAAAAACGGACAACATGTCCATCCGGAAACACGAAAAAGATAATACCATCATTGCAGTTATCGAGTTAATGTCAAAAAAATAGTAAATGGGAAAGAACTAAAAATATGCCGAAACGGGCGGTGTTTTCACATAAATAAAACCGCACGAGGCTCCACCTGGCAGCACCCTCCGACCGGGTCCGTAGCAGACAGCTGGTGGTTAGTTTTTATTCGCCCGAAAGGTCCTTGATGCGGATTTTTCGATAGGATGCCTCGGCCGGCGGGCCACCATGAATCTGTAGCCCGATAATCCCAGTTGCTGCGATCCCCTCTTCTTTTTCCATGTAATCAACGGTCGACAGGCCATTGACCCAGATCTGGATCCTGGCACCCTGGCAGCGGATCACGAAGCTGTTCCAGCCATCGAGCCTGACCAGTGGACGCAGTTTCCGCGTGTCCGGTTCGACAAGAAACTTCCGACGACGGGACTCATCATAGAGTGCTCCCCAGATCAACTTTTCCCGGTCGGCCCCCTGCTCACCTATATCACACTGAAATCCCCTGACCTCATGGTGGTTTGGAATACGTTCACTGCGAAACTGGATTCCTGCATTCCGTCCTTCTCCCAGCAGACGGGCTTCCAGCCGAAGTTCAAAATCCGAGTACTCTGTTGTTGTGCAAAGAAACTCGTTGTGATCGATCGGCTGCTCGAGGGAACCCGCCACGATCGCCCCGCGCCGCACACGAAAGATCTTCTCATTCCCCTCCCAGCCCGAGAGCGTCTTGCCATCAAACAGGGAGACAAAACCTTCCCCCCTTGCCCTCTCTTCCCCCGGAAGGGTCGAGCTGAAGGAAAGGTTCACCAGGACAAAAAACAGGACGGCAGCGATCCACAGACGATAGGGCATTTCTTGGCTCTCCTGATCCTCACAAGGAATCCGTGGGCCGCTGGTCAGTCAGCAGCCCGCGTCTTAAAATACACGATTTGAGCAGCCCCGTGGGAACCCCGGGCGCAATCAACCAGCATCCCCATACCGTGAAAGAGAGGGCCGCAGCGATGGCGGATCAACTCAACAAGTTCAGCAGCCGGATCACGCAGCCCAAGAGCCAGGGCGCATCCCAGGCGATGCTCTACGCCACCGGCCTGACCGAGGAGGACATGCACAAGCCGCAGGTGGGGATCGCCAGCGTCTGGTACGAGGGAAATCCCTGCAACATGCACCTGCTGGACCTGGCCAGCGAGGTCAAGCAGGGGGTCAGTGATGCCGGACTGGTGGGAATGCGTTTTAACACCGTCGGCGTCAGCGACGGCATCTCCATGGGCACCGAGGGAATGAGCTACTCGCTCCAGTCCCGCGACCTGATCGCCGACTCGATCGAGACCATCATGGGGGGGCAGTGGTACGACGGCCTGGTCACCCTGCCCGGCTGTGACAAGAACATGCCTGGCTGCCTGATGGCGATGGGCCGGCTTAACCGCCCTGCCCTGATGGTCTACGGCGGCACGATCAAGCCAGGCTGCCTGGGAGAGGAAAAGCTCGACATCGTCTCCGCCTTCCAGAGCTATGGCCAGTTCCTGGCCGACACGATCGACGACGAGACGCGCCAGAAAATCGTCCGTAATTCCTGTCCCGGCGCGGGAGCCTGCGGCGGCATGTACACCGCCAACACCATGGCCAGTGCCATCGAGGCGATGGGGATGTCGCTTCCCTACAGCTCCTCGATCCCTGCCGAGGATCCGGACAAGCTGGATGAGTGCCAGAGAGCGGGAGAGGCCATCCTGAACCTGCTGAAAAACGATATCAAGCCCCGTGACATCATGAGCCGAAGTGCCTTTGAAAACGCCATGGTCGTGGTGATGGCACTCGGGGGCTCAACCAATGCGGTCCTGCACCTGATCGCCATCGCCCGCAGCGTGGACGTCGAGCTGACGATTGATGACTTCCAGTCGGTTAGTGACCGGATCCCCTTCCTGGCAGACCTGAAGCCAAGTGGCAAGTATGTCCAGGAAGACCTGCACGCGGTGGGCGGCACTCCCGGCGTGATGAAGTACCTGCTGGCCGAGGGACTGCTAGACGGGGACTGCCTGACAGTGACCGGTAAAACGATCGCCGAGAACCTGGAAACTGCCGGCCATCTGAACGAGGGCCAGGACGTGGTCAGAACGCTCGACAATCCGATCAAGGCGTCCGGCCACCTGCAGATTCTCAAGGGGAACCTGGCTCCCGAGGGCGCCGTGGCCAAGATCACCGGCAAGGAAGGGCTGGTCTTTACCGGCACGGCCAACGTCTTTGACTCAGAAGAAGAGATGATCGCCGCGCTGGAAGAAAAACAGATCCAGAAGGGAGACGTGGTCATCATCCGGTACGAGGGCCCCCAGGGAGGCCCCGGCATGCCCGAGATGCTGACGCCTACCTCCGCCATCATGGGTGCCGGGCTGGGAAGCGACGTGGCACTGATGACCGACGGACGCTTTTCAGGCGGTTCGCACGGTTTCATCGTCGGCCACGTGACCCCCGAAGCGCAGCTGGGAGGGCCCCTGGCACTGGTCGAGAATGGAGACTCGATCACCATCGATGCAGAGAACAACCGGATTGACATGGATCTTGGCGATGAGGAACTGGAAGCACGGCGGGCCCGCTGGACAGCCCCGCCCCTGAAGGCCTCGCGAGGCACACTCTACAAGTACATCAAGAACGTCAAGTCGGCATCCGAGGGATGCGTCACCGACGAGTAGATAACAAGAAAGGATAGGGATTTATGAGTACGATCGAGGTTCTTACTGAAAGCTTCACGTTCAATCGCAGCCGCGTGCTGACGCTGCTCGACGAGATCGACCAGCTGGAGAACCCGGCCGAGGCACTCGGCTGGCGCCCCGGCGAGGGACGGGCCCATATCGCCTGGCAACTGATGCACCTGGGAATCAGCGAGGAGATCTTTGCCACCGAGTGGCTCTCCAGCAGTGACCAGTCACCACACCGTGCGGACTGGGATCGATTTCGTGGTGGAAGCACGCCGGACGACGAGATCCCCACGTCCGAAGAAATACGCACCGTGCTGGCCGACGGCCGGCGGCAGCTGCTGGAAGCACTTGCCGGTTACGACGACAGCCAGCTGGACGACACCATCTGGCACCATCCACGCATGAAAGTCGACCTCTCCCTGCTGACCATCCTGCACATTATCGGTTACCACGAAGGCCATCACCAGGGACAGGCCCATATCACGCTCAACCTCTACAAGGCAAGAGGCTAGCCGATCACCTCGCGCCGCTGCTTGACGTAGTCCCAGACCACGAAGCGGTCCAGGTCCCCTCCGGCCGTAAAGAAAACCCGCCCGGTGGTCTGCTCTGCCAGGCGATAGGCAAAGCGAATATCCTCTTCCGACTGGGACCAGCTGGGGACCAGGAAGATATTGATCGTGATCCCCTCCTGCTGGCAGAGCCGGCTTTCCCGCATCGTCGCTTCCTCGGTAAGTGGATCCGGAGGATAGAGCATGTAAAGCCAGCTCTCCTCCAGGTGCGCCGTGGGAAGGCCGTCGGTGATCAGGATCACCTGCCGGTTGGGAGTATCCTTGCTGGCAAGGAACTGCCGGGCCAGCTGCAGCCCGTGCTGGATATTGGTGAAATGCGGGGGCAACTGGTACTGGCTGACCTCCTCCTGGCTCATGTCCACCTTGAAACGGACCACCGGGTCGGTAATCGTGACCGGCTTGGGCATCAGTTCCACGATCTGTCCGGGCTGGACGGGACTGGCAAAAGTAGCCATCTCGATAAACTGCAGGTAGTCCCCCGGGTACTCACTGTGGATCAGGCCCTCCAGGGCCAGCGCCATCCGCTTGACATTGATGTACTGGCCGTCGTATCGCATCGACCCGCTCATGTCCATGATCACCGTGGTCGCGCACTTGGGATTGTTACGGGACTGGTGGACCTCGATATCCCGCGGCTCCAGTCGCAGCGGGCCGGGCTGCTCCTGCCGCAGCAATGCATTCACAAACGACTGGGGGATGTCCATCTGCGCCAGGCTGTCGCCAAACTCGTAGGGCTTGGTCTGCTGCATCTCGACCGCCCCGTCCCCGACCACCGGCCCCTGGTGGCGACCCGTGCGAGAGGCTTCCAAGTCCGAGAAGATTCGGTCGAGTAACTTGCCCTGGAAAATACGGTAGGCCTGGGGCGTCAGTTGAAAAATGCCCTGCTCATTTGCCAGCCCCTGCTGCTCGGCCATCTCTGCCAGGTAGTCCTCGACCAGCTGCTGCATCTGGCCAAGCTGCTCCATGTCCCCCTGCTCGACAAACTCGGCTAGTGCCTCCATGTCGATCACGTAGATCTGGGCATTTTCACGAGCCTGCTCGATCTGCTCGATCAGTTCATCAATCTTCTCCAGTTCCTCCTTGATCGCCAGTGCCTGCTCGACCGTGAGCGGGGTGGTCCCCTGGAAATCGTAGCGCGAATCGAGTTCCTCCACCTGGTACTGGTTGCCAAGCGTCTCGATCAGCTGCACCAGCTCGCGGGCAAACGGCCCTCGTTCATCCTCGAGCTGGTACCAGATCTTTTCAAGCTGGTAGATCTGCTGTTCCAGGATCGCCCGCTCGTACTGGTCAGCCAGCGAGACGGGGGGCTGG
>CAYYZW010000056.1:0-57717 GCA_964476375.1 uncultured Pirellulaceae bacterium
CAGAAGCAGGTGAAGCCGGGACCTTATCTGGTAAACACGGATATCCTTGGGCTGTCGTTTGACGGCCTCGTTGGCGATCTCCAGGGCTTCCTTCTGCTGGTCATTCCGCCCCAGGTATTCGACCAGGGCGGCTGCCACGACGATATTCTCGGGGTTTTTCTTGAGCAGCGCGCGGAGGTCTGCGACTGCCTCGTCCATCTTGCCCGACTGGATCAGGGAAAAGGCACGCTGCTGGAGGACTTCCGCATTTTCCGGATCCAGCTCGATTGCCTTGTTCAAATCTGCCAGCCGCTTTCCAGGATCATCCTGGAGCCTGGAGCGGAGGACGTAAACAGCCGCCAGTTTCTCCTTGTCATCGGCAAAAACATCCAGTGCCAGCTTGGCCGAACTGATCGCCTTTTGGCGGTCTCCTCCCGGCAGGGTCTGGAGACGGGTGACCAGTACCAGCGCGTCACCAAAGCGGGGGTTATACTTCAGCAGCCGATCCAGGTCGGCCATTGCCAGGTCTCGCATCGCGGGCCAGCGCTGATCCGGAGGAGTGGTGAGTGCCGGGGCACAAAGCCGGCTGGCACGGTCAAAGAGAGCTGAACTCATCAACTGGCGGGCAAACCCGTCATTCTCCTTGTCCAGCCCTTTCTGGATTGCTTCCTCGCAGAGGTCGGCGACTTTTTCCAGGTCATCAAATGACTTGGCATTCAGCTTGAGCTCGGTTGCCTGGTCCAGCAGCGGCTGGCCTTCTTTTTTTTCCTGGGCGATCGTAATACTGGAGGTCAGCAGGAGAATCGCCAGGCCGGCAATGAGGAGAGATGAGTGCTTTGAGTTCATTTTATTACTCCATGGAGAAAGCTGGCCCGGCGATCGTTCGCCAACCATGCTTCCCCTATTATGCAGAACTGGGGGGATGCTGGCTATGATATCCTCTTCCCGGTCACGAGATATCCGCCTGGGTCCATTGTCCATCGATGTTCCGCCAGGCGGCCTGGCCTGGATTCTCGTCCTGCAGTGCCGGGGGAAGCCTGTGTGGACGGATGTTGTCGTAGGACTGGAGCATGGCAAACCGAACCAGGGAGGCAGGAATTCCCACTGCCGTGAACCCGGGATGCCCGGTCGCCGGATAGGGCCCTCCATGGTTCATGGCCGGGCTGACGGCCACCCCGGTCGGCATCTTGTCGTTGAGCAGTCGTCCCACGCGGCTTCGCAGCCGGGGTGCCACCCGGTCGTAATCAGGATCGTCCTGGCCTTGCGTATGAGAGTAGATGCAGCCGGTCAGGTTTCCTTCCAGTTGCTCGACGAGCTGGCAGACCTGGTCCACATCGTCGGCGACAACCAGTAGCGAGGCATTGCCAAAGGCCTCTGTCTGCATCGTCTCCGGGGCGGCAATGAACTGGTCGGCGGTGATCTGCACCAGTGTATTTGCAAAAGAGTAGCCGTTACCCCCTCCCTCGCTGTTGCCCACCAGGAGTTGTCCGCCTGCCTCGAGCAGGGTCGCCAGGCTCTGTCCAAGCGATTTCTGGACGCCCGCCGAGAGCAGCGTGCCAACCGGGGCCTGGGAGAACCGTGTTACCAGGTCGTCGATAAACTGGCTTGTTTTGTCTCCAGCCACGGTCACCACCAGTCCCGGATTGGTGCAGAACTGGCCGGTTCCCATCAGGCAACTGCCGGCAAGCTCCTCGGCAATGTCCTGGGAGCGTTCTTCCAGGGCACCCGGCAGAAGGATCATCGGGTTGACGCTGGAGAGTTCCAGGTAGATTGGTTTCCCCGCTGCATCGGCGGCTGCCTTGAGTGTCAGGCCGGCGCTGCGGCTGCCGGTATAGGCAGTCGCGCCGTTTCGCGGATCGGCCACCAGCCGTTCCCCGTCTGCATGGCTGGTTCGGTAGATCAGCTGAACTGTCCCTGGCGGCATGCCTGTCTGCTCGGCGGCCAACTGGGCCTGCTCGGCAAACAGCCTGGTGGTGCCGGGATGGGAGCTGTTGGCCTTGGCAATCACCGGGTTTCCTGCTGCCACGGCAGCGGCAAAATCACCGCCGGAAATACTTCCGAAAGCGAGTGGGAAGTTATTGGGTCCAAAGACGCAGACCGGGCCGATCGGCCCATACATCGAACGGATACCGCTTGCCGTGTCGATCGTCGCCATCGCCCAGCTCCCCTCGCGGGCGGCCGCGGCCGCCTGTCGCAACTGGCCGGTCGTGCGGGGCAGCTCGATATCGGCAAGCCGGGGAGAGAGACCGAGCGCCGTTTCCAGGTGGGCCAGGTTCACGATCGATTCGGCGTGCTGCTCGATATTCTCGGCGTACCTGTCGAGAAAATCAGCGATCCTTGAGGGGGGGAAGGAGGCCAGGATGGTGGCAGCGGAATCCGCTGCCGAGAGTGCGGCATCACAGTCATTCCAGTCGCTGACCGGATACTCATCCGGGAGAGTCTCGCAGGAGGCCGGGTTGTCTGCCTGGAAAGACGAACTGGAACTGGCGTCGCGCCACTGGCCGTTAATCAGTACCTGTTGCATATCACGTTTCTTCTCTTGGAAAGGGGGTTACAAGACCTGGGAGGACGGCCCGGCTCCTTAGCCGGTTCCCTGCACGATCGGGTTGGTGAGCGTGCCGATGCCGTCGATGGAGATATGGACCGTGTCGCCATCCTGGAGTGTGAAATCATTGTCCGGGACGACTCCCGTTCCGGTCATCAGTATGACTCCATCGGGGAATGTCTGTTCCCGTCCGAGGTAGTCGATCAGGTCCTCGAAGCTGCGTGCCATCTGGTCGACGTCCGTCTCTCCCTTGAAAACCGGCTCCCCACCCCGTTCAATCGTCAGCCGGATACCGGTCTCCTGGCGGGACGGCATCGCCTCACAGAGGGTAATACAAGGACCCAGGCCCGCGCACTGGTTATAGACCTTGGCCTGGGGAAGATAGAGGGGATTCTCTCCCTCGATATCCCGGGAACTCATATCATTGCCGATCGTGAATCCTACCAGTCGCTTGTCACGGGTAATCACCAGGGCAAGTTCCGGTTCGGGGACATTCCAGCTGGCATCCCAGCGAATTCGCAACGGTTCTTCCGGGCCGGAGACGCGGTGGGGGGTCGCCTTGAGAAACAGTTCCGGGCGGTCGGACTTGTAGACCAGGTCATAGCAGGATGCGGAGGCCTCGGATTCTTCCATTCGTGCTGTCTGGCTTCGCTTGTAGGTGACCCCGGCAGCCCATACCTCCTGGCTGTCGATCGGCGCCAGGAGCTGGACCTCGCCCAGCAGCATAGCCGCATCCCGCTGCTGGAGAGCTTCGGCTGTTGCCGAGGGCTGGTCCGACTCGAGAATATCAGAGAGGCTCGAGCAGTCACTGCCGGAAAGGTCGAGCGGGATCAGCTGGTCTCCTTCCAGGCATCCCACGCCGATATTGTCACCGCTCTGGTACTTGGCCAGTTGCATGTTTAACTCCAGATTTCATTGAGTCGCCGGATCCAGTTGCCATGCATGATGGCCTCCACGTCCTCGGCCGCGTATCCTCGCCCGGCCAGGATGGGGGCCAGGGTCTGCATGTCGGCGATCGTTTCCATATCGTAGGGGCACTGTTCTCGGCCGTAGCCGCCGTCCAGGTCGGATCCAATTCCGACATGCCGGGTATTACCGGCAAGCTGGCAAATGTGATCCACGTGTTCGACAATCCGTTCGATATTGACGCCGGCCGTGTAGGGCTGGGTGATTGAACGCTGCCAGCCCGGGTGCATCATCCAGGCATCGAAGGCCATCCCGATCACCGCATCCCGTTCAATCAGTGCCAGCAGTTGCTCGTCGCTGAACTGCCGCTGGTGAGGAACCAGGGCGCGGCAGTTATTGTGGCTTGCCCAGACCGGCCCACTGTAAATATCGAGTGCTTCCCAGAAGGCCTCGTCGGTCAGGTGCGTGCAGTCCAGCACGATACCGAGCCGCTGCATTTCCTCCAGCAGTTCTCTGGCGGACGGCTCCAGCCCCCCCTCGGAACCGGTTCCCGGGGAGTAGCGGCCGGGGCCGTAATGTGCCGGCCCGATGGCCCGCAGCCCGTAGGCATAAGCCCGTTCCAGGTAGGCCGGTGTGATGATCGAATCGGCCCCTTCCAGGCTAAGGACATAGCCGATGGGGAGATCGTCGACCGGGTTGTTCTGCCAGAGCTCCACGTGGCTATTGAGCTGCTCGCGGGTGGTAATCTGCACCATCTGGCCTGCTTCTTCCATCGTCCGGTACCAGGCCAGCTGGGCCTGTGTCTGTGCCCAGGCGATCTCGGGGCTATGCCATCCGGGCAGGTCGTTGTCGGGAGCCACGTAGCGACCGATCTGGGTGGCAATACAGATCCCGATCTCTCCTTTTCGCATCTCCTCGAAAGTCAGGATCCCCTTGCCCCGGTCGAGCTTGTCGAGCATCAGCGCCTCGCGGTTTCGAATCTCCTCAAGCGGCCGCGTCAGGTCGCGGTTCCACTCGGTGGCATTCATTGAGATATCGAGGTGGGCATCAAAAACGAGCATGGGCTAATCCTGCTCCGAGGGTGTCTTACAGAAATACTTGCGGACCAGGTCCACTGGGGGTGCTTCGGTACAGATGGTCACGACGTAGCCCACCAGGAAAGAGACAATCAGTCCCATCACGACAGGGTCCATTCCCAGTAGCCTGTAGGGGGCAAACCCAGTGCCCTGGAGGAATCCCACCAGGTACAGTGAGAGATGAGCTCCAAAGCCGGAGAGCATGGCGGCAATACAGCCTGCCGCATTGGAGCGGGGCCAGAAGAGTGAGTAGACGACCGCTGCCAGGAAGCAGGAAGCCAGTCCGCTGCCCGTATAGACGATGATGTCCTGGAGGAATTCAGGTGGCCGCATGGCTCCCAGTAGCGCTCCCAGGCCGACCAGCATGGTGAACAGGTAACTGAGCTTCTTGATTTTCTTTTCGGTTGCCTCGGGGTTGACGTTACGCTGGTAGATGTCCCGGACCAGGGCCGAGCTGATCATCAGCAGGAAACTGTCGACCGTCGACATCACGGCGGCAAAGGGGGCTGCGATCAGGAGGCCTGCCATCCATCCCATCCCGACATTTCGCGTCAACTCGATTGCCATTTGGGGCATGATCCGGTCCGGTTCCGATTCCATGCCGGGTATCAGCACGCGGGCACAGCAGAAGATAATCACCAGGGGGAAGTAGATCATCGAGTAATAGATGGCGACCGTGAAGATGGATCGCCTGAGGGTGGGAGTGTCCTTGAAGGCCATCAAGCGAACCATGTTGCTC
Source organism: uncultured Pirellulaceae bacterium (assembly GCA_964476375.1). GTDB lineage: Bacteria > Planctomycetota > Planctomycetia > Pirellulales > Pirellulaceae > SAT2750. The sequence goes on from CAYYZW010000056.1 coordinate 5,246, forward strand.
GGTTGGCCTGTCCCGGAGATGGCCCACATGAAGAAGAAGGAAATCGCCAGGCTGAGTGGAAGAAAACCATCATTCTTGTCGCGGTGGGGCCCGGGGCCGGTGACATACGAACCCTCGTGTCCCTTTTCACTTGTTGAGATCGTGCCATCCCCGTCGCTGTCGACAGTTCTCTTGGCGCCATAGGCGTAGTTGTGGACGGTGATGTCGGTGAGGACAAACGCATCAGAAAGGTCGTTCGTCTCCTTCCCCTCTTTCAGGCGTCTGCGAACCTGGGCACGATCTGCAGGGTCGACGATCTCCCAGATCTCCGGGTCGAGGGCCTTGTTGCCATTGGTATCCTCCCCCTCATCGAGTTTTCCATTGCCATTGCTGTCTTCGTTGACAAAGGAGCTGGTTCCCGTGGCTAGCTGGAAACTCTTGGCAACCTTGAAAAGTCGTTCTGGGTTCTCTCCTTCCGGGGAACTGAAAATCCAGCTCCCGGAGGGAACGAGCAGAGGTTTGTCTGTTGCACTGGAATGGATCTGCTTGAAGGTGGCTGTTCCCTTGGCGGGAGGCTGCATGGTCGCCATCTGCCGTGTTACTGATTCCAGCTTGGAGGATGCCTGGGAGGCAATCTCCGGGTGACTTTCTTGGACCACTTTGCCCGCCTGGTGGATTGCCAGTGGCAGCATGATCACCACCCCCACGACCATCACGACGCCCTGCATGACATCGGTCCACACGACTGCATGGAATCCTCCATAGGTGGTGTAGACAATCACCGCGATCCCGAAGACCAGCAGGCAGAGCAGGTACTCGTTCCCCTGCGTCGTCATGCCAGCCATCCAGTCCGGCAGACCGCTGGCTGCCGTGCCAAAAGCTTCAATCGGACCGAGCAACGTTCGCAGGATCTCGCTTCCACCTTTGAACTGGGCAACCAGGTTAAAGGTCATAAAGAAGACAATCAGGCTGACTGCGATCAGGCCGAAAGCCACGCTGCGAAAACGATCACGAAGAATATCAGGAACAGTGATCGAGCTGGAAATCCTGGCCACCTGGTTGATCCGCTTGCCGAGGATACCCATCACGCAGATCGGTACCACCATGTAACTGCCAATCCAAAGCCCCAGGGACCAGCCATGCGTGTAAATTTTCGAGGGAAACCCCATGAAACTCCCACCCGAGGAACTGGTGGCAGCCAGGGTGAGTGCAAAAGCCCAGACTCCCAGTCCACGGCTCCCGAGGAAATACTCACTGAGAAAGTTCTTGCCTTTCAAGAGACGATTGGAGGCCCAGGCAATAAAGAACACGCCGAGGATATAGATCAGGAAGGTTACCAGGACGGAGATGCCCGAGTCGCCAGCGGCGAGAAGCGAGGGGAAGCAATTCATGGAGTTGCCTCCGCGACTTCACTGGCAGCAGGATCCATTTCCTCGTCGCTGGCTTTTCCGAGTTCCCCGTCTTTCATGTACCTGAAACAGAACCAGGTGGTGAAAATATCCGCCACCAGCCAGGGCATGGCAATGCCCCACAGCAGCCAGCTGGGGATCCCAAACGTGGTGGGTATTTCGGCGGGGTTCTCTATGCTGTAACCATAGTTGTAGCAGTAAGGAACCGCCCAGAGGAAAGCGACGACCCAGCTGAGAAAGATGATGATCGCCTCCCGGCGGGCATGGAGGAAGAACGAGTCATACTCCAGTTCAACCACCTCAGCTGATTTCTGGTCGTTTTCGCTCATGGTGTACTTTCCCAAGGTGATGGCTTGCAAGCCAGAAAGCCCCAATTCTAGGACTCCCCAGACAGCAAAACAAGAAGCGAAACTAGTCCGTGGTAGAGCAGTGTGCGAGTAGGTCCTCGTTCCCCTTGCGGTGACAGAAGTCCCCGAACGTCTCTCCCTGCTGACGATCCTGTCTGAAGTACTCGAAGACCGTGACCAGCGAGGGGATAATCTCCTCGGCGGGGACCATGTCCCGGTGCAGGAATGCCAGCCGGTTTCCCAGCAGCCGGCCGCCAAGATAGAGCGTGTATTTTCCCTTGGCACGGCCAACCAGGCCGATATCCGGATTGTAGGGGCGGGCACAGCCGTTGGGGCACCCGGTCATGCGAATTGTGAACCGTTCATCAGCCAGGCCCAGGCGTTCCAGTTCAGCTTCCAGCTGGTCGATCATCCCGGGAAGTGCCCGTTCACTCTCGGTGATCGACAGGCCACAGGTGGGCCAGGCCACGCAGGCCATCGACCAGCGACGGGCATTGGATATGTCCTCGCTTAAAGGGACGTCATGCTCACGGAGAATCTCCTCCAGGGACTGCCGTTTCGATTCCTCGATGTCCGACAGCAGGATGCTCTGGTGGGCAGTCAGCCGGATCCCGGGCTGGAGCACATGGCAGATCTTGCGAAGCGCGGACTTGAGCCGGAACTGGTCCGTGTCCCGGATACGCCCGTTCTCGACATTCAAACCATAAAACCACCGGCCATCTGCCTGCTTGTGCCATCCCATGTGGTCGTCAAAGTCGACAACCTCTTCGGGGTCCGGATCAGCCAGTGGCCGGCCATAGTATTGCTCGACCGTGCTGCGGAACTTCTCCAGTCCCCAGTTGTGGATCAGGTACTTCATGCGGGCGACCTTGCGGTCCACGCGGTTGCCATGGTCCCTCTGGACCGAGACGATCGCCGTGGCCACATCGAGGACCTCGTCAGGAGTCACAAAGGCCATTTTCTGGCCCAGTGCCGCAAAGGTCTTTTTTGCAGAAGGGGTAAGCCCCTGCCCCCCGCCTACCAGCACGTTATATCCTGCAATCAGGCCATCGCGGACCACTGCGACCAGCCCCAGGTCATGCGTATAAACATCGATGCAGTTGTCGTCCGGGAGGGCGATACCAATCTTGAATTTTCGTGGCAGGTACTGTTTTCCATAGATCGGCTCGACATCATCACCCGGATCACCGTTGATCTTGGGGGTCTCTTCCAGTGGCAGTTGCTGCCGAACACCGGTATCGGTATCGGTGAGCCAGATATCACGAAAGGCGGGGGAGCGTGGTGCGAAGTGCGCTGCCAGCTGCTGCGCCAGGCTTTGAATCTGCTGGTGCAGGGGATCCCCGGACGGAGCCGGACAGCACATCACGTTACGGCAAATATCGCCACAGGCCCCGAGCGTGGTGAGCTGGGTCTGCTGGATCCGCTGGATCGTGGCCGCCAGGTCTGTTTTCAGCACGCCATGCAACTGCAGGCCCTGGCGGGACGTGATCCGCAGGGTGGTATTGCCCACCTCGTCGCAGAGATCCATCTCGGCCAGCAACTGGTCGCTGGTCATCATGCCCGCGGGGATCTTGCTGCGGACCATGAAGATATAGTTTTTCTGGGATTTCCCGTCCTCGCCCCGGCGGCGCTGGTCACGGTGGTCCTGCTGGTAAGTCCCATGGTGCTTGAGCAGCTGGATGCTGCCCTTGCCGAAAAAGTCGTTTTCGTCCGTCAACTCCGAGGGGATGTCACCAGAGAGATAGTTACTCTCGTGCTTGAAAACCTCTACCGGGCTGACGCTGGCGTCTTTCTTGTCCATCATAAATCGTGATCCGTACCGGGGCTGTATCAACCCCTCCTTTTCTTGCGAAACGTGCTTGAGGAGCATGTCCACCAGTATAGGGCACTCGGCATTGTTGCTAGAAGTACGCCGCACAAGATCATCTCTGCGAGCGGGGCTGCCGGAAGGAGTGACGTTCGCTAGAATGCACTCTTTCAATCCTCCACTGAACTCCGCAAGTAGTGACAATCGTGGCAGCACAAGTTCTTGACGGAAAGGCGATTGCCGACCAGATCCAGTCGGAACTGGCAGAAGAGATGGCCAGCTTCATCCAGGACAGTGGCTTTGTTCCCTGCCTGGCTGCCGTGCTGGTCGGCGAGGATGCGGCCAGCCAGGTCTATGTTCGAAACAAGCGGCGGGCCTGCCAGCGGGTGGGAATTGACAGCAAGCTGCACCAGTTGCCGGACGATACCAGCGAGGAGCAGCTGCTGGAACTGATTGCCAGGTTGAACAAGGACCACACTATCCACGGGATTCTCGTTCAATTGCCGCTTCCGGATGGAATCTCCACGGTCCGGGTGCTTGACGCGGTCCATCCACTCAAGGATGTCGATGCCTTTCACCCCGAGAATGTCGGCAGGATATCCCAGGGGCGTCCCCGGTTTTTGCCCTGCACGCCGCATGGTATCCAGCAGCTCTTGAGCCGGTCTGATATTCCGGTGGCCGGGAAACACGCCGTGGTGGTGGGGCGAAGCGATATTGTCGGCAAGCCCCTGGCAATGCTGCTTGCCCAGCGTGACTCCACGCGTGGCCCGGAGGCGGCCAACGCGACGGTGACGATCTGCCATAGCCGCACCGCCGAGCTGCCGACGGTGACTCGAACTGCTGACATCCTGGTGGCGGCGATCGGCAGGGCGGGTTTCATTACCGCCGAGATGGTCAAGCCGGGGGCCGTGGTGATCGACGTCGGCATCAACCGCAGCGAGGAGGGTCTGGTCGGCGATGTGGATTTTTCGGCGGTGTCGGAAGTAGCCGGGGCACTCACGCCGGTGCCAGGTGGCGTGGGGCCGCTGACGGTGACGATGTTGATGTACAACACGCTGGAAGCGGCCAGGCTTTCCATCTGAGGTTGCTAACCGGACTCTCGTTGCCGCAGCGCCTCGTAAAAGAGAATGGCCGCGGTCGTGGAAACATTCAGGCTGTCGGCAGATCCACGCATGGGAATGCTCACCGCCGTCACGGTCGGCCCGGACCAGCATGACGAGAGTCCCGAGGACTCTTCACCCAGGACAATGGCCAGTGGGCCCTTCCAGTCAATCTCCAGGTAACTGGCGGATCCGTCGATTCGTGTCGCACAGATCTGGAATTCATTTTTTGTCAGCCAGTCCAGGGTCTGCTCGGAGGAGTCGGCATAAACCGGCATACTGAAGATGATCCCGGTACTGGCACGAATAACATTCGGATTGAAGGGGTCTGTCACCTGGTTTGCCAGGATCACCGCATCCACTCCTGCCGCGTCGGCTGAACGGAGGATCGCACCCAGGTTCCCGGGCTTTTCAATGGATTCCACGACTGCCAGGAGCATCCCCGGTGTGCACGAGAGCGTTTCGAGGGTTGCCAGGGGGCGGCGGCGGGCCACGGCGACCAGTCCATCACGTCGATCGCCAAAAGTTATTTTTTCCATCACGGGACTGGTGACCGGGCAGAGTGGAACCCCGGCATGCTCCAGTTTGTCACGAAGCTCCCTGTCTCCTGGCTGGCCTAGCAGCGCGTCACAGACAAACACCTCCTCCATCGGCCAGTTCGCCTTCAGGGCCCGCTCTATTTCGCGCAGGCCGTCTACCAGGAATCGCTGCTGCTGTTGCCGTCCGCGCCCCTGGCGCAACTGGCAGGCTGCCTTGACGCGTGGATTCTGGGTACTGCGAATCTCATCATTCATGGGTGCGTACGTGGCTGGTTTCAGGCCAGCGACAGACTGTGCCCGCTGGCAGTAATCGTCCGTCGACAGAAGGAGTGTTGAGTGACTGTGTGGAAACTCCAGCCTGGCAGTGCCCAAAGACGGTGTCGGCGACAAGAGATTCCAGTTCTGCCGGGCCCAGGGTTGGAGTATGGCAGGTAATGAGCATGGCTGCACGTTGCTGACCGGTCAGGGCGGCACAGTCCTCAAGGAGCGCGGGTAGATGCTGATGGATTTTCCATGCCTGGCCATCCGGACCATGGCCATAGGAGGGTGGATCCAGGATGACAATGTCATACTGATTACCACGTTTTCGTTCGCGGCGGACAAAGAGCCTGGCATCCTCGTCGATCCAGCGAATCGGGTGGTCACCCATTCCTGATGCATCGGCATTCTGGCGTGCCCAGCTGACCACGTTCCTGGCAGCATCGACGTGGACCACTTCCGCTCCTGCATGGGCGGCTGCCAGCGTACTGCCCCCGGTATAGGCGAACAGGTTAAGTACCTTCATCGGCCGACTGCTGCGTTTGACCTGGCGAGCAATCCAGTCCCAGTTGGTTGCTTGCTCCGGGAAGACGCCGAGATGCCCAGCTGGAGTCGTTCGCAGTGCCAGGGAAAAATCTCCGTGGACCAGTTGCCAGTGGGTCAGTTGCTTTTTCCCGGAGAGATGGATCCACTTTCCCGCCCCACCCTGGTCACGCTCATAACGCAGGTCCGCCTCCTGCCAGCGATCAGGATCTGCCCGGTCCATTCCCTCGCTGACAGGGGCAGGACGGTCGACAACGAGGTTTGCAAAAGATTCCAGCTTTCGTCCATGGCCAAAATCGAGAAGCTGGTACTGGTCCGCGGAGAACATGGGCTTTGCACGGCGAGAGGGGGAGATCTGGAGTTCGGTCGTGCCCGGCGTCAGGCGGCCGAATGTTCTTTCTTCCCCAGTACTCTACCACAGGCCTCGGCAACCTGCTCCACATCAATGGCCCGCATGGCATCATTCGGAGCCCGCCGGCGTTCCCGTGCAGAACCGTCCTGGTAATAGGACTGCAGGGCGATATGGTGACGGCCATAAGGGCCACAGTCGGAGGGGCGTGTTGGACCGTACATGCTGACGCAGGTGGTTCCCACCGCGGCGGCAAGATGAAGTGGGCCGGTATCGGATCCGACGAACATGGAGGCCCGACGCAGCAGGGCGGCGAGCTGGGGGAGCGTCGTGTCGGGTGCGGCTATCGCATGGCCACCGGAATGCTCGACAATCTCGGCTGTCCAGGATCGCTCCCGGTCACCTGCCCAGGCGACAATACTGTGGATGCCGTGCTGACGGCCAAGTTCCCTGGCAAGCAGACCGTATCGCCTGGCAGGCCAGAGTTTTGAATCCCAGCCGGCCCCGGGATTGATTACGATAAACTCCGCGCCCGGCTGTACCTGGCCCAGGAACGTGTCCACCATCCTTGTCGCCTCGGTCGGTTGTGGCACGTGGAAATGGACTTGCGGGTGGTGAATACCAAGTGGCCTGAGGAGCTGAAGGTAGGCGTCGACGACATGGTCAGCCGTCCGTCGGATGTGGTGGTTGGCAAGCAGGGGCGCCAGTTCTCGCCCCTGGGGTTCAGAGAAACCGATGCGGCGTGGAGCACCGCTCAGCCATCCTGCCGCGGAACTCTTTGTCAGGCTTTGCGGATCGATGACGTAGTCAAAGTTGTACTGGCGAAGCTGGTTGCGGAGTTTCCAGATAGCACGGGGAGATTTCAGCCAGCCCCGGGGAACCTTGATGACATGGTCCAGATCGGGATGATCCACCAGCAGCTGGGCGCCTGCTCCCTGAACGACCCAGACGATCAGGGAATCAGGGTAAGTTCGCCGTAATTCCGCCGCGACCGGCATGGTCAGGATACAGTCGCCAATGGCGCTGAGGCGTGTAATCAGGAAGCGAGGTGACCGTCTCTTCGGGGCGGGCATGTTCTTGTCCTGGCCGGGTGCCGGCCGAGGGACCAGCTTACGGCTTAATCGGTTGCGCCTTCTCCACCGCCGCAGGGAGCGTTCCCGGGTCCTCGGAGGCGTCCTTGCCGGCAGCAGCTTCTTCCTCGTGATCCTCAGGTGGAACGTCAGAAGGACTTTCCTCGTCGATGTCTATTACCGGCTTGATGAATGTGGCGTTGTCCTCGTACTGGCGAATTAACTTCTCTTGCTCAAAATCTAATTTTGCCTGATTCTTGCCAAGGAAGGGAAGGTCAATTTGCTGGCCGGCGAACTGGGTGCCGTCATGAATAGTTCCTGACTGGAAGGGGCCGGCACCCAGGATCCAGATGTCGGATGAGCTGCTTCGAGCGATCTGGGTTCCAGATTGCCAGACCCGTGTGCCCAGTTGCCGGTCGTAAAGAAAAGCCACGATCTTGGCGATTCCACGCTGGTCACTTTTCCGGGCGAAGGATATTTCCGGTAGTGTCGGGATTGCCGGGGTGTTACTGACAAGTGTCGCCGCCGTATTGAGACTGGAACTGGCAGGCAGGCCGTAGGTGATATCGTGGTTATCCGTTCCCAGCGTGCCAATACGGATCTCCAGCACATAGTCTGCCGAGTCGCTTTCATCCTTGAGCTGGCACCCGGTAGCGAGCAGATGCTGGCGTACCGAGCTGATAATATAGGGTGCATTCCCAAAACCCTTGGGGCCCGTCTCTTTTATGTACCGGGTGTCCAGGAAAATACTCTTATCGGGCAGAGCCGGGAAATTCATCCGCGAAATGGAAAGATCCACGGCGTTGGAAATGAGAAGTTGCTGGGTGGCCTGTTGGGACTTGGTTGTTCCACAACCAGCGAGCAACAGCCCGAGCAATGCCAACGTGCAGGCAGACTTCGGCCATCGTGATTTCACTTGAACTCCCCCCGGCGACCAGGCTTCTTTCAATGGCCTGGTCGGCCCAGCTTGCCAACGACAAAGATCTGAAGCTGCCCCGATCTGCTATATCGACGCCTGGAAAGAAGAGAGTGAAGGCGAACTTGATTTTCTCTGGGGGAACGGAGTGGAGATGGCTGGGACACTGTCCCCTGTGCTCAAAATGATGCTAGCAGTTGTCAACCTGGGCGAACTGGAGTATTTCAGTCGGCTTCCCGGACCGCCGCCATGAGAGCATCCAGGGCTTCTCCAATATTGCTGGCAGCAACCAGGTGTTCTCCGACCAGCATCGCATCGACCCCGGCATCTGCCAGTTGTCGGACATCCCCGGGGGTTCCAATACCGCTTTCGGCGACGAGCAGGCACTCGTCAGGAATTGCCTCACGCATCTGGATGGAATGTTCCAGGTCAACATGGAACGTCCGCAGGTCCCGGTTGTTCACCCCCACCAGGGTTGCCCCGGCCTGCACGACGCGGCTGGCATTTTCCGCCCGGTAGAATTCTACCAGCGGTGTCATTTCCAGCTCTACGGCCTGCTGGTGCAGAGCTGCCAGCTGCCTGTCATCAAGACACTCGGCGATCAGCAGCACGGCATCCGCCCCGGCAACGCGAGCCTCGACCAACTGGTACTCGTCCAGGATAAAGTCTTTTCGCAGCAATGGAATCTGCACCTGTTGCCGAATGGCCGCCAGGAATTCCAGTTCTCCCTGGAAGTACTCCTGGTCGGTGAGCACGCTAATACAGTCGGCACCATGCTCCTCGTAACAGGTGGCGATCTGGAGGGGGTCGAAGTTCTCGCGGATTACTCCAGCTGACGGGCTTGCTTTCTTGACCTCGGCAATCAGCTTGATCGGCCCCTCCCCTGCCAGGGCAGCGAAGAAATCACGTACCGGTGGCGCATCGGCAAGTTGACGTTTCAACTCAGCAAGGGGCCGGGCGGCACGAGCCTGCTCGATCTCAATCCGCTTCGTTGTAACGATCCTGTCCAGCACGTTTTCAGGGTTGGACATCATCGTTTCCCTTCCGGGCCAGGTACCGTTGGAGAAAATCCGTTCCCTCCTTTGTGCCAAGAAATCGATGTAAATGCCAGTAGGGTCGATCCCCACGGGCCAGCTGGCGACGAGCCGGGGCCGGCCGGCGGTCCGATCCACAGGCTGAGCAGGTATGGCGGCCCTCGATCCAGATGGCGTGACAACGCTGGCAGTGTGAATGAATCGACCACTCCGTTCCCTCCACACTGCCGGAAGGGACCAGTTCAACATGAAGCCGGAGCTGGTACTGTCGGCAGTGCCGGAGCGCAGCCAGCAGTAATTCCAGGTCAGGGCGAGGCCGGGGCAGGATGGCATCGGCGGCGGTCCACAGCTGTTCCATGACCACCAGGTCCCGGTGTTCCAGCACCGGCTTGATCCATAGCCCATACCAGCAGGGATCGGTCGATGGGAAGCATGCCGGGGTTTCCTGGACGTGACCGACGACTTCTTCCAGGAGTTCACGCAGGTCACTCCTGTCATCTGGATGGTCACGGTTGGATGTTGGCAGCCAGCCGTAACAGCCACCCATGGCTCCTGGATCCTGGTCTGCAAGGGCATTTGCTTCACATCCGCGGCATTGATTCTGGACCTGCTCCCGGCCGCCGAAGACAGCAAAGACCTCCTCCTGCTGAAATGCCTTGACCTGGTCGAACAGGACGGGCTGGCTGCCATCGATCGGCTCCACGCAGATTCCGTCCAGGATCCGGTTGTCACGCTCCGCGGACCGTGCTTCCCGGATCGCCCGCAAGAGAGATTCTGTCCGCTCCGGGCTGGTCCAGTCCTCGATATCGCGCAGCGGGCAGGACAGTTCAATTGCCCAGCGAACGAATTCGGGAGTCGCGAGAGCCATGGTTCCCATCCTGTCGGATGGAGTGTGGTCAGAGGATGCAGCGAACTAGTGTTTGAAGTGACGCTTCCCGGTAAAAACCATGGGAAGTCCACGTTCGTTACAGGCGGCGATCACCTCATCATCCCGTCGGGATCCTCCCGGCTGGATAATAGCAGCCACACCTGCATCTGCCGCCCGGTGGATGGAATCAGGAAAAGGAAAGAAGGCATCCGAGGAGAGCACGGCTCCCTGCACACGGTCTGCCGCCTTGGAGATCGCGATCTCCACGCTGTCCACACGGCTCATCTGTCCCGCGCCGGCCCCCACCAGTGCCTGGTCCCGGCAGAGTGCAATGGCGTTTGACTTGATATGCCGCACAATCTGCCAGGCAAAGCCAAGTTCGAGCAGCTGGGATTCATCCGGTTTTTCTGTTGTCACGAATTCCCACTGGTTTGGCTCATCCGGGAGCACATCCGCAGTCTGCAGGAGGAGTCCTCCGTCGATATGCCGGGTCTGCAGTGGTGCCTCCTGTGGCCCGGCATCCTCCACCTGCATCAGCCGCACGTTGTTCTTCCATTTTGGCACTGTTGTCAGGATCTCCACGGCATCCTCGTCGAAACCGGGTGCCACGATCGCTTCAATAAACAGGCCGGGTTCGGCCAGGATGGCAGCCGTGGCGGAATCGACCCGACGGTTCAATCCCAGTACGGATCCAAATGCACTGAGAGGATCACCTGCCATGGCCTTGCTGGTCGCTGCTGCCAGTTCTTCTGCCACGGCGGCGCCACAGGGATTGTTATGCTTGATCACCGAGACAGCCGGCCCCTGGAAGGAGCGAGCGATCTGCAGGGCGCTATCGAGGTCCAGCAGGTTGTTATAGGAAAGCTCCTTTCCATGGAGCTGGCTGGCATGAACGAGTCCGGACAGCGGTTGATCAGGCCTGCCATAAAGGGCTGCCTGCTGGTGCGGGTTTTCACCGTAGCGCAGAATTGCTTCCCGCTGGAGCGAGATAGTCATCTTCTCCGGGAATGGATCCGAACCACTTTCTTCCGCGAAATAGTCCGCGATGGCACGATCGTAACTGGCGGTGGATTCAAATGCCTCGGCGGCCAGTCGCTGCCTCAGTTCCAGTGACGTGGAACCGTCGGTCGCGATCTCCTGGAGCACGTCCGCGTACTGGGCGGGACTGGTCAGGATGGAGACGAAAGCATGGTTCTTGGCAGCAGCACGGACCAGGCTGGGACCACCAATATCAATCTGCTCGATTGCCTCCTCACGTGTCACTTCAGGGCGGGCGATAGTCTGCTGGAAGGGATAGAGGTTGACGACGACCAGTTCGAAACTGGCGATGTCATGGTCCGCCAGTGACTTCATGTCGTCATCCCGGTCATGACGGCAGAGAATTCCCGCGAAGACCCTGGGGTGCAGTGTTTTGACCCGCCCGTCCATCATCTCGGGAAAGCCGGTGTATGTGGCGACATCGTGAACATCGAGGCCCTCTTCTTCCAGGTGCCGGCGTGTTCCGCCGGTGCTGTAGATCTGAATCCCTGCTGCCACCAGGCCACTGGCCAGTTCCGACAGTCCTGATTTGTCACTCACACTGATAAGTGCTCGGCGGATCGATGGTGAATTCATGGCGTGTCCTGCTGCCCTGGAAGTGGATAGGAATTTCACCGGAACATGGCAGGGCATGGGTGTACCCGGATACCTGCCAAATCCGCCCATGGTGTAAGCCGAACAGTTCGATGGGTCAAGGGAGCGCAAGAAAAAAGGTGGATCACCATGGGGTGATCCACCTTGTGGCATTCTCTGCGGACTGGCCGGTTAATTGTTCTTGAAGGGATCGTCCGCGCCAAAGGGATCATCCTTGGGGGCTGGCTTTGGTTTTGCTCCTGGTGCAAACGGATCATCCGCACCGAAGGGATCATCCTTGGGGGCTGGTTTGGGTGCCGCTCCCGGTGCAAAAGGATTGTTCCCTGGTTTATTGGCAGGGGCGAAGGGGTTGTTTCCCGCCGCCGGGGGTTTTTCCGCCGCCGGAGGTTTCTGGCCGGCCGGCTTGGCGGCCGGATCCTCCTCATCCGCGACCTCTCCCTTTCTGATTCTCTCGGAGACACCCGCATGGATGATGGGGTATTGCAGATTTGGCTCTCGAAGGCACTGGATTAACCCCGACTTGGAGCCGACGTAGATGCGATCGGTCCTGTCATTATGCACCACCAGGTCCAGCGCACCGGCCGCGGCTGTCAGGATGCGTCCGCCCGTCTCCGCATCCAGTACAACGAGGCGATTGAGGGGATCGAGGCAGTAAAGACGCGAACCGCTTGCGGCAATAAAGCGACTGATTTCCCGGGTAAACCACTTGCCGCTTCCAGTATTTGAATCGAGGCAGTAGAGCCGGTTTTCGGTGGTAATGACATAGGTGGAGTCTTCCAGCAGGGTCGCAGACTGGGTGATTTGCTGGCCGGTTGTGAAATGCCAGAGTATTTCACCGGTGATTTCCTGGAAGCAGTAGACGAAACCGTCCATGGACGTGGCCACGTAGCGTGCGGGGGCCAGGTAGGCGATCCGGGAGACGATCTTGTCGTGGGCCTGGAGGCGGTACCGCATCTTGGGCTGGCTGATCAGGCCGACATAGACTTTTCCTTTATCTGTTGGCCAGGCGATAGTTGTACTTCCGACGGTTGGCTTGACGACGACCCTTCCAGGCGAGGGATACATGCCGGGGAACTCGTCCTTGCTAAACAGGTAGAAAGACTCCACGCGGTCTCGAATCGAGGGGATAAAGACCGTGGTTTCGGAAATCGCCGGTGGCCCCCCGGGGATGGTCTTGGCCTTCCGTTCCCAGACGGTGGAACCGTCCTTGTTGTCCAGGACATAGATCATCAACCCGACACTGGCCACGGTGAAGTGATCACTCGTGGAGACACCCAGTGATACCTGGTCGCGCCTCCCCAGGCTTCTTTTCCAGAAGACCCGTCCGGTTTCGGCATCAAGCAGCGTGACCTGGCCCTGGTCCGAGATCGCGGCCAGTCGAATGACGGGGGTCGGATGCGGGATCAACTTGGCATCCTTCTTTTCTCGCTGCAGTTTGAGATAGTGTTCATTGGCAAGTTGCTCGGCAGCTTCTTTTCCCTGTGGCCGTCGGAAGCTATCCAGATCATGTTCTGAAAAAACCCATCGCTCTTCCCCCAGGACCACCTCGTATTCCCAGATTGCCTCGATGTCGCTGACATGCAGGTCGATATCGATGACCTGTTCGGCATACGGGTTCATGGGCAGTTGCAGGTACCACTGCCGGCGCAGGCCCATCCGCTGGGCCAGTGGTTCGGAGACCAGGCCATTATCACTTACCTGGGCCCGGCCTGTCTGGCTGCTGACGAGCAGGAGGGCAATTACCAGCAGTAAGGATCGGTAAATTCGCATGCGATCAAATCCTGTCGTTCAAAGAGCCGGTGTCGTATTCCTAATACTAGCTTCACGGGGCTGAAAAACCAGCCGCATTTCATGGGGCTGGTGAAACCACAGAATCCTTACGGCCGGAATGATTCTCCCAGTCGGAAATCTCGTGGTTTCACAAGAACCGGTAAATCAGCTGGAAATACCTGTTTTGGGTAGCCGATGGCCGTCAGTCATTATCGGCAACAAGGGTCGTGCGGCGTGAATACGCTCTCTGACGGCTAGACCATCGACATAACTGCTTCTACCATAATCAGTGCGGTCCCCGTCATTCCCTGGCGATGTGTTGTGTACCGGGGATCCCGTGGGCATGCCAACGGGAAGGATGGTGGGATGAGTCAAACCGGGGTCAGTTTCGACAGCCGTTCTGCCATTGAACAGGTTCTGGGGTACCTCAATTTTTCTTCCGGCAGCCACGATCTCCAGCTGCTCAAGAACCTCGACCAGGTGTACCGGTCCCTGGAATCTGCAGAGGCAGGCCCTGCCTGGAAACAGCTTGGGGAACAGCTGGTGGCGGAGCTTGATGTCCTGGAACAGACCAATGCGGCATTTCGAAATACCGACCAGGTTCGGGCAGTCATCGACCTGGCAATGCACCGTGTCTTGCCCCAGTACCTGGTCTTCCATCGGGATATTTTCTTTCACCAGGATGAGTCCACGCTCTTTAATTCCTTTTTCCTGGGAAGGGTGTTTGAGGCGATTCTTCAGCAGGGAGCTCCCTGGCATGGCCACGATGCCGCTGTTAATGGGATCATCACCCTGCTGAATGACTATATTGGCTACCGGCCAGTGGCGACGCTCGAATCCCAGAAGCTTGAACCCTACCCGCATGAATGGCTGCGGCCGATTCCTCTCTTTGTCCAGGGAGTGGGTGTGGCAGCGGGGCGTTACGCGGAGGTGGTTCAGCGGGCCATTGAGTTATTGCGAGAGACCGACGAGGACGTGCTGCGGCAGGGCTGTTTTTCTCTGGAGAAGCTCGATGAACTGGCCCTGGATCCACGTGCCTATGACTTTGACCACCCGGTGAACAAGCGGCCAAACCATCATTTTGGCCAGTGGGATCTTCACGAGATTGACGGGGAGGGTTTCTACCGCCGTTTTGTTATCCAGCAGGTGACACTCGATGCGCTGATGTCACGCCTGGAGCAGGAGAGCGAGATACCACCCGAGCATCGCCTGACGGAGGCTGCTGCTGTTCTGGCGGGTACCATCCTGATGGCTTCCGGGATCTGTGGAGCCGGGCCAGACACCCATGATTCTTCTGTCACGTTGGCGACACTGATGCCACGTATTGCTGCTTATCGGGACGAGTTCTACGAGCGGCTGATGGACCGCATGCCGTCAATGCACAAGCAGCGCTTGCTGCTCGAGTCGGCAGACCGTTTGCAGCCCTTTGGTGGCGCCCGACAGCATCTCAATATGGAACTGACACGTTACCGTGCTGCCCAGCTAGAACATGTCCACCTCTCCCATGTTTTTGCCCGCATCGGACATTCTCAATCGGCTATCCGTCATGCCAATGTCATTCCCGTTGTCTCGGCCAGGATGCGTTGCCAGATTGTCTGCCGCCTCAGTGAGGCCAGTCATGCTCTCCGGCATGGAGACCTGGACCGGGCCGAGGAACTGGTATCCCAGGGAATGGACCTGGTCCATCGGGCCATCGGCTGTGGTGCTTTTATCGATCCCTGGAATATCCTCGGATTCGATGCCCAGTTCAGCCTGTTTCCAGCACTGGAGAATAGTGTTCATGACCAGCGGGCAGTGGAATTGATTGCCTTGCTTGATAATGTCTTCGCCCTTTTTTCCGAGATCTGGCGGGAAGCAGCGGCCAATGATGATGCGGCTATTTCCCAGCGCATTGACCAGCAGTTCCATGCGACTGCCAACTGGTGGCGCCAGTTTGCTTCGCACGAGATTTCCAACGTGGAGGCGGAGGACCCTCTCGATACCTACCGGGCTGCCCGGCATGTGGCCGAGGCCCTGAATCTCTGGCACAAGGGAGGTGCCAGTAGTGGAGATATCGGTTTTTGGGCTCCCCATGCCGAGATTTTTGACTCGCCTCGAGCCTATGCACTCGTGATTGATGCCCTGCTGGACCGGGAAGACTGGGTCGCTTCGATGGCCCTGCTGATTCACTGGATGAGCGAATCGGGACGAGTGATGCTTGAACAGAGAGGGAGTAGCTGGTACCGGCTGGCCCGCCGCTGGCTGCTTAGCGTGGTCAATGACGAGGGCCTGCTGAAAACAGATGACGGACAGGGCTGCTGGTCGCTTGTCCGCAAGTTCAGTGACTACCTGGAAGCCAATGCAGGCAGTTTCTGGGAGGTCCCTCGTTTCCATACCGGTGGACTTTCCGGTCACCACGGGGAATTACCTGGGGATACCGGGGAGGCGGAGATAGAGGATCCCGAGGAGACGCTCTACAGTGCTGCTTACGAACACGTGACCTACCGGGATACAACGGATGACGGTGTTGAGGGAGAGGTGTTTGATCCCAGTGCCACCCACGAGGAACTTGCCAATGTGGCAGAGCAGCTGGACAGCTGGCTTTCCTTTCACGATTGCCTCAGTGATATCTGGCGGATTGCGGCCCTGAGCGAATCAGCCCGCCTGTACCAGCAGCATGTCGAAGGGAATGCGGCCATCGACGAGGTATGCCAGACCCTGAGGGGTTGGGTTCACCAGCTTCGCCAGGCCCGGCTGGTGCTGGAGGAACTTCTGGAAGGGATTCGGCAGTATCGTATTTCGGAACCCCTTGGTGACCACAGTTCGATGCTGGAATATGACCGCCAGCGAATTATCAAGGAAACACTTCTTGAAAGGGTTATCTCCTCGATCATCGAGATTGCTGATGCCCGACGGCTGTTACATGCGGCGATCACATGCCTGGCAGGAGATGCCGGCGAACTGGACCTGGAAGTCTCCGTCAAGGATGCTGGAACGGCACCCATCTTTGCTGCCATCTTGCAGGGCGATTCGAATGAGGTTCGGCAACGCTGGCCGGAGTGGATCACGTCCATGAGCCAGAGTGCCCTGCTCTATGTGCCGCTCTCCAAGGGAGGGGATCCCCTTGAGATTGTTAACAGCAGGATTCGGCAGAGGAGCATCATGGACCTTCTCTCCGCATTACCACGGCTCGGTCTTGTCATGGAGACCTGTGAATTGATAGAGGCGGCCCGGGCGATGGAACGCCAGCACCCGGTGGGTCCAGGGGCAGTGACGGAATATGATGAATTGTTCACGGTCGGTTACCAGGCAATTGTGGATAACCTGATTACCTCGTCTCGTAGCTGGGAGCGGCTCTCGGAAGAAGACGAGACGATGGACGCCTTCCTGGTGGATATGCTGGAGCAGTTCACCGAACTGTTGCTTGTCAGCTGGCTTGCGCACAGTCAGACGCTACGGCTCAGCGTGCTGGAACGTGTTGCCGATAACACGTCCTGGGAGCAGCTTCTCCTGTTCATTCAGAAATATGGCAAGGACCTGTTCACCCAGCATTTTCTGGCGATGGGTAATATCCGTGGTATTCTGCTCCAGGGGGTGGATAGCTGGCTTGACAGTCTGGATGTTGACAACACGGTCTCGTTTTCCCTGACGGAAGAACTCGGTAACCACATCAGCCGGGAGGAAGCGACCCATCATCTGTCGCTGGTCCTCGAAGCGGTAGTGGAAAACTACCGTGAGTACCGTGATTACAACAGCACGACGACCCAGAGTGACCGCGGTGACTTGATCTACTCGTTGCTTGATTTTCTCCGGCTTCGGAATCGCTATGACCGTGTCTGCTGGAACCTGCGGCCCGTTGCACTGGCACACAAGATCCTTGTCCAGTCCGGCATGGAAGAGGCCGCCAGTGTCTGGCGGGAAGGGCTGACCGAGCGGATTGCAGAAGAAGCGGATATCTACATGCAGCGTCTGAATGAGCTTCAGACAAAGTACTCGATGCAAATGCAGACGGTCGCTGACCGACTGGGAGAAGGTTTCGTGCGGCCGATGGTCATCGATCGTATCCGCGCCCTTGTGGCTCCGGCCATGAAAGAGGCAGAGCGCGGAGGGCCGGCCCCCTGCTTCGAGTTGCTTGAACAGGAAACCGACCTGCTCATGGAGTACTCTGGTGGCGCAGGGCTGGATCTGCCGGCCTGGCTTGATGCCCTGGAAGACGAAGTGGAATTTCAACAGAATCCTGGCTGGCGTTCTGAACAGGAAGATCGCTTGAGCAAGATCGTGCCCCGTGCCACGATGTCTCGCGAGGATGTTCTCGAGCAACTCGATGACCTTACCAACCGTTCTCCCTGAGACCATCCCCTTTTCGCTACAGGGTGGCCGTCCTACACTGACCGGTTACCTCACTACCTATCCCCAGCGACTGGTTCCGGGCCAGTTCTCTTACCATGGTCAATAATTTACCAGTGAAAAAACTGGTGCATGGAGACCTCACGATCGAGGGGTACTCGCGGGCAGCGGTACAGACCTGCTGGCGGATTCCGGAATTGAAAATGGGCTTTGACCTGGGCGCCCAGCCATGGAGTTTCATGGGGACGCCGAACTGGTTTGTGACACACATGCATCTTGACCATATGGCTGCCCTGCCCGTTTATGTGGCCCGACGTCGCATGATGAAGATGGAACCCCCCACAATTTACCTGCCGGAACATGGAGTCGAACCGATGCAGGACCTGTTACGGGGTTTCAGCAAGCTGGATGGTGGGCGACTACCATGCCAGCTTCAAGCGGTTAGGCCGGGGGACGAAATTCGGCTCTCCAGGGAACTGGTAGTGGAGGTTGTTGCAACTTTTCACACGGTTCCCTCGGTTGGATACTGCGTCTGGGATTGTCGCAGCAAGCTCAAGCCGGAATACAGTGAGTTAAGCGGCAACGAGATCCGGGATTTGCGATATGCGGGAAAAGAGGTTTCCGAGGAGGTCAGGACTCCCCTGCTTGGCTACCTGGGTGACTCCACGTCCCGCGGGCTGGATGAATACCCGACGTTCTATGAAACAAGAATCCTGATCACGGAAATGACTTTTGTGGCCCCGAATCATCGCAAGGAAAAGATCCGCAAGCATGGCCACATGCATTTAAATGATTACGTGGAACGACAGGAACGATTTCAGAACGAGTGTCTGATCGCGGCCCACTTCAGCACCCGGTACCATGAAAAACAGATTCGCCGGATGGTGGAAAAAGCCCTTCCTGACATGCTTGATAACCGGCTTCACCTCTGGCTCTAGACTGGCGGACGGCAGACTTCCGTCAGCAAGGCAGTCCACCAATGGTTGTTTCCCCCCGTGCCGCCTACCTGCATCTTCCCTTCTGTCGCCATCATTGCGGATACTGTGACTATCCCGTGATTGCCGGCCGAAGTGATCTTGTACCGGCCTTCCTGGACGCGCTGGAAGCCGAACTGTCGTGCCTTGGAGAACCACGTGCTGTGGAGACGCTTTACCTGGGGGGAGGGACCCCCAGTTACCTTCCTCTCCATGCATTGCAGCGAGTGGTGGATATGGCACGGCACTGGTTTCCCCTGCAGCCGGGCCATGAATTCACGCTGGAGGCGAACCCGGCTGACCTGACTGCCGAACTCGCCTCCCAGCTTGTATCGTGGGGGGTGACACGTGTGGTCCTGGGAGTCCAGTCATTCCAGCATGCCACGCTGGCAAAGCTAGAGAGAGACCATCGGGAAAAGGAGATTCGAGCTGCCGTGGGCCTGCTCCAGGATTCCACGATCGATCTGTCGCTGGATATGATGTTTGCAGTTCCCGGCCAGACCCTTGCCGGGTGGCAGAAGGATCTTGAGGATGCCATGGAGCTCGCGCCGGAACATGTTTCAGTTCTGGGCCTGGTGATCGAAGAGGGAACTCCTTTTCATGCACGGGCAGAAAATGGGGAGCTGGAGGAAACGGGAGAGGAACTCCAGAGAAGCATGTACCTTGCCGCCCTGGACCAGCTGCAGGGAGCAGGATTTGAGCATTATGAGATATCGAGTTTTTCGAAGCCTGGTCATCGCAGCCGGCACAACCAGGTCTACTGGGACGGAGAGGATTATCATGCCGCGGGCCCCGGGGCAACTCGATTGCTCAACGGTTGTCGCGAAACGAATCATCGGGATGTAACGACTTACCTGGAAAAAATAGATGCCGGACTCTCTCCGGTCTGCGAAGCCACCCAGCTCTCTGCGGAGATGGCGGCTCGCGAGAAACTGGTTTTCGGTCTTTGTCAAATCCAGGGGGTCGAGGCCGGCACGTTTCTCGAACGGACCGGTTACTCGCTCAGGGAACTGATGGGTGAGTGCCTGGACCACTACATGTCGGCGGGGCTCCTTGACTGGGACGAGAGCAGGCTCCGGCTGACGCGCGACGGTGTTCTCGTGAGCGACTCTCTCTGGCCACCCCTTCTGCAAACCTCTCGCGTCAGGTGGACGGGTGCCGGGAAAGAGCCGTCATGACTTGCGCCAGAACTGCCACCAGGACGCAGTGGCGGCGGCTGCCGGCTGCCGAACCGAGGTGTTATCAATCGGATTGCCGTCCGCACCGATCGTATTGCTCATCTTGACCCGTGCCATGCTGACATCCACCAGCTTGGCGTCCTTGAGGTCAGCACGAGTGAAGTCCACACCATTGAGATTTGCCCCTGTCAGGTTGGCTCCCCGGAGATTGGCATCCACCATCGTGGCCTCGTTGAAGTTGGCTCTTAAATCGGCAAGGCTCATGTCAGCGCCGGTGAGGTTGGCGCCACTCAAGTCCGCCTCGGTCAGTCGGGCGTACCGCAGGATCGTATCGGAGAGGTCGGCATCCTGGAGACTCGCTCCTTCCAGGAAAGAGTCGGTCATGTCGGCATGCTTCAGGTCGCAGCGTTCAAAGCAGGCCCGCTTGGCGTTGACACTCTTGAACTTGACTCCCTGCAGCAATGCCCCGGAAAAATCTGCTTCACGGATATCCGCATTACTAAAGTCCGCACCCTGCAGGTTCATGTCACTGAAATCTGCTCCCACGAGTTGAACAGCACCAAATCGATAACCTTCGAGGGAATCTCCCTCGATGCTCATCATGACTTCACTTGTTTTTGACTGCCGAATCTCAATCATCGGCGGCATTCCCCTTGTCGACTATCGCCAGGTGCGTGTCTGCCGCACCCTTCAACAAGAAAATTAAAGGAGAGCTTTTAGGTGTGGGGCACCCCTCGTGGAAGGAAGGAAAATCGTGTGGTTGGGGTGCATGTGGACAATATAGGGAATTCCAACTTCAAACAACACCATTTTTCAAGAAGAAGCTCGTTTGACATACCAATGATGGTCTGACTGGGAAAAAGTACTCCAAGAATGAAAAGACCTCGCTCGTGGCAGCAATTGCGGTTACTATTTCCCGTCCTTGGAGTGTTCAGCATCCGGCAGGTTTTTCCATGACAACAGATTTTCGTGTGCAACTGGATATTTTTCGTGGGCCGATGGACCTGCTGCTTTACCTGGTCCAGAAGCATGAGCTGGTTCTCACGGAGATTCCAATCGGCATGGTCACCGAGCAATTCCTGGAATACCTCGATATTCTCAAGGAACTGGATATCGACTCCGTCGGAGAGTTCGTGGAATTGGCAAGCACTTTGATGGAAATGAAGTCACGCCTGGTTCTGCCGTCCGTTGAATCCGAGGACGAGTTGCTTGATGATCCGCGGGATGAACTTGTCCAGCGACTGCTGGAGTACAAGAAGTACCGGGATGCAGCGACTGTCCTGGAAGAACAGGGGCGGACCTGGCAGGAACGCCGCGCCCGCGTGGCGAACGACCTGCCACCACGGAATATCGATATCTCCGAGCAGCCTATTCTGGAGGTCGAACTATGGGACCTGGTGAGTGCCATGGGCCGGATCCTGCGAGATACCCAGCAGCTGCAACCAGCCAATATCGTCTATGACGAAACACCCATTCATGTTTACATGCAGGACATTCATGACCGTCTTGCCGAAGAGGGGCGAGTTGCCTTTTCAGATCTCTTTACCACCGGCATGCACAAGTCAGCCCTGATAGGCATTTTTCTTGCGATTCTGGAATTGATTCGCCATCACAGCATGCAGGCAGAACAGGATCCGGCACACGGTGAAATATGGATCCAGGTATCCGGGGAGTCCCTTGGCTCTCTCTCCCTGGATGGTATGGATACCTACGGGACGCTGCCAGAAGATCCTGAGCAGGATGAGACGGAGGAGGGTGACCAGGCTGATGAGCACCCGTCAGACTAGCTGGCCAGTTCAGCAAGCACGTAGGGTCCCTTCGGGATGACCGCGATACAGGCATCCTCGCCATACTCTGCCAGGGAGTCTGCCACGGCCGATTCCACGCTGGGAGCGCTTTCCACAAAAAGCCGGTTAATTGTCTCGGCCGGGAGACCATCACTGACCAGTTTCACCTTGGCCCGGCGACGCACCTTGGCAAGTTCCTCCAGCTGCCACTGGTCCATGACAAAATAGTCGGTTTCGATGATGCGTTCAACAAACGACTCCAGGTCGCTATTCTCATTAAAAAGCTGCTCGAACTGGGGGCTGCCGATTCCCTCGCTCATGCTGGCGGCCATGATGATCGTTCCTCCCTGCTTGACGATCGGCAGTGCGCCAGTCTGGCCCTTGACAGCCTGGTAGAAGGTCGTGTCGAGCGGATAGCCCGCACAGCTGGTCACGACGATATCGACCGGTTCAGGGATCGTATCGACCACGACCTGGCGACAAAAATCAACGCCCTTGTGGAATGCCTGTTCCATGTCCCCCGCCACGAAGGTGAGCGGGTTTCGATTTGAGTCGATTACGACATTGACAATAAAGTCGCATCCGGTATGGCGCCCAATCCAGGTACTCTCCTCGTGGACAGGGTTTCCTTTCAGGATCCCACAATCGGCTCGTGGGTTTTCCAGGAAATCTGGACCATGCCAAACCTTGATCGTCTCCAGGGCGGCAATGCCCGGGCAGATCAGCTTGCGGCCTCCAGAAAATCCTGCCATCAGGTGAGGCTCAATCAGCCCGGTGGTGATTTTCAGATCGGCTTCCACGTAGTGGGAATCTATCCAGATAGGGACCCCACGGGGACTGGTCCCCAGGAAAGTATGTTCGTCCAGGGATTGCCCATGGTGGTTCTCGATCCTGTACTGCCGGGCGATATCCGGGCCAACAATCTCGATTAATTCCTCGCCCTCGTTGGGACGATGCAAGCCGGTGGCAATCAGGATGGTGATCTTGTCACGAGGGATCCCGGACTGCTCCAGAATTGCCAGCATGGGCTTGAGGATAAGCTCGTTGGGAACCGGCCGGGTAATATCACAGACAACGATACAGGCACTGCTGCGACCGGTTGCAAGATCCGCCAGGGGCACGGTCCCGATCGGTTGCGCGAGAGCGGACTCAAGTTCCCTGGCCGGCTTGGCAAGAGGTTCCGCATCCTTGTAGGAAAGCGACCTGATGACGCGGTCGTCAGGCAGTTCCACGTCCAGGCCATGGTGGCCATATGCCAGGCGTACCTGCATCAGGAATCATCGCCAGCCGCTGCGTCCGAGCCATCACCACCAACAGCACCTTCACCATCGACTGCTCCCGTTTCGCCTTCGAGAAGTTCTTCGTCTTCCACCTTCTTGGCCTTCTTTTTCCGCTTCAAGGCCATCTTTTCGACGCGCACCTTGGCCAGCCCAAAAACCGAATCGCCTTCCTTCCAGCGATCCGTTTCTTCAAGCTTCTTGAGCCGTTCAATACGTGTAAGCACGTTGCGTTCACGAATGCTCGCGGAATTGATTTTCAAGCTCTTGTCGATGGTCATCGTTTTCTCTCGCCCGGGGGGCGAGCTCACTCGTGGATATCGAATTTTTTAGTATAGGGCAGTTATTGACGGCTGGTCAACGGGCAGTCAGCGAGGAAGGTTATTGAGGTTCGTCCTCTCCCTTGCAGTCCTGGATAGCAGCCAGGAACTGCCCGACGGTCTCGTAACGATTGTCCGGCTCGGCCGAGATGCATTTCATGATTGCCTCGGCCAGTTTCCGGTTCATCCCAGGCTTCAGTTCAAGGATCTCCTGGGGCTTGTACGTGTCATGGGCCAGGGCGGCCATGCCGGTGGTTTCCGTTTTTGGCCAGGGAAGTGTGAATGTACAGATTTCGTAAAGGGTCACTCCCAGTGAGAAGATGTCCAGCCGAAGATCTGTCCATTTGCGCCGCACGACTTCCGGGGCCATGTAAAGTGGTGTGCCGGTACGGTTGCCGGGCTGGCGAAAGGAGTGCTTGTTGGGGAGCGTCAGCCCAAAATCAAAAAGCTTGACGGTCTCCACATCCTCGCTACAGATGTAGTTGCGTGGACAGATGTCACGATGAATAAATCCAGCATCATGGACGGCTTCGAGTGCCAGGGCCATCTGGCGTATCAATTTCATCCGTTTCCCATCCAGGATGGAATCATTGTTGTAGATCAGGTTGTGCAGTCCGGGGCCACGGACGTATTCCATTACGATATAGGCTTCACGAGAGCGGGTTGTCCCGTACTCGTAAGTACTGACCACATGGGGATGGTCAATGGAGATGGCAATTTCCCCCTCGCTTGGTTTTTTGAGTTCCTTGAAACGACTTTCAAAAAGCTTGGTTTTTTCCGAATCGGCCACTTTGAGACCGATGGTCTTGTCGTTTTCCCGGTCGCGCGCCATGAAGAATTTTGACATCGATCCGGAGATTGCGGTTCGCTTGATCTCGAACCGCTGTTCGATGTTCACACGGGATCGCCGTGTTGTGTCGGCGGGTTTTTTCTTAAACCGGTCGAGGAATCCCATGCCCTTGATATTCCACAATCCTGTGCTTTGTCATTACCCGCCATCCGCAGCGGTTTATTTTCCACAGTAGTCAATGGTTCGAGCGATTTCGCTCTTGAGCTTCTCTCTCGTCACGATCCGGTCGACATATCCATGTTCCAGCAGGAACTCACTGGTCTGGAAGCCCTCGGGAAGTTCAAGGTGAATCGCTGCCTTAATGGTCCGTGGGCCGGCAAAGCCAATCAGCGCGCGGGGCTCGGCAAAGACGACGTCCCCCAGCGAGGCAAAACTGGCTGCCACACCTCCCATGGTTGGATTGGTCAACACGGAAATAAATAACCCGCCGGCCTTGTCATACCGCGCCAGGGCCGCGGAGACCTTGGCCATTTGCATCAACGAGAGAATTCCCTCGTGCATGCGTGCTCCGCCTCCAGACCCGCTGATAATGATCAAGGGAAGCTGTTGCTCGGTGGCCCGTTCCACCAGCCGTGCCAGCCGTTCACCGACAACGGATCCCATGCTCCCCATGATGAAGGCGGAGTCGGTGAGTCCAAAAGCAACCCGGCGCGCACGGATCATGCCACAGCCGGTGATGGCCGCATCTTTCAAGCCGGTCTTTTTCTGTTCCGAAACAAGTCGATCGGAATATTTCTTCCGATCCTTGAATTCCAGCGGATCGGTGGGAAGCAGGTCGGTATCCCATTCCTCAAAAGTGCCACCATCGAGCACCTGGGAAATGCGATCCATCGCGGAGACATAGAAATGATAGTTGCACTCCGGGCAACAGCTCATGTTTTCCAACGCCGTCTTCCAGTAGATCGTCTCCTGGCAGCCGGGACAACGTTGCCAGAGTCCCTCGGGGACACCGCGTTTTTGTCGTTTCATTGTACCGGCCATGATCATCCATCATGTTCTAGATGATTTGAAGAGTCCCTGTCACCAGCATCGGCGAGGGGAAATCAACGCCTTGATACTACCCTGTTGTTTTATGCCGAGAAACCACTTTGAGGAATAGACCAGGGCCGCAGGAATCGTTAATTGTCCTTCCAAAGCGTGTTTTTCCATGGTTTTCAGGACGTCACTTTTGCCAGCAGCGATTCCACCGCATCCGGGTAGGAGGGTTGTTTGAAGATTGCTGAGCCAATAACGAACCATTGTGCTCCCGCCTGCTGACAGGACGAAATCGTTTCCAGGTTGATACCACCATCCATTTCAAGGATCCAGTCTCGATCCTCACGGGAGGTCAGTTGCCGGGTCTTGTCCAGGGCAACCGCTTCGAATGGCTGGCCCCCGAACCCTGCCGGGACACTCATGACCAGCACCAGGTCTGCCAGCGAGAGTGCCGGTTCAATGCGGTCAATGTCGGTCGCGGGGTTCAGGGCGATCCCGGCGGCCATGCCCAGGGAGTGAATCTCTGAGAGGGTCGAAACGATGTCTTCACAGGATTCCACGTGAACCGTGAGCAGGTCGGCACCAGCATTTGCAAACGCCTGCAGGTATCGCTCCGGTTGCTCGATCATCAGGTGAACATCCAGCGGCATGTCCGTGACTTTCCGCAGGGCATCGATGATCGGCATGCCATAGGTGATGTTCGGTACGAAGTGACCGTCCATCACATCCAGGTGAAGTCCCGTGATACCTGCCTGCTGGAGTTGCTCCACCTCATGCTGCAGGTTGGCAAAATCACAGAGCAAAAGCGACGGCAGGATGACCGGCCCGTTTCCCAGCCTCTTGATCACATCGCGTCCAGGCATTTGTTTTCCTTCAGGCGACCTTTTCATGGTCATACGTCTGGGGCAGGTCATCGATCGTTTCAAGGCCAAAAAGATCGAGGAAGCGGTCACCGGTAAAATACCGTGGCTTACGAGGCTTCTCCTCGGCCTGCTGGATGCGGAGTACTTTTCGGCGTACCAGTTGCGAGAGAATTGCCCCGCTGGAACGGTCGCGTAACCGGTTGATCTCATCGCGCGTGATCCCCTGGTTGTAGGCGACAATCGCCAGTACATCGATCGCAGCCTGGGAAAGACGCTTCTGCTTGATCTTGTTGTAAAACGTCTCCCGTAACGGTTGGGCTTCCTCTCGTAACTGCATCACGTACCCCCCCTCGATGCAGGCGACTTCATATGGCGTGGAACCCTGCAGGTAGGATTCGTTGAGTTCCTCCACGAGGTGCTCCACCTCTTCCACCGTGACGCCACGAATTACGCGTGAAACATCCCGCGGCATGAGCGGCTTGTTTTCTGGGTGGCCGACAAACAGGATCGCTTCCAGGATCCTGGTGGGAGAGATGTCCTGGCGGTCAACTGCCAGTTGCTTGTCCTCGACCGCTGGCATGGATGCCGGGGTGTCCGGACGCGCAGCGGGTGACTCGTCATTGATCAGCTCGGCATACACATCACTCAACTCCTGGAGTGACCGGTCATCGTTACCTGGCTGCTGTTCAAGGTGATCCCCGGTGGGTTCCTCGCCTGTCGATCCGTGGGGGTCTTCCGCGGGAATCTGGTTGGCTGTCATGGCGGCCACTATAAGTCGTTGACCGTTCCCGGGACAAGGTGAATTGGTTGCCTAGCCTTCGCGTGCAGCGACCTGGGATTTCATAAAGGCCAGGGAGTCACGGGCAAGCTGTTCCTCGCTCTCGTACATCCTTCGCCAGATCTTGGTTGCTGCAACAAGCTCTGGAAGTGCCAGCCCGAAGGCCTCCACGACCATCCAGCCGTCATAGCCAATTTCCGCGAGCGTGTCGAAGTTTTCTGCCCAGGCGACATTCCCCTGGCCGGGTGTACTGCGGTCGTTCTCGGAGATGTGCACGTGGCAGAGTACATCGGCACAGCTGCGAATCGCCTCGGCGATATTTTTTTCCTCGATATTTGCATGGAACGTGTCGTACATCATCCGGCAATTGGGATGATCGACTTCACGGACAAAGCGTGCCGAATCGGAATGGATGTTGAGCAGGTAGGTTTCAAATCGATTCAGGCACTCGACCGCCAGCATGACCTCTGCCTGACCCGCGTGTTCGGCGACTTCTCGCATGCTCTCCACGCCCCATCGCCATTCATCCTCCGTGGGGCCCTGCCCGGAGAAAAATCCCAGGGCCGAATGGTAAGGGCCGACCAGTGCGGTGGCACCGACCGCGGCACAGCATTCCAGCACGCGGCGGGTTCCGTCCACACCTGCCGCCCGCACGGCTGCATCGCTGCTGATCGGGTTATCCTCTTCGTTTCGTACCGTGACGGCGGTCCGCTCCAGCCCGAGATCATCGAGGCGTTGTCCCCAGGCTGTGTAATCAAGGTCGGTGTTAAAGAGTGGTATTTCGACTCCGTCAAATCCCATTTCCTTGAGCGATTCCAGTACGGGAATCAACTCCTCGTTCAATTCCCCGCTCCAGAGCAAGAGGTTCATGCCGTATTTCACTTTGACTCTCCTTATTATCCTCGTCACCGTTTGATGGTTTTTCCTGCGGGTTCTGCAAGGAGCTGGTCAGCCTGGTCACTGACCAGGGGTCGCATCGTCGACACCAGGCTGGCTGCCGCGGCAGGGATCTGTTCAAGGCCCACTCGCTTCATGACCTGGTTTAATCGTCTTAGCAGTGTGGCATCCTGAAGATAGTCATACAAGAACCGCTCTCGACAAAAACCGACAAGCAGCCGGGCCAGTCCGCTGGCAGGCTTGGTGGTCATGGTGCTTACCAGTTTCTCGACACGTTCCCCATCGAGGGATTCCATCACCTGGTAATACTCGTCCAGGAGATCTGGCTCTCGCCGAATCAGCTCCGCGTCAAGCAACAGTTCCACAAGGACATGGCCAAGAAATCGACTGCGAAGCCCTGATTGCGTGCCCAGCAATTTGCGCCAGTGACCGGTGCAGGCCATCGAGAGCGTGATAAATGTCTCGGAGAGGTGAAACCAGCTGTCGTCATGGTGATGCTGGAGGATACCGGCTGCCATGGCAGAGAGTTCTGGATCCTTGTCTTCCAGGAATGGCCTGGCCCCGGAGGGCAGGGCCTTGACCCGGCGGTTTAACACGGGGAGCCAGTCAGGAACGGATGTGCCCGCCATGAAATAGGGCTGGTTGACGAATTGTCGCCCATGGGCGAAGTAATTCATCGGGACTCCTGTGAGGTATTGCCATGCATGGCCGGTACCGTGGGATCTGGATCAGCCGACATCGACCCAGTTTCCGGAACTCGCCGAGGCCAGCACCGCGTCACAGACTTTCTGTGTTTCCAGGGCATCCCGGAAGGTGGGGGAGGTCGCCTCCCCGCTGGCCAGTCCATCCAGGAAATCTGCCACCTGGTGGACAAAGGTGTGCTCGTAACCGATCTGCAGCCCCGGCACCCACCACTTGTCCATGTAAGGCATGTCCCCATCGGTGACGTGAATGCTGCGCCAGCCCCGAACGAGTGAATCATCCCGGTGATCGAAGTACTCCAGCCGGTGAAGGTCATGCAGGTCCCAGCGGATCGAAGCGTGTTCCCCGTTGATTTCCAGGGTGTAAAGTGCCTTGTGTCCCCGGGCGTATCGGGTGGATTCAAAGAGCGCCAGCGATCCGTTGCTGAAGCGGCCCATGAAAGTGCAGGCGTCATCGATATGAACCGGTGTCACTTCACCGGTCTCCTGGTGGACACGTTCCTTGATGAACGTCTCGGTCATCGCCGTGACGGAATCGATTCCACCATTGAGCCAGATCGCCGTGTCAATACAGTGGGCGAGCAAGTCGCCGGTCACGCCGCTGCCCGCAGCTGCCGCATCGAGTCGCCAGAGGGCTTCGCCACCCTGCGGCAGGTCGGAGGAAATGGTCCAGTCCTGAAGGAACTGTGCCCGGTAATGGAATATTCGCCCCAGCCTTCCCTCATCAATCAGGTTCTTGGCAAGCGTGACTGCCGGAACACGGCGGTAGTTGTACCAGACCGTGTTGGCAACACCGGCCTCTTCCACTGCCTGGCACATCTGCTCGCCCTCGGCTGTATTCATCGACAGCGGCTTTTCACACAACACCATCTTGCCAGCCTGGGCACATGCGATGGCGATCTCGTGGTGTAGATTGTTGGGCACGCAGATGTCGACCGCATCAATATCATCACGGGCCACCAGCGTCCGCCAGTCCGTTTCAATCGACTCGTAGCCCCAGTTATCGGCAAATGCCTGGACTTTATCCTCGCTCCGTGCGCAGACAGCCTTGAGTACCGGCTGGTATTCCAGGTCGAAGAAATGTCCGACTTTCCGGTAAGCATTGGAATGAGTGCGGCCCATGAAACCGTAGCCGATCATGCCGATATTCAGTGGTTGTGCCATCGTGTTTGTCCTTCACTTGTCGTGGTGAGATGAAGAGTTCCGCTCTCAGGCGACCCAGCCGTGTGCGTTACGGACGTCGAGCATGGCAGCCAGGATCTCGTTGGCGCTGGCCGGATCCTCGATCACCGAGTTGGGGAACATGCAGCCGTCCCAGCAGATGTGCTCAATACCCTGTTCCTGTGCCCCTTGCAGCCAGTAGCCCGCTGAACGGGTGATATCCAGCTTGCCATCTGGATTCCTGGGCATGCAGTGTTTACCGGTCTTGTCGTGGGAACCAGCCCCGTGCACGGTGCCATCGTTCTGGGCCACATGGAAGTCGATCGTCCAGGGCCGCAGTGCATCGGTCAACGTCGTGTAAGCAGCATAGAACTTATCCTCATCGTAGCCCTCCTCCAGCAGGGCATACTCCGGGGCGTTATAACCCATCAGGTACAGGTACGTGTGGGCCTTGTCTGCCTGGAAACCAAAGGATTCCGGCATCCCCACCCCTTCCAGGATGTCCAGCATATCTTTCCAGCTGTGCATGCCTGCCCAGCAGATTTCGCCCTCGGCAGCGAGTCGCTCGCCATGGTCTGCGGCGATACGAGCTGCTTTCTGGAAAGTATCTACAATCCGGGCGGTCCCGGCCGTGGGATCTTCACGCCACTTGTCGACACCAAATTCCGCTGAATCGACCCGGATCACACCATATTCACGGATACCATGATCGTTAAAAACCTGGGCAATCCGACATGCCTTGCGGATGGCAGTCAGAAACTTCTCCTGGGCCTCATCATCTCCCATGGCACTGTCCCCGACGGTTCCTGGCCAGATCGGTGCGACCAGGGAGCCAACCTTCAAACCATGGTTGCCGATCTTGTCGGCAATTTCTCGCAGTTCATCATCACTCGCGTCCGGATCGGTATGGGGATGAAAGAGGAAATAATCGACCCCTTCAAATTTGACCCCGTCCACTTCCGCATTCGCGGTCAACTCGAGCATCCGGTCGAGGCTGATCGGCGGCTCCTGCCCTTCCTCGTCACCCTTGCCAACCAGTCCCGGCCACATGGCGTTGTGTAGTTTCGGGTAGTTGTTACTCATCGAAAGATCTCCTCGAAAAAAGAACCACGCCACCCGCAGTAAAGGACCTGCCCGGGTGGATGCTGTTAATTCCTGTAATCTCCCACCTGCGGAAGGTTGTCAAAGGTATCCGGGCCGAAGTACCGCAGGCCGACCAGTGGCTCACTTCCCGTGTTTTCGATTTCCACTCCACCCGCCGCTGCCTCGTGGCTGATGAAGACCTCGTCCTCGGTCTGCTGGCCGAAGCGGATCAGGGCGGGTGTCTGCAAGGCCAGCGATCCAATGCGGCCTTTCCCCTGGGTCGTGATCCAGCTACTGGCACCTGGATCCTGAATCGTGCAGCGGGCACCCGGCTGAACCGTCAGTTCCTTGGCGCTGAACAGTTGCTGGCCATTGACCAGACCGTAGACAATCCAGCGATCGGTGTATCCTTCTCCGCTGCCGGACTCGTCCGCGATCGGTTCAAGATAGTTATTGTCCTTGAAGTGGGGATCCACGTTTTTCTCCCAGTCCAGCTGGTCCACAATGAAATCCAGGTCCTGGTGCTTGTCCTCCGGCATGTCCTTGACCAGCAGGGACCAGGGGACCTCCCGTCCCTCGACCAGGGACTGGTACATCCCGAAGACATCGCTTCCCCACTGGGGTTCATAGGTGCACAGGGAGCCTGGTGCATGCAGAACTCCCGGGGGAATCAACCAGCCGGTGCCCCGCTTGAGTCGGTATGCCTTGGAAAGATCAAGGATCCCGTTATCTCCCTTGTTCCAGTCCTCGAGGCACTTGCGGATCTGGCTCTTGGTCGTCCCCGGTTCCAGGCCCATGAAGGTGTAGCAAAAGTTATTGTCGACGTTGTTGTACTGTGGCGGGAAGTAATAGCTTTCCGGCTTTCCTTCCTGCCCGACCAGTGCCGCATCCTCGAAACCCTGGTGCATGTGGTGGGGGATGGGCCCCATGTTGTCAAAGAACTTGGAATAGATCGGCCAGCGGTTGTACTTTTCCCAGATCGCCTCTCCGATCAGCCTGGATCCGGATTCTGCCACCGCATCTCGAAGTGTAAAAAGCTGGCCCTCGAAGCTGGCAAAGCTGAGTCCCTCGTGCCAGACACGGCCCTCGTTGGCTGCCTCGGTGGTACTGCCGAACCAGCGTTCATCGATACCTCCCCGCTCGGCGCCGTAGGCGTAAAGGTCATCGGTGTGCAGTTTCAGCCGCCGTCCGGGGTGAAGAAAGCTGCGGGGAACCCAGGTTGGCGTGAGCCGTAACAGTCCCTCACCGGCTTCCATCGCCCGTTCCAGGATTGACGCCACGTTGTCGGATGAAACGATGTTCTCTGCAGTCATCGGGTGTACTCGCTGCTCGGGCGACCAAGAAAAAAACTGCCTGATGTGCGGAAGGAAGGCAGGACAATGGGACTGTGTTTTAAGCAGTTTCATGGATGGTCGCAAGCAGGAGTGGTTATTTTCAAGCCCTGCCCGTGCAGTGGAAAAATGGCCTGGAAAAACGTACATTTGGCTATGGTCATGGGTCTTGCCCAGGACCCCCTTTCCCCTACAGGAGCACGGCAGAATGAGCCAGCAAACGTGGACACTGACGGACGTGGAAACCGGCACCTATGTCGAACAGGTGGAACTGACGCGCCGGGAGATCAAGCGGGCTCCTCGTGGGTTCCATATTTCCAAGCAGACACTTCGAGGTGGCCTGCAGGACGGAGTGGATCTACTGCACATCAATAACGGCCGGGTCGCATTGGATATCCTGCCGACGCGGGGCATGAGCATCTGGCGGGCGAGTATCGACAACGACACGGTTGGCTGGGGATCGCCGGTTCGAGGGCCGGTTCATCCTAAGTTTGTTGACCTTGGAGAACCAAGCGGACTGGGCTGGCTCGATGGTTTCGATGAACTGATGGTACGCTGTGGCCTGGAAAGCAATGGAGCCCCGGAATTCGACGAGAACGGGATCCTGGTTTACCCGCTTCACGGCCGGATTGGAAACAGGCCGGCGCAGCACGTCTCGGTGCACGTGGACGAGGATGAGGAGATGATCACGGTCCGGAGCGTGGTGGAAGAGACCCGCTTTCATTTTCTCAAGGTGCGACTGGTGACCGAGCTGACGACACGTTTTGGTGAGAATGCTTTCCACATCCATGACGTGGTCCAGAACATTTCGGCCAGTCCGGCTGCCATCCAGATGCTCTACCACACCAATTTTGGCCAGCCCTTGCTTGATGCCGGAGCCCAGCTGGTCGCTCCCGTCCAGACCCTTGTTCCGCGCAACGACCATGCTGCCACGGGAATCTCAACATGGGACAGTTACCCGGCCGCGGAGGCTGGTTACGAGGAGCAGGTTTATTTTCTGCAGCTGGTCGCCGACACCGACGGGGCGACCAGGATGATGCTCAAGAATGCCCACGGGACACGGGGGGTGAGCTTGCAGTACAACATCTCCACGCTTCCCTGCTTCACCGTCTGGAAGAATACAACGGCCAGCGAGGATGGGTGCGTGACGGGCCTGGAACCTGGCACGAACTATCCCAATCCTCGTTCTTTTGAAGGAGAACAGGGCCGGGTTGCCCAACTGGACGCCGGGGGGCAGGTGGAATTCCAGTTCGGCATGGCTTTTCAGCAATCGGCCGAGGAAGTGATGGGGGTGGAACAGGTCATCCGGCGGCTGCAGGGAAATCACCAGGCGGAGATCTTTGAATCTCCCCAGCCGGGCTGGTGTGCTGACCTGTAGACACGACTCCGGCGCCGCGTGGTTTTACTGGGCACTGCGGCTCTTGAGGTGGTAGATCGCCAGGTGCTTGCCGTCCGGCCCCTTGTATTCCCGGACTGTGAAGACGCCCTCCACGGTAATGGGTCGGACGGTAAACGATGCGGATTTCCCGCTTTCCATATCCACGACGATGCAGTCGTAGAGGGCGGCACCCGGGCCAAAACAGCATTCCATGTTGTCCCGCACCAGGACGAAACGAGTAATCCCCTTCTGCTGGAAGCTGGGGAGGATATACCCGCGTATCTTGATCAGCTGGTCTTCCAGGGCCACGATCTCCTTGGTCAGCAGGGATCGTTTGAAAGGAGCTTTCTTCTTCATCTCGAACTTGATGTCGTCAAAGGAGATCGCCTTGATCCGAGTCTTGGAAGGCGTTTGGGCCTGCAGGGATGCGCGGTCCAGTGTGAGCAGCAGTGCCAGCAGGCAGCTGAAAGAAAGCAGGAAAGTGTGAGAGCGAATACGGGCCACGTGACAGTTCCTTTCCGTTGTCCGCTATTTTACTCCCACGGCATGGAGTTTGTAATAGCCACCCTGAAGTTGCTTCCCATCTTTTAATGTTCCCACGGCGGTATGCTTCATATCGGTAAGCGAAAAATCGCCCCACAGCTTTCTTTTCTTGACACTGTATGCGATCCGCAGGGGATCCTCCATGGTCACCTCGATCATGTCTGTCAGCTTGGGTTGCCCACCAAAACAACAGGTTTTCATGTCCGGAACCAGGACGAAACTGTTGACCTCGCCAAAGGTGGAGACGCCCGGGTGGACATATCCCTTGATGAAGATGGGGGCGGCTCCCTCGTTCTTGTTCACCAGGTCAAAGACGAATGATGGAATAGGGTCATTCGTATTTCGAGGATCCGGCTGCAACTGGAAAAAACCGACGCGGCCGTAACCGTCGGGAACCTCGGTTATGTACTCGTAGGTGTGCAGGCCAATACCACCGAAAAATCCAAGGCATGAAAGGAGGATACCGATTCGGGCGAGCCCTCTGCCGGTCAGTTCCTCCGGATAGCGGATCAGGTTACCACGCGCGACCACTCCAAAGATAATGCCAACCAGGGAAAGGGCCAGTGCCGGAAGGAACCGGAGCCCCAAAAGGCCCAGGGTCGCAAGGATCACGGCGACCACCGCCGCCCTGCTGACCGCGCGGTAAGATTCCTCGAATCGTTCTTGTTCCATGGACCGGGAATTCAGTCGCGAATTGCCATCGTTGATCGGGGGTACCGGCTGGGAATCGTGGGAGGACATTCTCTCTCCGTCTCTGAACAGAGAACAGGTTTGTAGTTGGTGCCTGGGGAGGCTCTCCAGGGGAAATATCGGCTGCTGAATCAGCCTGCCTTTATTCGTTACGCTGCAAGGTCACCGCCTGCCGGCGATTTCATTCGCGGTGACTGGGGCCGACCAGGATCAGCCACTGCATCAGCAGCAAACCTGCACCGACTAACCACGGTACGATGAAGGCGTAGGAAGGGTTCATCCGGATCTTCAGGGCCGGTTGCCTGGCGATCTGCTGCTGTGGCTCGGATTCCGCTCGCAGGACGACCCGGCCGCCGTCATCGGCGGGAAGTTGTGTCTGGGGCCTGGTTGTCACGAACACTTCGCTGGGAGTTGATTCATTGGAGGATGTCTTGGGATTGTCCGCCGGTGTCTTTCCCGGGGTCCCGCCGGCCGGTCCGAAGGGGAAGAAAGTATTGGCTCGCTTGACTGCCGCTGGATCGACCTTTTCCAGTTCCTTGATCCGCTGCTTGGCCACCGGCAGGGGGCACTGGCGGAGGTAATTGATGACCGGCACACGGACCCAGCTGGTCTTCTCGTCGGCATCCTTGAAGAGCTTGGTCAGGCGGTCCACCTGGCTCCAGTCTTCCCAGCGAGCCAGGTCCGGGATAACCAGGTCGGCAAGCTGGGGACGTTCCAGCATGAATCGCATCGCCTTGAGAATCCGATCCCTCGGAATAATATCCGACTCGGTACCGTGGAAACGAAGTGCCATGATGGCGGCGTAGGTGTCCGCGTATTCGGATTTCTTGTTCTTGAGAAACAGGTTCTCGACAAGGGGCATGCCATCTGGGCCTTTCAACGTCAGGTAACATGCGACCAGCGCGTCCAGACCGGCTCGCATCCGTCGATCCTTGGACTTCATCATGGTCTCGAGCATCGGCAGGTCGTTGGGGCTTCCACAAACTCCCAGCAGGGTCAGGTACAGTCGACGGCGACTTGCGGGAATGTCCGGGTTACGGATCCAGCCGGTAATCTTGCCGTGATCCATCTGTGGTTTGAGCGCCTTGACCACGGCATAGGGAGCATTCGCGAACTCGTCGTAGGCGTCGGCGGCAAGCATCTCGTCCTTGTCCTCGAGGTAGTCCTGGAAGAACGACAGTCGCTCGGCGGGTTTACGGGGTAACTGGACAACCCGTTTGATGTAACCCTGTGCTCTCTCGGATAGCTGGAGCGGTGTGGACCACATCACCTTGGGTGGGTCGACGCCCATCACCAGGAAGGTCGAGCCGACCTTGCCCTCACCAAAATAAATTGTCTCGATCAATGTGCTGGTCTTGATGTGCTGGCCACCCTTGATGACCTCCGATACCTCGAAGGTCGCCTTGGGGACTTCATCCGCGGCCCGTGCCCTGTCCCCGGGTTTCAGGGCGGGAGGGAGTTTCACCAGGCGGGCGTAGACGACCGTGTCCATCGAGGAGATCTCCTCGTTGAACGTCTGCGTCACCGCGGCGCAGAAAGGGCACCCGCTGGCTACCTTCCGCGGCACAGCGGTCAGGCAGACAAGCATTGCAACAGCAAGGCAGGTGGTTTTTCGTGCCGTGATCATGGTTCCGTGTCCCTGTTTCCCCTGGAAACTGGTTTCTCTATCGCCCCATTGTTATCGACAAGTTGTTGGGAGGCCAGTGATCAATTTGCACTTTTTGTCACTCCCTGGGGGTTAATTTAATCGTTTGTTTTTGAAGATTGCAACGCGGATCTCGTAAAGGGTCTTCATATGCGGAAAAACAGCTATTTTCCAAGTGATTCGGAGACATCGGTACGATATGCCGAAATGGCTGGGATCAGCCCTACCGCGATGGCCAGGATCGCCAGCAGTGGGACCAGGAGAAGCTCCGGGGAGACTGGCAGGTAGGGAGGAAGTGCCGGCGCCAGGTCAAAAAATCCAACAACCACCCCCGTCTTGGCTTCCACGATCGGGCTGGCCAGTGCGACCAGGCCATGGCCCAGCGTCCAGCCGATCAGCCCGCCGCTGATCGAGAGGATCAAGGATTCAAAGAGGATGATCCAAAGGACAGTCGATCGTTCAGCACCAAGTGCCCGCAGGACGGCAATCTCCTGTCGGCGATCACTCATCGAGTTGTAAATGCTGACCAGGATCCCCACCCCGGAGACAATGCAGATCATCAGGGTGATGACCACCAGTAGTCCCAGCACCGGGCCGATGAACGTACCAAAAAACTTGTTGATTTCGCGGATAGGATAGATTGCCTGGGCGACCGGCCCCTCGTTGACCAGGTTGGGCATGCCGACGGAAAAAAGTGCATCGACCCGAAGCAGGATTGCGGTCACCTCCCGCTGTTCGACCGGAAGGGGAGTGACCGTGTCAAACGGACGCTCCTCGCTCTCTTCCTCTTCCTCCACGGCATCCTCCTCGCCCCCTGTCTCCTCTACCGGCTTGGCATGGTCTGCCATCAGGTAGAAGCCCTCCATGTTGACAAAGACCGCCCTGTCATTCGGTGTGCCCGTGGGATCCAGGATGCCGACGACGGTGAACGGCTGGTTATGCGTGTGCCCATCGACGGCCCCGTGTCGCGGGTTGATCTTGTCACCCACCTTGAGATTCGTCTGCCGGGCCACCACGGCACCGACGACCGCTTCAAAAAAACCATTCTCCTTGGAGTATGTCTTGAAATTACGTCCTTCAGAAAACAGGTACTGGCGATCCGCAGAGGGGCCAAATTTCATCGCGCCGAACATGTCGGGAGTGGTGCCCACGACCCGGAAGGACTCGTAGTAGTCTCCAAGGAGCAGCGGGATTGCCAGGTGGGTGAACTGTCCAAATTGGCCATCCCGTCTTCCGGGCAGGTTCTCTTCCCTATCCTGTTCGACGACACGGGTTGCCAGGCGCGTCACCATCCCGGCTGTCCCACTGCTGGCCCCCACTCCCATGTTCTGCTGGGCCGCCCGCGTGAGTTCCCAGTGAAGATCATGAGCATGCTGCCGGAGGGAATGCCGGTAGTCTCCCTCTCGCTCTGCCTGGCGCTTGAACTCCAGGTAATACTCGTAGGGGATGTTCTCGATCGGTTCGTCGAGATAGTAGACCGAGTTGAGTGTCAGTTGAAGCTTTCCCCCCTTGGGGCCAACCAGGATGTTGTAACCAAGGTACTGGCCGACCTTGAAGGACTCGTTCACGACCCCGTGAATAGCGATCACCGCGACCATCAGTGTCACGCCCAGCGCCATCGAGAAGCAGGTCAGTATCGAGGCCAGGCCTCGCTGCCGGATACTTCGGATGGCAATGGAAAACAGGTTCATTGTTTTTTCTTGTGGTTATCGTTCCAGCGCGTCTTTTTCACCCGGTGGTGTGATCTGGCCTGAGGCTGCAGAATGGGCCTGTGGTGCCAGGTCGTTTATGTCCTGTAGAAGCACGACCCGCTTGAACTGGTCCGCGACTTCCATCGCATGGGTTACCAGGACAAGCGCAATCTGCTCCTCTTCAGCCGTTTCCCGGATCAGGTCAATGATGTTTTGCTGGTTAGCGGTGTCGATATTGGCGGTTGGTTCATCGGCCAGCAAAAGTCGCGGCTTGTTGGCGAGGGCCCGTGCAACCGCCACCCGTTGTTGTTCTCCAACCGACATGGCTGTTGGCTTGTGTTGCATGCGGTCCGCCAGTCCGACACGGTCGAGCAACTGGCTGGCCCGCTGGCGGTCCACCGGCTTGCGAGAAAAGGTCATGCCAAGCAGCACATTTTCCAGGGCGGTGAATGCGGGCAGGAGGTTGAAAGTCTGGAAAACGTAACCCAACCAGGTTGCCCGGAAGCGGTCACTTGCGGCCTCCGAAAGTTTTTCAATCGACCGGTCTTCAAAGATGATCTTCCCGGAATCCGGCCGGGTAATACCGGCGATCAGGTGAAGCAGCGTTGTCTTGCCACCACCACTTCTGCCAATCAGTACGACCTGTTCCCCCTCGGCGACCGAGAAGTGGGGGATGGAGAGGATCGGCAGGGGGTCCCCGTTGGGCTGCTGGTAGGATTTCTTGATATCGACAAGTTCAAGCATCACGAAAAATCCCGCTCTCGCAGGTTCCCGGGTGTCGCCACGTCATCAACTCTAATAGGTATTCGTGAACCGTCCCACCCCTGTTCGGTTGTACCCGCCATTCCACTACCGCCCACGTCGCATGGCGCGGCTGACGTCCCGGGTCATCTGGGCTCTTTTCAGTTTTTCACGTTTGTCGTGAAGTTGACGGCCCCGGCAGAGTCCCAGTTGTACTTTGACCAGTCCCCGGGCATTGAAGTAGATTTTCAGCGGTACCAGGGTCAGCCCTTTTTCATGGGCCTGGTTGGCAAACTTGCGAATCTCGCGCTGGTGGACCAGCAGCTTGCGAGGGCGACGTGGTTCGTGGTTCCACTGGTTTGCCTGCGTGTACTCTGGGATGTCACATCCCACCAGCCAGAGTTCCCCGTCACTGACCCGTCCGTAAGCTTCTTCCAGGGAGATCTTCCCATCCCGCAGGCTCTTGACCTCGCTGCCGACCAGCTGGATCCCGCACTCCAGGGTCTCCAGTACATTAAATCGATGGCGAGCCTTACGATTCTGGGAGATCGTGCGATGGTTCGGCGTCTGGTCCTCAGATTTTTTCTTTTTCTTACCAGCCATGGTCGACCCCGGAACGTGGTATCCCGCCGTTGGTTTTCTTCACTATACCCTAATGTGGGTCTGCTGATGATCTCACCCTAGCGAGTCGGCAGAGGGCTTGATAAAGTGGGCACTCATCCACCTCCCGGCGGACCTGGTCCCCTGCCCCGGATTGCTTTCGATGGATACCCATGACGAATCCGTCCTCGCCTCTTCCGCCGACACCACGGTGGCCTTCCACCTCCTGGGAGAACGAAGCTACCAGGCTTGTCGGGAGCTGGAACGGGAACTCGCAGAGCAGGCTTCCCTTTTTGGCAAGGCCACGATCCTGCTCTGTGAACATCCCCCCCTGATCACGGTCGGTCGACAGGGATCATGGGGAGATATTCACCTCAGCGCGGACCAGCTGCGGCGGCGCCGACTTCCTGTTCAATGGGTCAGCCGTGGTGGTGGGTGTATCCTGCATGGCCCGGGACAGCTGGCGGTTTACCCAGTGGTCCCCCTTGGCTGGTTTGGCTGGAGCGAAAAGGAACTGGAACGCCGGTTGCTGGAAGGAATCGCCGCGGCACTGGTCCAGATCGGTTTTCCCTGTCGATCCGAGCCCGGCCTGCA
Source organism: uncultured Pirellulaceae bacterium (assembly GCA_964476375.1). Classification (GTDB taxonomy): domain Bacteria; phylum Planctomycetota; class Planctomycetia; order Pirellulales; family Pirellulaceae; genus SAT2750. The sequence continues at coordinate 45,250 of CAYYZW010000056.1, forward strand.
TGGCATCTGGGGTCGAAGTGGTCAACTGGTTGCCAGTGGGGTGGACAGCCTGGAGCAGGCGAGCCGCTTTGGGGCTTACATTAATGTCCACCCCAGGCTGACCGAGAGCCGCTTCCTGGAGACGACCAGGCAACCACCGGCCGGGACAGGAGAGGGTGTGATGAGCAGCCTGCTGGCCGAGCAGCAGCGGCCTGTTAAAATGCCGACAGTCCGTTCCGCGGTGATCGAGCACTTTGCACACCAGTTGGGATGCGACGACTATCACCTCTATACCGGTCACCCACGATTCCTTGCTCATGCCGATTGAACTTCCAATTCTCGACGCCCCCCGGCCTGGTCGGCGGCTGCCAGACTGGCTTCGTCGCGAGTTGCCCCGTGGGAACGAGGACCATTTTACAGCCCGCCTGCTGGAAGAGCTGGACCTGGAGACCGTCTGTGACAATGCCCGTTGCCCCAACCGGATGGAATGTTACTCGCAGCGGACGGCGACATTCATGATCCTTGGCAATACCTGTACGCGGCCCTGTGGTTTCTGTAGTGTCGACCGGGGGCATCCTGAACCACCCGCGCTGGATGAACCGGCTCGCCTGGCCGAGGCGGCCGTGCGGCTGGGGCTGAAGCATGTCGTTATCACCTCGGTAACACGGGATGATCTGCCCGACGGGGGTGCCGATCACTTTCACAAGTGTGTTGTGGCGGTGCGAGAACGTACGGATGCCGCGGTCGAGGTGCTGACGCCCGATTTTCTGCATGATCATGCGGCCCTGGACCGGGTCATCGCATCCCGGCCGGAGGTTTTTAATCATAATACCGAGACGGTCCCGCGACTCTACCGGCGAGTGCGTGGGCCCCGCTCGGATTACCGCTGGACGCTGCATCTGCTCCAGTACATCAAGCAGCAGGACCCGTCGATCAAGACCAAGAGCGGCTTGATGCTGGGACTTGGAGAAACGACAGAGGAACTGCTGGATGTGCTGGTCGACCTGCGACAGCACGGTTGTGATTTCCTCACGCTTGGACAGTACCTGCAACCCGGCCCCTCTTACCTGCCGGTAGAACATTTTATTCCACCGCACGAGTTTGACCGGCTGGGTGAGATGGCCCGCCAGATTGGATTCTCCCAGGTTGCCAGTGGGCCCTTTGTCCGTAGTAGCTACCATGCCCGGGAGATGGCCGAAGCATGCTGAATGCTGGGAGCCGGCCTGCCATCACGAATTCAGTAGCAGGGATCCCCAGAGACTGGGATCTTCCTGAACCGGGTACTCGGGACCCAGGCTGAAAGTCTGCCAGCCAAGTTCCCTGTCGATGATGGCGTAGCTGAATCCCAGCTGAGGATGATCCCCGGGATCGAAACCTGTCAGCGCCTCGGAACGCACGAGGGCGGTTAGCACGTAGCCGTCAATCCGTTTTTCGCTGTGGACCTTGAGCCCGCCAAAGGGGACCGGCTGGGGCTCTTCACGAGCCCGCATGATCCGCGTTGCAGTTGCCACGGGTTTCTCAAAGCCGGCATCTCCGCCGCTGGGTAAAAAGACAAACTGGTGGCAGAAGCGACTGGCGCGGTGGATTGACTTGGTGTCACGTGTGTCGATCCATATTCGCAGGCCGTCGCTGTCCTCGATTCGACTTTCACGACACCAGGGCACCTGTTTTTTTCCGTTCACGCGGACGGTGAAGACCAGTCCCTCCGGGTTCCAGGCGGCCCGCAGATCGGCAAAAACAGGACGTTCAGCCAGCTGGCCAAATCCTGGGAGCTGGTATTTCTTGGAGAGGACCAGGTGCTTGTCGTTCCAGATGGTCTTCCGCCGGTGGCAGTCCACGGCGAAGCGGAAAAGCATGGTCGGGTCGATCAGTCGCGTGTCTGTGCTGGCCATGGAATGATTTACTTGCTGGCAAGGGGTTTTTGTTTCCGGGACAGGTGCCGACAGGTCTTGAGGTGTTCGGCCAGGAAGGCGGGCAGGTCGCCACGGTAAAGATCCTCCTGGGAACGAAACTGAATCTGCACCGTTTCCCGATCGGGGTTCGTACTGTCCATCACCGGTTCGTGTCCCAGCTCCGTGATCCGTCCGAGCGTGGTACAGCCACGCGGCCCGGAGAGGTAAAGGACAAGGGAATCGGTATTCTTGGTCTGGATCGATACCCAGGGATGGCGGCCGTCCTGGTCATAAAAGTGAACCAGTTGCTTGTTGTTCCAGAGGAAGTTGCCTTTTGGCAGCGTCTCCAGGAGCATCTGGTGAAGTTCCTCAAGCAACTCCATGGGCCAGGCGACGGTCCGCCCGGGGGCGAAGCCCTTACGCATGAAATGCCATTTCTGGCCAAGTTGCTTCCAGGGAGTAAGTTCCTCCAGGGATTTCCCCGACTTGTTGACAACCTTGAGAAAGCCGGCAACGGCCTCTTCCAGGAAATGCCAGAACCCCGGGGTGTCCATTTCTTCCCAGCTGTGTGCCCTGATTTCCACTTCCTGCCAGGGCCCCCGTGCTGAGCGGACCTTGGTACGGGGCTGGTTGCCATAGACTGGCAGCTCATCCATCTGGTTGAGCGTGGCCAGGCCCAGCCGCGGGACAAGTTCCTCCCGACGGAAAGTTCCCCGGGCAACACGGAATTTCATCTTGAGCAACCATGTCTCCGCCGTGATGGCGTGAAAAAACCAGCCCAGGCTCTTCTTGATCGCCGCGATCTCGACCACGCTGCGAGAACCAAAGTCGGTCTCGCTGAAATCTCCCATTTCATGGATGCGATCAATCACCGTTGCCAGGATCCGGCCATTCCAGCGGACTTCGCCACCCTTGCGGTCAACCCGATCGACGGTATGCCACTGCCGGCCATCGACCTGCCATGGCATGCTGGCGTCCTTGCCGACATCCTTGATATCCAGGTCTCCCTCCTGTGGTTGTTCGGATACCAGGGGGGAGTACCGTGGCCGCTGCTGGTAATTTCCCTGCTTGAGCACTGGCTGCAGGGCCCGGCCCGTGTGGCTGACCTTTTTTCCGCTTCCCCGCCGGGCCAGTTGCTCGGGGGTGCCGGTGGCCACGATCTGCCCTCCCTCGAGCCCGGCTTCAGGTCCCATATCGATGACCCAGTCGGCCGTTTTGATCAGGTCCAGGTTGTGTTCGATGACCACCACCGTGTTTCCCAGGTCCACCAGCCGGTGGAGCACCTCAAGCAACTTGGTCAGGTCGTCAAAGTGCAGCCCGGTGGTCGGTTCATCGAGCAGGTAAAGCGTCTGGCCGGTATCGGGACGGGCAAGTTCTGCTGACAGCTTGACACGCTGGGCCTCTCCGCCAGAGAGCGTGGGGGCAGGTTGTCCGAGCGTCAGATATTCCAGGCCCACATCACAGAGTGTCTGCAGGATGCGACGTATCTTGGGAATGTTCTGGAACAGCATGACCGCTTCGGCACAGGTCATCTGCAACACATCACTGATCGAGTGGCCTCGATAGGTGACCAGGAGTGTTTCGGGATTGTAACGGGACCCCCTGCAGGTTTCGCATTCCACCCAGATATCCGGAAGGAAGTGCATCTCAACGCACTTGCGGCCATTTCCTTCACAATCATCACATCGTCCTCCCGGGACGTTGAAACTGAAACGGCGAGGAGAATAGCCTCGCAGTTTCGCTTCCGGCAGCTGGGCGAATAATGTCCGGATCAAGTCCATCACGCCGGTGTAGGTGGCGGGATTGGACGAGGGAGAATTTCCCAGTGCATTCTGGTTAACACGAATCACCTTGTTGATGTACTGCAGCCCGGTGATTCGTTCGTGGGGGCCTGCCACCGTGCCGGCCCGGTGCAGCCGCCGTGCCAGTTCGGCATACAGGATCTCGTCGATCAGCGAGCTCTTGCCACTCCCACTCGGTCCGGTCACGGCGGAGAGTGTCCCCAGTGGAATTTTTAAATCGACGTTGTCGAGGTTGTGATGACGGGCACCGATGACCTCGAGCCACTGTTCATGCTTGGAATCCACCGGGCGACGGTTGGAGGGTACTGGAATGGATTTCTTGCCGTTCAGGTAGGGGCCGGTAAGCGAGTTTCGATTGCGGGCAATCTGGGACGCTGTTCCCTGGGCAATGATCCGGCCACCATGCCGTCCAGAGCCTGGCCCAAAGTCACACATCTGGTCGGCTCCCTCGATGATCGCCTGGTCGTGTTCCACGACCAGCAGCGTGTTCCCGAGGTCACGCAGTCGCTTTAGTGCCTTGAGCAGTCGCTGGTTGTCGCGGGGGTGCAGGCCAATGGTCGGTTCATCGAGCACGTAAAGCACACCACAGAGACCGCTTCCTAGCTGGCTGGCCAGGCGAATTCGCTGGGCTTCCCCGTTGGAGAGCGATGCGGAAGTCCGTTGCAGGGTCAGGTAATGCAGGCCGATCTCGTTGAGAAACCGCAGGCGTTCCCGGATCTCCCGGTAGAGTTCACCGGCGATCCGCTTCTCTCGCCGGTCAAGTTTCCAGGTCTTCAGGTCTGCCAGCAATTCCGAGAGTGGAAGCCGGCAGTACTGGTCAATGGTCTTGTCCCGAAAACGAACAGAACCAGAGTCGTCCCGCAGGCGACTGCCACCACAACGGGAACACTCGACCTGGTCGACCAGGTGTTCCAGGCGCGTCCGCAGGGATGGGGAGAGACGGGAGGCTTCTTCCAGGGAGGGATAGAGCCCCTTGAACTGGAACCGGAAAGCGGCGGTGCTGCCATCGGCCGTCTTTGTGGAGGGAACCTCGATCCAGTGGTCGGGGCTCCCGTAAAGCAAGGTCCGTCTCTGCTTGGGAGAGAGTTTTGAGTAAGCAATGTCGGGCGGGATATCGAGCGTCTGGCATGTCGCTTCAAGCATCGCACGGGAGACCGGATGCTCCAGGTCCGGCCAGAGCGTGAGTACCCCGTCACGCAATGACTGGCCGGGTCGGTCCAGCAGCGCCGCCGGATTGGCACCTGTCTGTGTTCCCAGGCCCTCGCAGGAGTTACACCAGCCGAGGAAACTGTTGAAGGAGAAGTTATGGGGGGTCAGCGCCTCGAAGCTGCGTCCACATTCTTCGCAGACGCGGTGACGGCTGTGGATCGTCACCTGCCAGTGTTTCTCGTCACGCGTCTCATCCACCTCGGCCACGTGAAGGACCCCCTGACCCAGTCCGAGGGCGATTTCAACACTCTCGGCGATCCGGGACCGGGCGGATTTCCGGACGACGATGCGGTCCACGACCACCTCCACCTGGTGGCGACTTTTGCGATCCAGTGAAGGGGGTGCATCGAGCGTGTAAACTTTCCCGTCGACACGAATCCGGTGATAGCCCTGGGAACGGATTTCATCCCAGAGTGTTTCGTAGGCCTGCCCGTGGTCCAGCTGGACGGGAGCCATCAGGTAGAGCCGTGCCTGTTCACCGGTGGCGAGTACCTTGTCGACCACCTGGTCGGAAGTCTGGGTGCTGACAGGACACTCGCAGTCGGGACAGAAAGGGGTTCCCAGTCGCGCTAGCAGAACCCGGAAATAATCATAGATTTCAGTGACGGTCCCGACGGTCGACCGTGGCGTATTACCCAGGTTCTTTTGTTCAATGGCAATCGAGGGTGAAAGTCCTTCGATCTGGTCGAGTCGTGGTTTCTGCATCTGGCTGATGAATTGCCTGGCATAGGAACTCAGGCTTTCCACGTACCGCCGCTGGCCCTCGGCATAGATGGTATCCATGGCCAGCGATGTTTTTCCGCTTCCACTGGGGCCGGAGAAAACGGTGATCTTGTCGCGAGCAATCTCGACATCCACGTTCTTGAGGTTGTGCTGCCGTGCTCCCTGGATACGAATCCAGCTGTCGTTCCGTTCCGGATTTGTCTTCTGTTGTGCTGCCGCATTTTTTTTTCGCCGTGACCTGGTCTTTCCGCTGGCGGCGTGCAGAAGCGCCTTCCCGGTTGCCGACTGGTGGCACTTCATGGTCACCTCGGGGGTTCCTGCCACCACGATCTCTCCCCCGCGATCCCCCCCCTCGGGTCCGAGGTCGATAATCCAGTCGGCGGTCTTGATCACATCCAGGTTATGTTCGACAACCACCACGGTATTGCCCACGTCGACGAAACGGTGAAGAACCTCAAGCAGCATCTCGATGTCGGCGAAATGAAGGCCGGTGGTCGGTTCATCCAGCAGGTAAAGGGTCCGTCCGGTACTTTTCTTTACCAGTTCACGGGCCAGCTTGATTCGTTGGGCTTCCCCGCCGGAGAGGGTTGTCGAGGGCTGTCCGAGCTTGAGGTAATCCAGGCCCACATCATGCAGGGTGTTGAGCTTGTGCTGGATAGCCGGGATGTTCTCGAACAGCTCGAGGGCCTGCTGAATATCCATCTGCAGTACATCGGCTATGGACTTCCCCTTGAACTGGACCTGCAGTGTCTCCCGGTTGAAACGTCGTCCCTCACAGACCGGACAGGTAACCCAGACGTCGGCAAGAAAGTCCATCTCCAGGCGGTTTGTGCCATTCCCCTCACACGCTTCGCACCGCCCGGTTTTGACATTAAAGCTGAAACGTCCCGGTTTGTAGCCGCGTCGCTTGGATTCAGGCAGTTGTGAAAAAAGCTTGCGGATGTCATCAAAGACCTTGATATAGGTGGCCGGGTTGGAGCGAGGTGTTCGACCGATGGGGGACTGGTCGATGGCGATCATCTTGTCCAGCTGGTCGAGTCCTTCCATGGAAAGATGTTTCCCTGGGTTCCCCAGTCCGTTGTTGAGATCCCGCCGGAGGGCCTCCGCCAGGATGTCGTTTACCAGGGAGCTCTTTCCGGAGCCCGAGACGCCGGTCACGCAGGTGAAGCTTTCCAGCGGAATTGCCATGTCGACCTGCTTGAGATTGTTGTGTTCCGCTCCCCGCACCACCAGCTGGGGACCATCCACCTTTCGCCGCTGCTGGGGGGGGAGGATCTGTCGCTGGCCACCCAGGAACTGGCCTGTCACGCTGGACGGTTCATTCACGATCGCTTCCACCGACCCGCGAGCGACAATTTTTCCGCCCCGCACTCCGGCCCCGGGCCCGAAGTCAATCACGTGGTCCGCCCTCCGCATCGTCTCCTCATCGTGCTCCACGACGACGACCGTGTTGCCCATGTCACGGAGCTGGCAGAGTGTGTCCAGCAGCTGATCATTGTCGCGTGGATGAAGACCGATCGACGGCTCGTCGAGTATATAGGTGACACCGACCAGCCCGGATCCAATCTGGGCCGCCAGCCGAATCCGCTGGGATTCGCCGCCGCTGAGCGTGGGGGCCGTTCGGTCCAGGGCCAGGTAATCGAGTCCCACGTTGACCAGAAAACCGAGCCGGCTTCGAATTTCCTTGACCACTTCTTCAGCGACCAGGCTTCCTGTCTCATCGAGGTTCAGTTTTTCAAAGAAGTCGGCGGCCTGGCGGACACTGAGCTGGCAGATGGCAGGCAGCGAAAGTGGCCCGGCTTTCTTGAAATCGCGATGCCCGCTTTGAATCTGTACCGAGCGTGCTTGCGAGTTCAGCCGGTCTCCCTGGCACTCCGGACAGCGGATCGAATTCATGTACTTTTCCAGGCGCCGCAGCTGGATCCGGCTGCGGCTATTGCGGTGCTTCGAGAGCAACTCCGGAATGATGCCCTCGAAACGCCCTCCGTATTTCATTGGCGACTGGCCGCCTCGCCAGGTAAAGGTGATGTGCTGGGTCCCGCTTCCCCATAACCAGTACTGCTGGGCCTGCCGGGGAAGATCCTGCCAGGGAGCTTCCAGCATCATCTGCTCCGGCCATTGTTCCGTCCGTGTGATGGTGTCCGCGACGCCCTGGTAGATGTGTCGTCGCCAGCGCCCCAGTTTTTTCCAGTTGCCAAGCAGGTCGAAACAGCCCTGCTTGAAGGAAAGGCTCCCGTCCGGCACAAGCAGGTCGGGATCGAATGAATAAACCTGGCCCAGGCCATCGCACTCCAGGCACATTCCCTGGGGACTGTTGAAACTGAACAGCTGCGGGGAGGGAGCAGGAAAGCTAAGCCCACAGCGTGTACAGGCGTACTGGTTGGAAAAGACCAGGTCATTTTCCTGGAAGAGAGTTCGGCGACGTTTCCCGCTTCCGACCGAGCGTGATGGAGTACTCGACCCGGTGGACGTGGCGGGAGCAATAATCATTGTTCCATCGCCTATTTTTAGGGCCAGTTCGACAGCCTCGGCAAGTCGTGAACGGATATCCGCTGTCATCTCGAGACGATCGATGACCACCTCGATGTCATGACGCATGCGACGGTCCAGGCCAGGGATTTCAGCCAGCGAAAAAACCTCTCCATTCACCCGTGCCCGTGCAAAACCCTGGCGGGAAAGATCGCCAAAGAGATCCTTGTACTCTCCTTTTTGTCCCCGGATGACCGGCGCCAGCACCGAGAAACGGGTCGCGGCAGGCAATTGCATGATCCTGGAGAGGATAAGTTCCCGGGTCTGGGATGTGACCGGTAGCTCGCAACTTGGACAGGTTCCCTGGCCAACGCGTGCATAAAGGACTCGCAGGAAATCATAAATCTCGGTGATCGTGCCGACCGTACTGCGGGGATTCCGGCCTGCTGTCTTCTGGGAGATGGAGATGCAGGGTGTCAGCCCACCGATGGCATCCAGTTCCGGCTTGGGCATCTGGCCAAGAAAATGACGGGCAAAGCTGGAAAGGCTTTCCACGTACCGCCGTTGCCCCTCGGCGTAAAGGGTGTCAAAAGCGAGCGAGCTCTTGCCAGAACCACTGACTCCTGTCAAGCAGATCAGCTGGTGGCGCGGAAGGGTGAGATTGACCGATCGCAGGTTGTGCTCCCGTGCACCCTTGATCGTGATGTCCGACGACGGCATGGATCCTCCAGTTCGACGCGACTGCCAGGCAGGTCAAGCATTCCCTGCGAACCTGGCATGGGCCCATTCTAGGAGACTCGTTGCGAGATCGCCAGTCGCCCCGAAGAGGTCCAGGGTGCGCTTCCAGGTCAGGCCGCATGCCTCTTAAAGATCGGAGTCGACGTCCTGCAGGCGGTTTAATCGCCGGGATCGGAAAAAGAGAGCCAGGCTCCAGAAGAGGACAAACAGCACGACCGAGCCGGCAACAAGCAGCCCCTTGTAGAGGGCGATCCGGTCGCTGGGCGCCGTGTCCTGGCGACCGTACTCTCCCAGCACGATCCCGGTGACCGTCCACCCGCCCCAGGCCAGCAATCCCATCATGATGGCCAGCAGGGGCCACCAGGAAACCCGTCCCGGGGATCTGGTTTCACTGTCTGACATTATTTCAGTCTCCGTTCCCGGACATTCCCTCGAGCGAACCGTAGTACCCCTTTGCGGCCAGCCCGGCCTGGTCTCTCACCAGTTCTACCAGCTGGTCGACTTCGATATCGACCAGCGGCGTCACCGTTGATTCTGCCGGCGGACGGGCGACGGTGTAAACCTGGACAAGTGAAATTTGTCCGCCCTGGCTGACGATCTCCCGGAGTCGGTCGCAGAACGCCTGCTGTTCCTTCCCGCTCGGCGGCTGGCCTGCAATCCGCATGAAGAGCGCCTGGATGACAATCGGCCGTTGCCTCGCTGCTGCCAGGATATTGTCAAGGACCTGTTGGAAGGGGATCGACGTGCGTTCCACCTGCTGGTAGTACGCCTCTGTCCCGGCTTCCAGCTTGGCCCAGATCTCTCCCTGGTTCGCATCCAGGATCTCCAGCCCGCGTTGCACATGAGGGCGGTGAAACATGCTGGCGTTGCTGATCAGGATCATTTTGACACTGTCGAGCCCGTGTCGTCGCTTGATGCCGGCGCAGGATTCCAGCAGCTTGTCAAAATTCTGGTAGGTCGTCGGTTCCCCATCCCCGGAGAAGGCGATGTCGTTAAGTCGCCGAAGTGCCTGGGGGGTATCCGAAAAGCGACTTTCGTGAAACAAGTCACCGCTGGTGACTGCCGAGAGCATCTGGTCGAGTTCTTCAAGCAGGGCGGCAGTTTCCACAAAACGGGTTTCAGACTGGCTGGTTCGCTCGACCTGGCAGTAGATGCAGTCGAAATTACAGACCTTGTCGGGATTGAGATTAACCCCGACCGAGATTCCACCACTTCGCCGGCTCAGGACCGGGTAGACGAACCGGTTCTGTTCGAATCGGCGTTCATGTCGCTGGTGAAGCGGATGAGTTTTCATCGCGGCTTCCCGGAAGACTGGCTGACTAGACTTCCTTGCTGTCGATCCACGTCATCAGCCGTCGCAGGCGGCGTCCGACTTCTTCGATCTGGCTATTTGCACCGCGCCGTCGTCGGGCCTTGAACGCCGGCGCCCCTGCCTTGTTCTCCAGGATCCAGTTTCGGGCGAATTCCCCATTCTGAATCTCGGCAAGGATCTTCTTCATCTCCTTGCGGGTCTCGTCGTTCACAATCCGTGGGCCACTACTGTAATCCCCGTACTCTGCCGTGTTACTGACACTGTACCGCATGTAGCTTAGTCCACCCTCATAGAAGAGGTCGACGATCAGTTTCAGCTCGTGCAGGCATTCAAAGTAGGCCATCTCCGGCTGGTAACCTGCCTCGACGAGCACGTTAAAGGCGGATTCGACCAGCTCGCTGACGCCTCCACAGAGCACCACCTGTTCACCGAACAGGTCTGTTTCCGTTTCTTCCTCAAAGGTTGTTTCAATAACACCGCCACGGGTGCCCCCGATTCCCTTGGCATAAGCCAGGCCAAGCTGCTTTGTCTCTTCACTGGCACCCTCGCTCAGGGCGATCAGGGCGGGCACGCCACCCCCTTTCTCGTATTCGCTCCGAACCAGGTGCCCGGGACCCTTGGGTGCGACCAGCAGGGCATCCACACCCTCCGGTGGTGCGACCTGGCCGAAGTGGATATTGAACCCGTGCGAGCACATCAGGATATTGCCGGGCTCCAGGTTGTCCCGGATCTGGCTACGGAAAATATCCCCCTGGACTTCATCCGGCAACAGGACATTCACCATGTCTCCCTGCTGGGTCGCCTCGTTCAAGGGGAGCGGTTCGAAGCCATGGCTGACAGCCAGGTCATAGTTCGGACTGCCGGGACGCTGGCCGACGATCACATGACAGCCGCTGTCCTTGAGATTCTGTGCCTGGGCATGTCCCTGGGAACCATAGCCGAGGATGGCGATCGTCTTGTCCTTGAGCAGCTCGAGGTCGGCATCGTTGTCGTAGTAAATAGTTGCGGTCATCGTAAAGTTCACTCCTCTGAGGCTGGAGAATCGCTTTCTTCATGCATCGTGGCACTGCGGACAATGGCGATTCGGCCGGTTCGTACAAGTTCGGTGATCCCGTAGGGTCGCATACGTTCGATAAAGGCCTGGATTTTCTGTTCCCGTCCGGATATTTCAATCACGATCTCCTCGGCACCGACATCAACAATCTTGGCACGGAAGATCTCCACCAGCTCGCGAATTTCGCTCCGCTCACTCCCCTTGGGGGCCCTTACCTTGACCAGCATCAGGTCACGTTCCACGAAGTCGGTGGAGCTGATATCGATGACCTTGACGACGCTGACAATTTTCTCCAGCTGCTTGCGGACCTGTTCAAGTACCCGTTCATCCCCGACCACGACAAAAGTCATGCGGGATAACTGGGGATCCTCTGTTTCACCGACGGCCAGGGAGTCAATGTTGTATCCGCGCGAGGCGAGCATGCCGGAAATGTGCGAGAGCACTCCCGGGACATTGTGCACGACAGCGGAGAGGACGTGGCGCATGGGAAAAAACCGGTGTTACCAGCAGGAATGACTGGTTTCGGGGGAAACTGCCATCCTAGTCCTGCTACCAGGCGCCGACAAGGGGATTCCAGGACGGCCCTGCAGAGAGCCTTCCTGCAGGCTCTTTTTCAGATGCTGTTGAAAAGCACGCCCGGTAGGATTCGAACCTACAACCCTCGGTTCCGAAGACCGATGCGCTATCCAGTTGCGCCACGGGCGCACGGGTGATCATCCGGGATCAGCCGAACTGTGGAAGTATTGCACAAGCCGATTCGCTTGTCCACGTGCCGTATTCCCCCTAAAGCTGGCTGCGGCCATCCAGTCGGCCATGCAGGTAGATATCGCCTTCAAGCGTGGTGAACCGGGGGTTCTCCAGTGAAAGGGCATCGGCCATCTGCTCGCTTCCGGTTCCTCCCAGGGGCCCGAGAGCCTGGTCTCCTCCGACCAGCTTGGGCGCCATGAAAACATGGACTTCATCGACATGGTCACCATCACGAAAAGCTCCCAGCAACCTGGAACCGCCCTCGACAAGCACATTGGTCATCTGCCGCTTTCCCAGTTCCGCAAGCAGGCCGGGAATGGTGTTGCCGGGGGTCTCGAGCTGGAGTACCTCGCAGCCCGCTTGTTCAAGCCGGGAAATCTGTTCCGGGTCGGTTTCTGGCCCGCAGCTGATCAGCACCGGAAAATCGGTTGCTGTCTTGAGGAGCTGGGAATCCGCGGGTACTGCCGCATGGTTGGTAACGATGACGCGCAGCGGACTTCGTGGCCCGGGGGGGCGGGCTGTCAGCAGGGGGTCGTCACTTGT
>CAYYZW010000057.1:0-9901 GCA_964476375.1 uncultured Pirellulaceae bacterium
CTGGCTTTGAAGCTCCGACGCTGCGGGCCATTAGACTCGGCGGAAAGGGAGATGTCACCAAGACCCACATCGCATGGGAACAAAAACGAGGTGTCGCGGCACTTTCGTCGCTGTTGTACATCAAGCCCTATCTCTACTCCATTTCCCGGGACAACATTCTCCACTGCCTGGAGGCGTCATCCGGCACGATTGCCTGGACGCAGAGACTCTCCGGCGTGCACTGGGCCTCGCCCGTCTATGCCGACGGACGAATTTACATCCTGTCGGAGGAGGGCGTGACGCTCGTTCTGCGGCCCGGCCCAAAGTACGATGAAGTCGGTCGAAATGCCATCGGCGTTCGATGTTTCGCGTCAATGGCAGTCTCCCAGGGTAACTTCTATATCCGGTCCGACCGGGATTTGTATTGCGTCGGCAAGTAGTCTGCCAGGCAGCGACACAGGTACTGGCGAAAATGACCGGCGCCAGGCAAGGCAAAAAAGCAGCATCTGCATTCCCCTCTCTGCCGGGCCCCGGTTCGGTTATGCTAGAATCTCACCCCGGTTCGAGACGCGGAAACTGATCACATGCCAGCCAAGACGCAAGATCCACTGGACCGTCGCCGCTTCCTGCGTGGTGTCGGGCTGTCGCTCGCTATCCCGGCCCTCGAATCACTGCGGCCCGGCAGGACCGAGGCAGCCGAAGGCGACCCACCGGCGGCCCGCAACTTTATCTGCGTTGCGCCGGACTACGGCCTTAATCCAGAAGGTTTTTTTCCCCAGCAGACCGGCGACCAGTACGCCATGCCCAACAGCCTCCAGGCGCTGGCCCGACATCGTCGCGATTTTTCTGTCTTCTCGCAACTGGACCATCCGGACGTGGGGGGCGGGCACGGCTGCACCCGAACACTCCTCAACGGCATCAAGGCGAACGACGCCGACGGCGACCGCAGCAAGCTGTTTTCACTTGACCAGCTTGTCGCCGAACAGATTGGCAGCGAGACCCGCTTTCCTTCCCTGGTCACGGGCAGCGGAGCTCCCATCTCCTATACCCGGGCCGGGATCCCGATCCCATCCGTTACGACACCCGACCGTTTTTTCAATTTACTCTTTGTGGAAGACAGCGAGAAAGACAAGCAACGTCAGAGACAGTCGCTCAGTGACAACGACAGCCTCCTCGACCTGTTACTGGAGGATTCCCGCTCCCTTCAAAGCAGGCTGACCGCACGGGACCGCAACAAGCTGGAGGAATACCTGACGGCAGTACGAGAGACCGAACGAAAGCTGGTCCGCCGCAAGGAGTGGATCGAGATCCCGAAGCCAAAGGCCAAACGCCCCGCGGTGGATGAAGAGCTGCCACAGACAAGCTATCCCTACGACATGTCACTGTTTTTTGAAGTGATGGTGATGGCCCTGCAAAGCGAATCCACCCGGGTCCTGGTCTACCAGATGCCTGGCGGCAACCGTCACTTTACTTTTGATGGGATTACGCTCGGATACCACACGCTCACCCACCACGGTCAAAACCCCGAGAAGATCGCCCAGTTGCAGATCATCGACACCTATTACCTGACCCAGCTGGCCGGGTTCATTGATCGGCTCAAGAAAGTAAAGGACGTTCATGGCCAGCCACTCCTGGACAGCACGGTCCTCCTGCTGGCCAGTGGCATGGGGAACGCCAGTTCGCACAGCAGCCGCAATGTTCCGGCACTGGTCGCCGGTGGCGGTTTTCAACACGGCCACCATCACACGTTTCCCAAGGAGGGCAACAGGGGAACCCCCCTGAGCAACCTGTACGTCACGCTGCTGCAGCAATTCGGTATTGAAACGGACCAGTTTTCCAGCAGCAGTGGCAACCTGAACAACATCCTCACCTGACCCGCGGGCCGATGAGCTTCAAGCACCTCTCCATGTCGATCGCCGCCCTGTCAGCCGCGCTGCTGCTGGCACCGCTGGCAGCCGCCCAGGAAGAATTCCAGTCCACTCTTCGTCCGTTCCTGAAGCAATATTGCCTGGGCTGCCACGGACCCACCAAGCAACAGGGGGAACGGCGTTTCGACCAACTAACGCTCGATTTCAGCAGACCCCAAAATGGCGAACTCCTGCAAGAGATCCTGGATCAGCTCAACCTGGGAGAGATGCCGCCCGAAGACGCCCGTCAACCGACGGTGCCGGAGACCAGGCAGGTCGTTGCCTCCCTCACCAGGACCCTTGCCGAGGCGCGCCAGGCGGCCCGTCGCAGCGCAGGAAAAGTTGTCCTGCGACGACTCAACCGGACCGAGTACTTCAACACCGTCCGGGACCTGTTTCAAATGAACATGTCGGATTTCGATCCCACGATTGCTTTCCCGGCCGACAATTCAGTGGACGGTTTTGACAATATTGGCGAAGGACTGCTCACGTCCGACTTCCTGCTGGCCCAGTACCTGGAGGCGGCCGAAAACGTCCTCGACAAGGCGATTCGACCCGGCCCCCGTCCGCCCCTGGAAAACATCGTCGCCGTCGGCAACCAGATCCATGGCGGAGGGCATGATGATCCACGTGGTTTCAAGCGTGCCCTGGTGCGAGACCAGTTCACCCGCGCCTACGTGAAGAACAAGTTTCGCGGAGTCAGCGAAGGTGGCCAGTACATCTTCCGGGTCCGTGCCAACACGGTCCGCTGGAAAGACCATCGCTACCAGCCGGCTGAACTGGGCTACGATCCAAGCGAGCCCCCTCGCATCCGGGTGCTGGTGGTCAACCGAAACCTGGGAACGGTCGCCACGCGAACCGTTGGAGAATATGAAATCCGGGACAACGAACCGGTCGACATTGAAATCCGAGGATTTCTACAGCAAGGTTATGAATTTGCTGTCGAGTGGGCAAACGGGCCCCGTGGATCCCAGAAACGAATCATGCGGAAGGTCTTTCCCAAGTACTTCCCGGAAGATACCGTGCCGCTGGCACGCAACCCCGTCGAAATGTACATGGGCTCGGCGCCGGAACTCCGGCTGCATCGCCTGGAACTGGAAGGACCTCACTATGCTAAGTGGCCCTTGCCCGGCACGGTGAGATTCTTTGGCAATCTTCCCGAGAACCCGGCCGCCAGCGATTTACGCAGATCGCTGACACTTTTCGCCGCCTTTGCCTATCGGCGACCTGCCGACCCCCTGCAACTGGAACCTTACCTGCTGCTGGCCGAGAAACGGTTTGCAGAAACCGGCGACTTCTGGCAAGCGGCCACGCTTGCCATGAAAGGGATCCTGGCCTCTCCCGGCTTTATCTACCTGGTGGAACCCCAGCAGGGCCAGCAGGCCGTCGCCACGCTGGATCATTATGAACTGGCAACGCGACTCTCCTACTTTCTCTGGAGTTCCATGCCCGATGATGAACTACTCAGGGTGGCCAGCGAGGGAAAACTGCGAGACCCCGGGATATTACGGCAGCAAGTCAATCGAATGCTCGACGACCCGAAGCGAGTCGCCTTTTCCACCAACTTCCTGGGGCAGTGGCTGAACCTTCGCAAGCTGGGAACGCTGCCACCGGACCCGGCATCCAACAAGGCCTACTACAGCGACAACCTGGAAGCGGCCATGCGGCAGGAAACACGCCTGCTCTTTGATCACGTGCTGGGCCACAACCAGAGCATCCTGCAATTCATTGACACCAACTACACGTTCCTCAACCCGGCCCTGGCTCGTCACTACGGGATCCAGGGGGTGACCGAAGAAAAGTTCCAGCGCGTCACGATTCCCCCCGAGGCCCGGCGAGGCGGCCTGCTCGGCCACGGCAGCATCCTGACACTGACCTCCAACGGCGTGGAGACGCAGCCCGTGTCCCGCGGCGTCTGGGTCCTGGAAAACCTGCTGGGGACGCCCCCCTCGCCACCGCCACCAGACGTCCAGCCGGTGGAACCGGACACGCGGGGTGTCACCACGATTCGCGAGTTGATGGCCAAGCACCGGACCATTGCTACCTGCAACGAATGTCATCGCAAGATCGACCCGATCGGGCTGGCACTGGAAAATTTTGACTATCTTGGTCGTTATCGAACCCGGTACAACAAGAAGACCCCGATTGACCCATCCGGCAGCATGCCCGACGGGACCGAATTCACAGGCCCCTCCGGAATCCGTCGCTATTTAATGGAACGTCCCGAGCAGTTCACACGGTGCCTGACGGAGAAACTGATGATCTATGCTCTCGGCCGGCAGCTGGCCATCACCGACCGGGAGGACCTGGATCAGCTCGTCAAACAAGCAGCCGCCCAGGGCTACGGGTTTCGCGACCTGGTCCACCAGGTCACCCAAAGCACCCCCTTCCTGTCCAAGTAACATCATTCCCGGAGCAGTCACTGGCTCATGAAACGTGGTCTCCTGGTCTCCGTCGTCCTGTTACTGGTCCATTCTCTCCCCCTGCCCGGGACCCGTGCCGACACCAGCCTCCAGACGGCCAGGCGACCGAACATTATCTTCATTATGGTCGATGACATGGGGCGTGACTGGATCAGCTGCTACGGCGCCAGCCACCAGACACCGAATATCGATCGCCTGGCCAGGGAGGGGCTTCGATACGAGATAGCATGGTGCAACCCGATCTGTACGCCGACCCGCGTTACGCTGCTGACCGGACAATACGCCTTTCGGCACGGTTGGACCCATCACTACGACGTCGCGCGCAACGGGGGCGACGGGCTGAAGTGGACCAGGTTCACAACCTTTGCCCGCGTCGTCCGCAGTGCGGGCTACCGGACGGCGATTGCCGGCAAGTGGCAAATCAACAACCTGCGGCGTCAGCCTGACGCGCTGCACCAGCATGGTTTTGATGAACATTGTGTCTGGCCAGGTGCAGAACAGGGATTCCCGGAGACCGAGCAGCGTTATTTCAATGGTTCCATCATGACCAACGGCCGGCGAGAAACGGTCCCCTTTGGTCCCGACACGATCAACACCTTTGCCTGTGATTTCGTCCGCCGCCACAGGGATCAGCCCTTTCTCCTCTATTACCCCATGCTCTTAACCCATGGCCCGTTCGGAGCGACTCCCCTGAACAAGGATAAACCGCCGCAGGAGAAAGCCACCTCTTACGCCGGTTACGTCACCTACATGGATCGACTGGTGGGCCGGTTGATCGATGCGGTCGACAAGGCAGGACTCAGGCAGAACACCGTTATTATTTTCACCGGCGACAACGGCTCCTCGTCACCAGGCACCCTCTACGGAAAACCCTACAAGAAGGGAAAAGGACAGGAAGCGGACTGGGGGGTGCATGTCCCCTTTATCGTGCGGGCCCCCTCGCTCGTACCCCAGGCGGGCCTGGCCACCAGGGACCTGGTCGATTTTACCGACATCTACCCAACCCTTGTCGAGCTGAGCGGCGCGACACTTCCGGCCGGCATCCCACTCGATGGCAAGAGCCTGGTCCCCAGCATCTCCGGGGACGACGACCCCTTCAAGAAACGCAACTGGATCTACTCCCAGATCGGTACCTTTCGCATGGTCCGCGACTGGCAATACCTGCTCGACAACCGCGAAGGGTTTTACCAGCTCTCCGACGGTCGCAATGCCGCCACCGACCTGCTGCAAACGAAAAATCTTTTCACTTCCCAGGAGCGGGTCATTCCGGGACGACGCGCTCGCCTGCAGAAAATTCTCGACCGTTTTCCGCCCAACGCCGATCCTCCATTTGAGGGTTTTGAACCGGCCAAGGATTGATGGGCCGCATGCCGAGCTGGCCAGGAGTTCGCGGAGGACCTGGAAGGGGGGGCAGCACCGGGACGTCCTCAAGAAAATGGCAACGTCCCCGGCTGGAGGCCCCCTGCTTTATCACGGGTCACGATGAGCGACTGGTGTGAACGAAAAAAGTTTTGCCCGGTCCAGGTAGAATCGAAGCCGAACGGTGTGGCCTTTCAATTGCGCGCAGTTTTGTTTTTCTTTCCAGGACAGCGTGTGCCGCAACTGGTCACCGTGCAGCACCTGGCAGTCAGCGGCAGTGAACCCATCGATTGGCTGCCCCTTGCCATCGAGTATTTCAACGCGCACCGAGCCGTCACTGGCATCCGCATTCACCTGGATGTCGTCGTCCAGGAAAATGAACGGCCGCGTTGTCAGCGTCCCTCCCTCCTGATCCGACACGGGTTGCACCGAGACAAATCCGTCCAGTCGCAGGGTTGCAAGTCCAATGCCGCTCTTGGGCGGACGATCGTCTCCGTGGTAGTTCGACCAGTGACGACTGCCGAGGCCGGTGTAATAAATCCAGACCCTGTCGTCATGTACGACCGGCGCATGGTACGAATAGACCTGGCCCCAGTCCCACTCTTTCTTGTGTTCACCGTATTGCAGAAAGACCTGGCCCCTGGCAATCGTTTCCCAGTCCAGGTCCTTGTCGAGATCACCATGTGGGATCACCCCCGAGGGGCCGACGCGGTTCCACGTGATTCCATTGCGGCTGAATGCCAACTGCACGTTGAGCTTGTCCTGCCAGAGCTTGTCCTCTGGAATAGGGCCCAGTGTCTCCCAGTGATACGTGTTGATCAGTCCAATGAAACAACCGGCGTAAGGCATCACCTTCATTCCATAGGGCATGCTGCGAAACGGCTCGTCGATCTTGTGTGTGCTAGGCTGGAACACCGCCACCTTGGGCGACCAATGAATAAAATCTCGACTCTCGATCCGTGCGATCCCGCGAATATTGGGCGGACCAGTCCGCACGTATGCCACATAGCTCTGCCGCATGGGGTCCCAGAGCGGCACGTTTTGTGTATCGCCAAACGGGATTAACGGGTTCTCAGGTTCGGCTTTCCAGACGATACCATCCGGTGAGTAGGCAGCACACGTCTGGTAATTCCCTGATTTCTTATCCGGGTTATTGGTATAGATCATCTTGTAACGGCGTGCGGAATCCTTCTCGAACGGATCTTTCAGAATTCCCTGGCCAGAAAAACTGTTTGTGCCTGGCGGCGGCAGCACACGGTTCGATTTTTCGGCCGGGTGGATCATTGGCTTGCGCCACACCACACCGTCGGTCGACGAGAGATAACCGTAGAGACCGACCGTGGCGGCAAGTTCATCCCCCTGATGCTTCCAGAGGTGGACCCAGATTTTAAACAGCTTGTCCTGCGTATCGTAGATCGCCGACCCGTTTGCATAAAAGCTGTTCTTTTCCCATGGCAGGTCCGGCACCACGAGCGGGTTTCCAGGATGTTTGACCGCACGATTGAGAACCTTCGCGACACCGTCCATGTCGTCGATGATGTAGTCGTCAATGAAAAGCTGTTTTCCCTTGAGAAGGACTACCTCCTCGTTCGGACGTCGAGCTGGTTCCGATGCGAACGCCGCGCAGGCGACTGCAGGCAGAACAAGAAATGCGATCAGGACCTGCCTGTATTTGTATGCCGCAGCCATTACGTTAATGTAACATAGGATGAAATGAACTTGAGTGGTGCCCGGGAATTCTACCGACAATGATTCGTTCCGTTCGAAAAAGCCCGCAACGCTTCCTCTGGCTGGTCGTTCTTCAAATCACCTGCATCTGTCCAGCGCAGGCGAAAGTGCTGTTTCATGCGAGCTTCGATGCTGCGACGGCAGACGCCGATTACGCGCTCGGCAAGAATGACGCACGCCCGGCTCTTGCCGACACGTACAAGGTGACAGGGACGTCCGATGCCGGCCGCTGGGGCCGCGCGCTGGACGTCAGTCGTAGTGGTGAGAATTGCACTTTCGACGCGGCAAAGAATTTCAATCCGATGCGAGGCACGGCGCAGATGTGGTTCCGCATCACGGAGGACAAGCAGGGCATGTATCACCCGTTGTTTGGCTGGTACCGTCCACCGCATGAACCGGGCGCCACGCCACGGCAGTCGGTGATAGAAGTTTACGTGCACGACTCTACCATCGTACTGGGGCTGTACACGCCAAAGTACAAAGGCACGTCCAAGGCCGCGAAAGTCGAAGTCGACCGGTGGCATCACCTGGAGATCAACTGGGATTGTGAGCAGGGCGACGGACAAAGCGTCTACAACATCTTTCTTGATGGCACACGCGTCCTTCACATCGCCAGCGGGGGAGCCCTCGAAGATGGAACGGGCGGAAAAATCCACGTGGGTGTCTGGGACTATGCCTTTGGATACTTTCTTCGCGGCCAGATCGATGAACTTCGCATTACCGACCAGGTCGAGCACGCCACGGAGTTTGAGCCGCCAGACCATCCGTATGTGACACCGGCGACCATCGAATACGCCAAAGAAACTCATCGGGTCGCCATCGCGCGGCTGAAGCAATTCCGGGGAGAGATTCAATCGTTGATGGAATTCGCCGGATCGGATGGTGACGGAGCCGCGGCACGTGTCATTCGAACGAGCCAGGAAACGGGGATACAGGTCGAAGCCGCGCTCGCCGCACTCGAGTTGTCGCTGGCGGAGGACGACCCCGACGTAAAAGCTCTTTGCACGGCTGTCGATCACGCCGCTGACCAGCTGAGCACGGCGCGTTTACCGATTTACCGGATCTCGGCCGAAGCGGCGGCGATCGCTGCCAGGGAAGACCGACGGTCGCTGCTGTTCAAAGACATCAACGATGAACTCGTGGGGGATGCTGTCATTCTGAACGGCAGGCAACTGTTTATCGATAATTCCATGATTGAAGAAACCAGCAATGCTCGAAGAGTACTGGACCCATCGCTCACGGCCGCGGAAAGCCTGCCGGCCGGGACAAAGCTGGACCGTGGCTCGATCCTGTTTGATCGCAAGGACAAACTCTTCCGGATGTGGTCCGTCGTTGACACGGCCAACCGGGAGCAGCAGCGACTCTGCTACGCCATATCGGCCAACTGCATCGACTGGAAGAAGCCGAGCTCCAAGCCCCCGCTGACCCTGGGAGACCAGGTCGGGTTCTATCATCCGGCCGCAAAGGGAGAGCAGTGGCTGCCGCACCCTCAGGCCGCGTTCGATAACGGCATTATCCTGGCGACCGACCGTCGCGACAGTTTCGTCTCGATTCATGCCGGTAACGCGGGGACCATGACAACTCGCCGCTTCATCATGATCGGTGACACGCTCGTTCTGAACGCGAAAGCGGCGCAGGGAGAGATTCGTGTCGAAGCCATCGACGCCCTGGGCCGGGTGATCAGGGGTTTTTCGAAAGAGGAATGCGAACTGGTCACTGGCGACAATATTCACCACGTCGTCTCATGGCGAGGCGGGTCGAACTGTCACCCCCTGCAGGCACGGCCGATCAAGTTAAGGTTTCACCTCGAGCAATGCCGGCTGTACTCCTTTGAATTTCAGATCCGGCACAATCACTATGTCCCAAATTCGTACCGGCAGAAATAACATCCTCACGACGTGAAAAGGATGAAGGGGACATCCGGCGCGGACGACCGCCAGGGGCGATATCTTTGCACGGGATGCCCAGCGCACGTCGAGCGGCCGAGGGTCCTGCTGGAGGCCTCGGCCGAGCTCCCCGAGAGCGTGAAGGCAGCCGCGGGCGGAGCTGGTCAGGGGTTAGTGGCTGATCTCACAGTGAGGCAATGCCTTCTGCAGGTCGGTGACACCCGCGTCGGTGGTATCGGGGCACCCGGCGAGGTTGAGCCTCTTCAGATTCACAAGCTCCTTCAGGTGCAGCAAGCCCGCGTCGGAGATCTCGGTGTCGCGGAGGTCGAGCAGATTCAGTGTGGCAAGGCCTTTGAGGTGCACCAGCCCGGCGTCGCTGATCTGGGTGATGCCGAGGTAGAGTTCCTGCAGGCTGGCCATCCCCTTGAGGTGCTCAAGTCCCGCGTCGCTGACCTCGGTGTTGTGAATCGCTAGTTTCTGCATATTGGTCAGCCCTTGGAGATGCGCCAGTCCCGCGTCGGTGATGTTGGTGCTGCTAAAGTAGAGATCCTGCAAATTGGTAAGTCCTTGGAGATGCACAAGTCCCACGTCGGTGAACTCGGAGATGGAAAGGGAGAGA
>CAYYZW010000058.1:0-3838 GCA_964476375.1 uncultured Pirellulaceae bacterium
CCGCCGCAACGGCGTGAAAATAGAACGGCCGTCGCGCCGCTGCTCCTGGGCCTCTTCCGGCGCATGAATGACGACCTGGTCCTGCGGCCGGGGAACCAGGATAATTGTCTTGCAGTGGGGGCAGGGACCCTTCTTGCCGGCGAAACGATCGGGAGCCGTGAATCGCTTGTGGCAACCCGAGCAAATGACATGGATGGGCATCGATATAAACCAGCTGACGGGGGACTATTCAGAGGAGCTAAAATTGTCAAAGTCCAGGTCTTCCTCGGAGATCATCCGAATCCCGTTGCTATCGAGAGTTTCCAGGGCCATCTCGATATTGTCCACCATCACGGCGACCACCGGCCGGCCGTGAGGTCGTACAAGGACGGGATAGGTCTGGATGATGTTAATCTCCGCCTGCAGCAGTGCGGTGCAGACCTGGAGCAGGGGCTGTGGCCGGTCTGGCAGTTCCAGCCCGATCAGATCACTTTCAATCATCGGCAGGCCCGCCCGTTCAAGGATCTCACGGCCAATATCCGGATGACTGAGAAGAAACCGCACGAAGGCGCATTCGGAGGCATCATTAATGGAGAGTGCCACGATGCGAACGCGTGAACCTTCGAACCGACGGACAACCTCAAGCAATTGCCCGACGCGGTTCTCCAGGAAAACGGTAAACTGGCGGATCGTGGGGAATTCCCGCGCACGCTGAGTGGAAAAATCAGTCGGAGTTCCTTCTCCAGTACTCATGGCACCTGACAGAAAAAAAAGACATGGTTTGAAGAGGGGAGAGCGGTTGACCTCGTCAGAATAGATCAATCGTCAGGGTGGGTCAACGGATTCCCGCCGCCTGTTGATATCCGCTGCCGGGAACTATCATGGAGACGTGGAGGATTCACCATGCCACTGGCTGAAAACGAGTTTGAAATTCGCGTTCGTTACCAGGAGACCGATGCGCAGGGCCATGTGCACCATGCCAACTACCTGACTTATTTTGAAACCGGTCGAACGGAACAACTTCGGGCAATCGGCCTGAATTACCGGGACCTGGAAGACCAGGGCCTCTTCCTGGTTGTGGTGGAAGCCACCTGTCGGTACTACGCGGGAGCCAAGTACGACGACCTGTTGAGAATTGTCACCACGACGACCCGGATCAAGAGTGCCACGATTGAACACCACTACGGGATTTATCGTGACCAGGATTTGCTGGTGGAAGGGACCACGCGTCTGGGGTGCGTGACCCCCGACGGAAAGGTGACGCGACTTCCTGGCTGGATCACCGGGGAAGCGTCGGCGGAGTCCTAGAGTTCCATCTCATCGAGTTCATCGATCAGGCTGTCCATTTCCGAATCCCCACCGTCTTCCTGGCCTGGATCGTCAATGGGAACCCGTCGCGGCATGGGCCGGACCGAGGAGGGGGCCGCAGGGTCGTTCTCTTCGGCTGATTCGTCCCCTTGACCACGGCTGCCCGAAAGCGGGCCGGAGAGAATTGGGAAATCCGAGCGACCTGGGTAGGTGCGTTCGTCGGCCAGGTGTTTCTGGATGTTACCAATGGTGGATTGCAGGCCGGCGATATCGTCAAAAGAATGAATGTCCAGGTAGAAAATCGTCCTTCGCATTGCGTCATAAATCCCCGGGGACAGGGTTTCCCGGGAGGCCGGTGCCTCGGCCGTCACCTGGCCCTGTTCGACGATTCCCAGCCGGCCGAGGATATCCAGGTCGCCAAGGCGACGATGGGCGTCCGCTGCGGCCATTTCGGTGACGATGATCATGGAACCCCTGATGCCCTCGAGGCAAAGCAGGCCCGTTGTCTCCGAATCAAGTTGGGAGAAGTTCTCGATCAGGGTCAGGTCGACCGAATCCTGTGTCAGCAGGTTCTCGATTAAACGGTCCTCGAAATCGCCCTGTTTGGAATGGGCTCTGTCGGACTGGGAAATGACGACGCTGATTCGTTCTGCCATGGCGGGTTCCTTGAAAGGGATCCCTTTCATGGTATCCGAACCGGGTGGAAAAATCTCGGGACCGGAGTGCCAGAGGCTGCCCGGCGTATTATCCTGTGGTTGTTGTCCGGGTCACATGAAAGGCTGGGGAGGGTGAGATGACGGGAGAAGCAGGACTTCGACATGCGTGCCGCATGGTTCCGCATACAGGGCCGATTGTCGACACACCGTGGAGAAAGGTGCAGACGGCACTTCCGGTGCCGGAATCCCTGGCACTTCTTTCACGTATCGATGCCGTGACCCCTGCCGTCAATTGCTACCAGCCGCCGGTCATCTGGGATCGGGCCGAGGGATTCCAGGTACACGACCCCTACGGGAATAGCTGGATCGACTTTACCTCCACTGCCGTGATGACCAATAGCGGGCATGGCCATCCACGGATCCGGCAGGCACTCCAGGATCACCTCGAGGAGGGACTGCTGGCCCAGTTCAGTTTTGCCTCGGAAATTCGTACCCGCCTGGCGGAAAAACTTGTGGAGATCGGGCCGGATTCAATGGACCAGGCATACCTCTGGACGACCGGTTCGGAGACGATTGAATGTGCTTTCCGGCTGGCCAGGGAATGGGGTTCCAGGATCGATCCGGCGAAGACACGCCTGGCAAGTATTGCCGGTGACTATCACGGCTGTACGCTTGCCGCCCACCAGCTCTCAGGGCCGACGGCCGAGAAATCGTGGAATCCGGACGACCCGTCGCATATCCACCGGCTTCCCTTTCCAGGGCCGGGGTTGGACGGCGGCCCCGGGGAGTGGGATGAGTATGTCCGACAGGCGATCCGAGAGACCGGGATGGAGGCATCGTCTTTTGCTGCCGTCGTGATTGAAACGCTGCAGGGGTGGGGGGCGCTGGAATTACCCAGGGATTATGTCCAGGCCCTGCGGAGATGGGCCGATGCGAACCAGGTGTTAATCGTATTTGACGAAATCCAGACGGGATTTGGACGGACTGGAAAATGGTTTGCCCATGAACATTACGGCGTGGAGGCAGACATGGTCTGCATTGGGAAAGGGGTCACGTCGACCCTGCCGCTGGCGGCGGTTCTGGGGCGGAGAGAGGTTCTGGACCTGCTCCCGCCAGGAGTGGTCACGTCGACCCATTCCGGCCATCCGCTGTCCTGTGTGGCAGCCCTGGCGAATCTTGCGGTCCTCGAGGAGGAGGGGCTCGTCGAACATGCTGCTGCCATGGAAAGTGTGGTCCAGACGAGGCTGGAGGAACTCCAGGCACGGTTTCCCGATGTCATCGAGGACTTTCGTGGGAGGGGCCTGATGCATGCGGTCTTTATCAAGGATCCAAAGAGCGGAGAAGCGAGTTCCTCACGGGCGCGGGATCTGACCTGGGAGATGGTTCGGCGAGGGGTGCTGGCGTTCTATACGAACCGCCCGACTCTCAAGATCGTGCCACCTCTTGTGATTCCAGAAGAAGCACTCTGCGACGGACTCGATGGTTTGGAAGAAGCCCTTGAAGCCATGCAGGAAACGGGGTCGCCCTAGGATTCAGGGGAGCCAGGTGAGGGGAGCAGGAGGTGGGCAAGCAGCATACCGATCACGGTTCCCGTTGCATTCGCCAGCAGGTCGCTCCACTCAAAATAGCGGTTGGGAATCCATGCGTGACTCCCTTCGGCGGCAAGGGCGTACCCAAGCAGCCATGCCGCCATGACCTGCCAGGATCCTGCGCGGGTGTCCCGAAGGGACAGCTGGCCAAGGAATGCCAGGAGCAGAAAGGCGGCAGCATGCTGGAAATGGTCGGCCAGCGTGTTTTCAACCTGTTCGGCAAGCTGATGTCCCGACGAGCCAAAATGAATCCAGGGATCGGGCGTGAGCAACATCCAGCTCAGGCACACCAGGTAACCGAGGGCC
>CAYYZW010000059.1:0-3603 GCA_964476375.1 uncultured Pirellulaceae bacterium
CAGGTGGTGGTTCCGGCGTACCGCACTTTCCTGGAATTCATGCGGGAGGAATACCGCCCCGCCGCCCGCGGTAGCATCGCGGCCTCGGCCCTTCCAGATGGGCGGGAATTTTATCGCTACCGGGTCCGTCATTTCACAACCCTCGATATTTCACCAGAAGAAGTCCATTCGCTGGGGCACTCCGAGGTAGAACGGATTCGAAAAGAAATGGAGGGCGTGATCCAAAAGTCAGGTTTCGAGGGTACATTTCCGGCGTTTCTCGAATTCCTGCGAACCGATGAACGGTTTTACGCGAGCTCGCCCGAACAGCTGCAGAAAGAAATTGCGTACATGCTCAAGCGAATGGACGGGCAGCTCCCACGCCTCTTCGGCACGCTTCCGAGAATGCCATACGGGATACGCGTGGTTCCGGACTATATTGCCCCGCGGACAACGGCTGCCTATTACAGTCCACCGGCTGGGGATGGGTCCAGGGCTGGTTTTTACTATATCAACGTCTTCAACCTGAAGGGCAGACCGTTGTACCAGGTGGAAGCCCTATCACTCCATGAAGCAGTTCCTGGGCACCATCTCCAGATCGCAATACAGCAGGAGCTGGAGGGACTCCCCCCCTTTCGCCGTTACGCCGGTTTCACCGCTTTCGTGGAGGGATGGGCGCTGTACGCGGAAAGGCTGGGCCTGGAAGTTGGTTTTTACAAGGACCCGTATAGTGATTTCGGGCGCCTGAGTTATGAGATGTGGCGTGCCTGCCGCCTGGTGGTGGACACGGGCATCCATTACCTCGGATGGACCCGGCGTCAGGCGATTTCATTCATGCAGGAAAACACGGCTCTCTCCTTGCACAATATCACCGCCGAGGTCGACCGGTATATTTCCTGGCCCGGCCAGGCCCTGGCCTACAAAATGGGCGAGCTGAAAATTCGAGAATTAAGAACCAGGGCAGAGTCTGTGCTGGGGGAGAGTTTCGATATACGCCATTTTCACGACGCCGTACTCGCGGAAGGTGCCGTGCCCCTGGATGTCCTGGAGCGGAATGTGGACACCTTTATCCGGCAGGGGAAAAATCCTTAATACGGCTCCCCTGGCCCGCTGGAATAGACGGGCTCCCGCTGATGAACGGGAAGGGTCAATGGCAGCGGCTGCATCCCCATGGCCGCGGTCGGTCGACCGGGTTCGACGGCCGGAGCGTTCTGATGGGTCGGAACGAAAGCGGAATTGGCGCGTCCCTGTGTCCCGTGGGGTCGTTCAACGATGCCGCCCTGCCCGTTGTATTGATTATCAAATGGCGCGTCACACGTCACACAACCCAGGCTCCAGGGTGCAACGAGCAGAAGGGCAAGGCAGGAGATGGTGCGCGTCATAGAGGAGATTCCATTCGGAGAACCAGGCCGTTGATCTTGATGTCGTCACCTGGCGTGAATTGCTTGAATAAAGGAGCGTCAGATTCCAGAATGCATTAAAACATGGGTGTCGGCCGGCAACCGGCGCAGGATGGAGAGCCTGGGCAAGGTCGGGCGCGGCATAACCAGTTTTAGATGACAGGCTTTTCAGCGGCTGGCGGGTCGGTTACCGTACAGGCTCGAAAAGACAGAGTGGCAGGAGCATGAGATGAATAGCGAAGCGGAAACGAATGAAACCGCGGATCCGCAGCTGCCCCAGGGTCCATCGGGGGATGTCGATGCCGGAGGTATCCTGGAACCGCCGAAGACGTTTTGGGGTGTCGTCCGACACCTAGGCCCCGGACTGATCATCGCGGGATCGATTGTGGGATCCGGTGAACTGATCGCCACGACTAAATCCGGCGCGCAAGCCGGTTTCTCCCTGCTCTGGTTGATATTGCTTGGATGCATCATCAAGGTTTTCGTGCAGGTCGAACTGGGCCGTTATACGTTAATCAACGGTAAAACGACGATGGAAGGCCTGGTCGAAGTCCCGGGCCCGAGGATCGGGAAAGGGAACTGGCTCGTGTGGTTCTGGACCCTGATGTTTCTCTTTAGCCTTGCCCAGCTCGGTGGCATTGTCGGAGGAGTAGGCCAGGCGCTTGCGATCAGCGCCCCAATCACGGATGGCGGTATCGAGTACAACGCCCACCTGAGCCTGCTGACGAAGGAACGGGTGAAACAGGCGGAAGTCAAGCTGGCAAAACAACGACTGTCCGAACCGCTTGATAAACGAGCGCTCCATCTTCGCTTACTGAAAGAAGATGGCGATCAAGCGGCGCGTGTTCGCCTGCGAACGGAATTGATAAAAATTGAGACGGAACTGGCGCCGCTTGAAAGACTGCGCGCCGAGTTAGTGGAAATCGAGGCGGCGGTGGGAGTGGCGGACGAGCAATTACGGAAAGACCTCGGTCCGCAAAGGTACGACGAGCTCGGAGGCAAGCCACCGGTGTCACCGGACGCGAAATTGTGGGCCACGCTGATCACGGTGGTGACGATCGTGATTCTTGTTTATGGCAAATACGGCCTGATCCAATCATTCTCCACGGCGATGGTGGGCCTCTTCACATTTATTACCGTCTATAACCTTTTTCGGCTCCAGGGAAACGCCGACTGGGCTGTCACGTTCGAGGAGATCAAGTACGGGTTCAGTCTCGCGCTGCCGGACAACGAGGGCGCGGTCGCAACCGCCCTGGCGACCTTCGGAATAATCGGAGTTGGCGCATCGGAGCTTGTGTCGTACCCGTACTGGTGCCTGGAAAAGGGATACGCGAAATTTACCGGCGAACGGGAAATGACGCCCGAGTGGGAACACCGAGCACGTGGCTGGATGCGGGTGATGCAGTGGGACGCATGGGCTTCCATGGTGGTGTATACGTTTGCGACGATCGCATTCTTTCTCCTGGGGGCGGCGATTCTCGGAAGGACCGGGCTGGACCCGGAAAAGAACGAGATGATCCGATATCTTTCGGTCATGTACGAACCGGTTTTTGGTTCCGCGGCCCAGACGCTGTTTCTTTTTGGGGCTTTCGCGGTGCTTTACTCCACTTTCTTTGTGGCAAATGCAAGCCTTGCCCGCGTGGCATCCGATGCAATTCGGACGCTCGGATTTATTCAACCAGGCGAAAAGAGCTATCGGCGGATGGTCAAGATCTTGTGTGGCGTCCTGCCGGGGCTCTGCTTGGTCAGTTTTATAGCGGATTTCGCCCCGGACCAGGTCATCCTGGCGAGCGGGGTGATGCAGTCGATCGTTCTCCCGATGATTGCCGGCGCCGCACTATATTTCCGCTACCGGCGTTTTGATGACCGCCTCAAGCCCAGCCGACTATGGGACACGTTTCTGTGGATTTCCGCCGGGGGCATGCTGATTACCGGTGCATGGACGGCATGGGAGAAGTTCTCACCCTATCTATCCAGTCTCGGGGGCTAACCGGTGAAGAACCGGGGGAAAGGTGTCAGGATGCCGACGATCACGACGGAATGTTATGTGACACACCTTGAAAGTGCGTTGGACGGCACGCGACTGGACGCCGAGACACTGCAGTCCATGCATGAGGGTCGCCCCCTCTGGGTTCGTTATGATCTGGACGCGATACGCGGCGCCGTGAAGCCTGCCGACCTTCTGTCCAGGCCCTCGACGATGTGGCGTTATCATGAATTGCTC
>CAYYZW010000060.1:0-2093 GCA_964476375.1 uncultured Pirellulaceae bacterium
GCTTCCGCGGCTTCGGGCTCGGCGGCTGCGTCCGCGGCTGCCGGCTCGGCGGCTGCGTCCTCTGCTACCGGTTCTGCAGTTGCGACCTCGGCTTCTGCTTCAGCAGCTGCGTCCTCGGCTACTGGGGTTGTCACCAGGGGAGGTGTCAGCAACTGGAAAGGAGCGACTTCGGCGATCGCCTCACTAATTCCCTTGGCTCCCATCACGGCATCGGAGAGATGTCGAATGATAAGCTCAATCGATCGAATGCCATCATCGTTTCCGGGAATGGGCAGATCGACATGATCTGGATCACAGTCGGTATCAATAAGTGCGATGGATGCGATCCCCATCTTTCGAGCTTCACGGACCGCATTTTTTTCTTTCTTGGGATCAATCACAACAACGCACTCGGGCAGTCGGTTCATGTCACGCAGGCCGTTCAGGTTGCGGTACATCTTGCGGTATTCCCGGTTCAGCGAGGACTGCATTTTCTTGGAATAGCTCTTCAGTTCTTCTGAACCGCGCAGCCCTTCCAGGTCGCCAAGCCGGTTCATCCGGCTACGGATCGTGCGGAAATTTGTCAGGGTCCCACCGAGCCAGCGTTCACTGACAAATGGCATGCCACAGCGCATCGCCTCTCGTTCGATGACTCCACCCGCCTGTCGCTTGGTTCCCACGAACAGGACCAGGCTACCTCCTTCGACGATCTGGGAGATGTACTTGCGGGCTCGCAGCAGTCCGCGGACAGTTTCGCGGATATCGATGATATGGAGCTGGTTCTTGCGAGCGTAGATATAGGGGGCCATTTTCGGATTCCAGCGGCTTGCACTGTGACCGAAATGGACTCCCGATTCAATCAGGTTCTTGACGACAACTTCTGACACGATGAGGAAACTCCCCCGATCCTGGGCGGATCGGTTGCGGACGATAACGGGCCATGTTCAGACTGGCTGAACTACCGGAAAAATGTTTTCCGGGCACGTTACAGGATAGTTCCTTCGTCCTGGTAAAAATGTCGGAAACAGTTCAGGCATTGAAGCGGTGCTTCAATGGAAATGTCTCCGGGTGGAACGGTTAACGAGCTTGTAGAATCACACAATTTACCAGCCTGCATCTAGACGGTCAATCGGCGCTTCGCCAGACTCTCCCTGGGACTCCAACAATCGTCGCCCCCTTGCTTGACCATGCCTTGGCTGACAGCCTAGATTATTGGGTTTGCCGAGAAGCTTGGAGAAGCCCAAGTGCTGGAAGGAGAAAGTGGTGCCCGGAACATGCGTGATTGGACTGCAGTGGGGTGATGAGGCCAAGGGCAAGCTTGTCGACTTGTTGACCCCGGGTGTGGAGATTGTCGTCAGGTACCAGGGCGGTGCGAATGCCGGTCACACGGTGGTTACCGGCGAGGATGTCTACAAGCTGCATCACGTTCCCAGCGGCATTCTTCACGACGGTGTGACGAATATTGTCTCCACCGGCGTGGTTATTAATCCTCCGACTATCCTGCAAGAAATCGACGGGCTTGAGGCTCGCGGGGTCCAGGTCCAGGAGCGGCTGCTGATTAGCGACCGGGCTCACGCGGTTTTTCCCTGGCACATTGCCGAGGATCGGGTGCTTAATTCGCGCCTGGTCGGGGGGGAATCGATTGGTACGACGCTGCGCGGTATTGGGCCGTGTTACCGGGACAAGGTTGGCCGCAGCCTGGCGATTCGGCTGGGGGACATGCTGCGTGACGATTTTCCCGATCGTGTCCGGGAGGTGCTTGCGGTCAAACACCAGATCCTGGAAGGGATGAACGGGGACCTGGAGGCAGACGAGTTGAATGCTGAGAAGATCGTGGAGGAATTCAGCGACCATGCCCGGCGACTGGAGTCCTACCTCGCTGATTCCACGGCCTACCTGCTTGACGCTGTAGAGGCGGACAAGAAGATCCTTTACGAGGGAGCGCAGGGGTCCCTGCTGGACATTGACCACGGGACCTTCCCATTTGTTACCAGCAGTAATAGTTCTGGCGTTGGTATCCCGGCCGGTGCAGGAGTGCCGCCGCGATGGAGCACCAAGGTGCTGGGTGTGATCAAGTCCTATTCCACACGGGTTGGGGGTGGGCCATTTCCCAC
>CAYYZW010000061.1:0-6015 GCA_964476375.1 uncultured Pirellulaceae bacterium
ACCATCAAGTCCCTCAAAACGGGAAAGACCCTGGACATTAATGGACGCGACCTGCGTATCAATCCGGAAACGGGTGCCATAGAAGCTCTCTCGGGGCAAACCCAGTTCGGCCGCAACCGGGACGACTGGGGAAACTGGTTCGGGGGCAACAACAGCAATCCGATGTGGCATTACGTGCTCGAGGATTATGTTCTTCGCCGAAACCCCCATCTGACAGCGCCCTCGCTGCGGAACCAGGTTTCCAATCAACCGGGTGCCTCCCCGGTGTTTCCGACCAGCCGGACATTGACTCGTTTTAATGACCTGGCTCGCGTCAACCGGTTTACCTCGGCCTGCAGCCCCATCGTCTACCGGGATCGTTACCTGGAAAGCCTCATCGACAACGCCTTTATCTGTGAACCGGTTCACAACCTGATTCACCGGGAAGTCATGGCCACCGAGGGGACGTCCTTTTCCAGTCGGCGGGACGCAAATGAATCTCAATCCGAGTTCCTCACCTCCAGTGACAACTGGTTCCGCCCCACGATGATTCGCACCGGACCGGACGGAGCCCTCTGGGTTTCCGACATGTACCGGCTGGTGATTGAGCATCCCGAATGGATCCCTCGCGACTGGCAACAGCGACTCGATCTGCGATCCGGTGCCGACCGCGGTCGCATCTATCGCATCACCCGTTTTGACGACAAGCGACAACCCGCTTCCATTCACCCCCTGAAGGACCTCCAGGCAGGGGAACTTGTGAATGAACTGCATAGCAGCAACGGCTGGCGACGGGACATGGGCCAGGAACTGCTTGTCAGGGGTCATGACCCACGCACCATTGAACCCCTGCAAGAGCTTGCCCGGTCATCCGACTCTCCACTCGGTCGCCTGCACGCACTCTGCACACTCGACGGGATGGGGCAACTGGATGCGGACATCATCCATCCTGCACTGGCCGACCCTCATCCAGGAGTCCGTCGTCACGCCGTCCGACTGGCCCGGGGTGTTCTGACAGCGGAGATCCAGGAGACCGTGATCCGGCTTTCCGGCAGCGAAGAGGATCCCCAGGTTCAGCTGCAGATTGCTATCCTGCTGGGGTTCATCGAAGGCAGCCCGGCAGGAAAGGCACTTGGTCGATTTGCAGCGAGGCATTCCGAAGAGACATACCTCTACGCGGCCAGCCTGAGTTCCATTCACGCGAAGAATATTGCGGCCGTCATGCAGGGCGCTCTTTCCGGTGCCGCCCCCCCTCCCGGAAAGCTCCTTGAAAACCTGCTTGTCATATCCACGGGCCTGGGAAACCAGGATATCGTCAGTTCCCTGATTGCCGACTGGACCGAACGACCGCCGTATGCTCCCTGGCAGATTCGCGCCGTCACTACCACGCTGGCGAGCGTGGAAAAGAAGAGTCCAAAGCAGAAGAACCTCCTCTCCGCCGCGGCACAGGCGGGTATCCGGAAGATGATCCAGCACCTTCCAGAGCGCGTCCGCGATCCGTCCCTGCCGGCAGGAGCTCGCCGCGAGATGATTCGCCTGCTGGCCTATGGTGAGCCGGACGATGCAGCCATTGGGGCGCTGCTCGAAAGCCTGCTTGGCGCCCAGCACCCGCCCGAACTGCAGGCCGCCGCGGTCAGCGCCATACTGAAATTCCACAAGGACGGTGCCAGCCGCTTGCTCCGCCGCTGGCCCTCGGCGCCTCCCGCCATGCGATCGCAATTGGTTACGGAGATCCTGCTTGTTCCGCGCCAGACCACCGAACTCCTTGACGCCATAGAAAAGCGAACCGTTCCGGCCGGCCATCTCGACGCGCGCCAGAGGCAGCAACTCTCTCAACACGCAGACCAGGCGATCGCCCGCCGCGCGGCGATCATCCTCAAGACTCCTCCCCCCACCGACCGGGGTAGAGTGCTCGAGGCTCACAAGGTGGTTATCCAGCTGGAAGGAGATCGTGAGCGAGGAAAAACGCTTTACCGCAAACACTGCGCGAACTGCCATCGACTCGAGGGCGTCGGTTTCCTGGTCGGGCCGAATCTCGCCGCGCTCACCGATCGATCACCCCAGGCGCTGCTGACGGCGATGCTCGATCCCAACCGGGCCGTGGAAACCAAGTTCCTTGAATTCACCGCCCTGACAAACGACGGACGCCAAAGTGCCGGCATCCTGACCCGGGAGACGACAACCGACCTGACTCTCTCGGCCCCCGAGGGAAAGCAGTTCGTCATCCTCCGCAAGGACATCGAGTTATTGCGTTCGTCTGGTAAATCTCTCATGCCGGTCGGTTTTGAAAAGGACCTGTCCCACCAGGATTTTGCCGACCTGATTCAATACATCCGCGAACAGGGTCCGCCACCTAAATCCTTTCCCGGAAACAGGCCCCTTGTCGTTTATCCCAACAAGGCGGACAAGGTACTGGCATTGACCGCAAAGAACTGCAGGATTTACGGCCCCGCCCTGCGCTTTGAGGAGACCTACGGGAACCTGGGATTCTGGAGCGGTGCTCAGGATCGAGCCGAGTGGACGCTGGACGTGCCGCGGGCCGCCACATACGAGGTCTGGATGGACTTCGCCTGTGACCAGGGAACCGCCGGAAATGCCTTCCTGTTCCGATCCTCGACAGAAACCGTGAAAGGAACCGTTCCATCGACCGGAACCTGGGATAACTACCAGCAGAAAATGATCGGAACCATCTCTCTTCCGGCAGGGACCACGGAACTCACTTTCCAGTCCGATGGGGAACCTGGTGGTTTCCTGATTGACCTGCGGGCCATCCGGCTACGGCCGCCGCGTTAGCGGCAATCCCAACTCTTGGCCGACCGGCCCCTGTGCCCATTCCTCCCACCAGCAATTGGCGGGTTCGCCGGTGCAAATGTACAATGGCACCGTGATGCACCATTGGATGACCCTGGCACTGCTTTTCTGGACCGCAGGTGGAATACTCCGCGCCGAGCCAGCAGATCGCTTCCCGCCAGCCCAGGTCAAGTTCTTCGAACAGCGCATCCGGCCCCTGCTTGTGAATCATTGCATCAAGTGCCATGGCCCGCAGCGGCAGGAGAGTGAACTTCGGCTGGACAGTCGCGAATCCATTCTCACCGGCGGATCCCGCGGGACCGCGGCTCCCACCGGTGACATGGAAGCGGGGCGGATCATCGACGCGGTCACACACCGCGATGACGACCTGGCAATGCCACCCGGGGATCCCCTGGCAGAGACCCAGGTGGCCGACCTTCGCCGCTGGGTTCGCATGGGAATGCCCTGGCCGGAAAAGTTCCGCCTGCCCGCCGACCTGGATCCACGACAACACTGGTCCTACCAGCCGGTCTCCCGCCCCGCATTGCCTGATGTTGATGACGGGTCGTGGCCCAGAACGGACATTGACCGTTTCGTGCTCGCACGGCTGGAAGGAAAGGAGCTCTCCCCGTCGGCGTCCGCATCACGGACAGTCCTCATCCGCCGGCTCTACCTGGACGTACTCGGAATCCCCCCGGCGCCCGACGAGGTCCGCCAGTTCCTGGATGATCCCCACCAGGATGCCTATGCCCGCCTGGTCGACCGGGTCCTCGCCTCCCCCCAGCTTGGCCCTCGCTGGGCAAGACACTGGATGGACATCGCCCGGTATGCAGACAACAAGGGGTACGTCTTTTACCTGAACCGGGAATTCACATGGTCCTACACGTATCGTGACTACCTGGTGGAATCCTTTAACCGCGACCTTCCCTTTGACCAGTTCATCATGCAGCAACTGGCGGCCGACCAGATACAGCTTGGCGCGGACAGGCGTCCCTTGCGGGCCATGGGATTTATCACGGTCGGTGCCTACTTCACCAATAATACCCACGATATCATCGATGACCGGATTGATGTCGTCACCCGGGGGTTAATGGGAATCACAGTCACCTGCGCCCGCTGTCACGACCACAAGTATGACCCGATTACCCAAAAGGACTACTACGCACTCTATGGTGTGATCCACAGCAGCCACGACCCCATTGTCCCGCCGCTGTACCAGCCGCCACCGGATACCGATACCTACAGGGAATTCCAGAAACAGCTCGATGACAAACAGAAAAAACTCGATGGCTTCATCCAGGGCGCGATGACCGGGCTGAGTGAAGACGGCCGCACACGGATCGCCGAGTACCTCGTTGCCGCCTATAACCAGCGAAACAACCCCGAGACCGACAACTTCATGCTGCTCACCGACAAGGGGGCGATCAATCCTCGCATGATCCGCCGCTGGCTCGGTTACCTGAAACGGGAAGCCGAGGCGGACAATCCTGTCTGGACCGTCTGGCACCGTTATGCCCGGATACCCGATGACCAGTTCACCCAACAGGCCGCTGCTGTGTTTGCGGAACTGGGCAAACCGGACACGGTGGACATCAACCCCCACGTCGCACGCGCCTGCCTCGAGAGGGCCCCCGGTTCGATCGACGAGCTCGCCGCATGGTACGCGGCCCTGTTGCTGAAAACCAAGCACAAGTGGCTGGCGCTCGAGCAGTCCAGCGAATCCACAGCCACTGGATTCGCCGACCCTCACCTGGAGCAGGTCCGCCAGGTTCTCTTCGGTGACCGCGGGCCGGCCAATATTCCTCGCCAGACGACCTGGGGATTCCTGGACCTGTTTCCCGACCGCACCACCCAGGCGGAGTTCAAAAAACTGCTCGGAGACGTGGAGACATTCATCCGCAGCGGGAAAGGGGCACCACCGCGCGCCCTGGTTCTGACCGAGAATGAACAGCCAGTGGAACCTCACGTTTTCATCCGCGGAAATCCTTTTCAGCAGGGAGAGGCGGTGCCACGACGTTTCCTTGACGTCTTGAGCGATGATGACGGTCTTCTCAAAGAACGAAGTGGACGCAAGGAAATGGCCGAACGGATTATCGACCCGGGTAATCCGCTGACTTCACGAGTCATCGTGAACCGCCTCTGGGCACACTATTTTGGCAAGGGTATTGTGGCCACGCCCAGCGATTTTGGCCTCCGTGGTGCCCCTCCCACACATCCGCGATTGCTCGACTACCTCGCGCACCGACTTGTCCAGCGCGGCTGGGCTCTCAAGGATCTGCACCGGAACATCCTGCTTTCTGCAACCTACCGCCAGGCGTCACTGGACCGGGACAGGCCGCAAGTGAGTGATCCCGAAAACAATCTGCTCTGGAAAATGAACCGAAAACGCCTTTCATGGGAAGCCATGCGTGACAGCCTCCTGGCCGTGACCGGCCAGATCCGCCTCGAGCTGGAAGGTCCATCTTTTGCATTGAATTCCAGCTGGAACGGCCGCCGGAGCGTGTTCGGGTACGTCAACCGGCTGGATGTATCGACTCTCTTGACCACCTTTGATTTCCCCAACCCGAATGCAACCTCGGGATCACGGTCCCAGACAACGGTGCCACCACAGACCCTCTATTTCCTCAATGACGTGTTCATGGCCGAGGTATGCCAACGCGTGATGGCACGGCCCGACGTCGCGGCCATGGTGGACCCCGGCCAGCGGATCAAGCGGCTTTACGAGATTGTCCTTTCCCGTCCAGCCAGCCAACAGGACGTGAAAGATGCGATGGATTTCCTTGGGGAGACCCCGCAGCCGCTCACCTGGCAGCAGCTGGTACACGTCCTGACCATGACAAACGAATTTATCTTTATCGATTGATGGAACACGTCACGTGAAACAATCTGGCCTGACACGACGCGACCTGCTGCTTCGATGCGGCATGGGACTTCCCATGCTGGGGATGGCCTCCCTGGCTGCCGACGAATCTGGTTCGGATCGCGGCAGCGCCCCGCTCATGCCCCAGTCGCCCCATTTCCCCGCCCGGGCCAAGCATGTCATCCACCTGTTCATGAACGGCGGCCCCAGCCAGGTCGACACGTTCGATCCCTAGCCGGCACTCGACAAATGGCACGGAAAGGATATTGGAAATCTCAGCCTGCGAACGGAACGCCGCACTGGTGCTCCGATGAAAAGCCCCTTTGCCTTCAGGCAATATGGGGAGAGTGGTATTCCGGTAAGTGACCTCTTCCAGAAAACGGCCC
>CAYYZW010000062.1:0-2199 GCA_964476375.1 uncultured Pirellulaceae bacterium
CCCCAGGATTTTTGAGTTCTTCAACAAGCACAAGCGTTCCATGGAATGAGTCAGATGTCTTCCTGATTCCATCTGCTGTCATTCGGATAACATCTGCTTTCCATCGTTCCGTGGCCTGGCAGAACGAATTGTCTGTTTTCCCGTGCTTATGAGATTTTCTGGACAAGGGATTTGGGACGGTATAATAATTGCGTCGGACAAAGAGGTGAGATATCCGATCAGCCTTATCAAAGAAACGGATCCGAACCATGTTAAAAAACGTACTGATGTTTCTTCTGGCAGTCGTGATCCTTCCAGAACGTGCTGCCCCAGCAGCCCTCAATGGCAAGCTCAAACTGACAGTCCAGCAACAGGTCATCCCGGCGTACCAGCAAGGTGACTCGATGACGATGGTTCGCACCCTAGCCCCACTCCTGAGCCGTCTTTCGGATGACGTACTTATGGAAATGGACGACTTTCTCCAGCAGCAGCAGGTGCCACCGCTGGGAGTACTGCTCGCCACGGCCCGGACCAGCTTGATCCGTCAACAGGCTGAGGGGATCCCAGGGCCGTCGCAACGTGAGTTGTTAATCGTGTTGCCGGTGTGGCATGCCGAGTTGGCAGACGTCCTGGATCCGGCGAATCAGCCCAGGGCGATCACCAATCCTCCTTCCCGCGGCATCAGCATGGAGGATTATGAGAAGCTGCTCTGGGAATTGCACGTGGCAGAGAACCAGCTCTGGAACGGACGCCACCTTGCCAGCCAGATCGCCAGCTGGACTCAGCGTGGACTGAATCGCTCCAACCTCAACGACGAACAGCGCACGCTCCTGGACTTTGATTACAAGGCCGGTGAATCCCGTATTCTCGAAATGGCACAGCAGCAAAGGGACCGTGAGATCCTGCTCCGGGCCCAGCGACTTGGTGATGCCGTCACGGATCTTTTAAACAAGACCGACTATCGCTCTCGCCTGCTGGCAGCTTTTGCCATGGCAACCGATTCGCGGTTGCTTGCAGAGTTCCTGAAGCAGAATCCACAGCTTCCGGATGATGGAGACCCCCTCACGAAGCCATTTACAATCCTCGAGTTAACCCAGTTAACCCAGCGGGGGCAGCAGGCATCCGGAGAACAGCTCCTGGTCAAGGCCCAGTTGTTGTTTGAAGGTCTCCACTGGTGGCTTCGTGGTCGGTATGGCCGGGGAAGCGAGGGAGGTGGGCTATTCAAAAACAAGCAGGTGATCGGGAAACCCCGGCTACGTTTTGGGCTCTCCATGCCGACCGACCCGCCGCGGCCGACAGTCCCCGGCGTGGCTTCTGTCGATACTCCTGTCCCCTTTGCAGACCGTCGGCACCATTATGTCTGGGCCTGGGAGAACCAGGGGGTCGAACTGAGACAATTCAAGCGTTCGGTCAGGGTGACCGGGCGTGAATTCTACTGAGGTCGCAACTCCGCAGTGGGCACGGTCTGTGTCCAGCAGACAGTGATCGATAAGAGTCAACCGGAGGAAATTTACCAGGTTGTCGGCTTCAGTGAATATGACACTGCCCTCCATTACCTTGATCGCTTTGTTGCATTATCGCTTCCGGAGGAACTGGAGGTCGTGGATGATATTCTTGCCACCCGGGACGAATTCTCAATTTACGTCAACCTTTCACGGCTTTTTGAGACTGCTGGCAGCAGCCTGGATCAGCAGCCGTTGCATCCCCAGGATGACTTCAAACGGCAGGGGCTCACCTGGGTGATGGCCCTGGCTCGTGTTGAGCGAGCTGCCATACTGGCCGGGTTCACCAGCATCGCGACACCGCTACCACTGGAAGGGGTAAGGGATGCCGAGAAACCGGTGCTCGCTGAGTTACTGCTCGATGCCATTCGTAGCCATTACTGGTCGATGTATCACGATCCCCGGATGACGTTGCTGTCTCAGGGAAAGGCGACTTCTCGTCAGGCATTTGTGGTGGGGCGCCGGGTTGTCATGCTGCGGACCATGATAAAACTTGTCAACGGACTTGCCGGAGATCAATTCACCCTGGTGCAACGCTCCGAAATGGTGCGCTGGAGCACGTCCCTCCATGTGGTGGAGCAATATGCCGTCAAGACAGTGGCAAGGTGGTATGCCCTGGCGAGCCGGAATGACGGACTGGATTACTCGACTATCAACATCAAGACATGCCCTTCACTGCAGCGGGGTATCTTGACATCTCTCAGCCGTGGTGAGGCGA
>CAYYZW010000063.1:0-43941 GCA_964476375.1 uncultured Pirellulaceae bacterium
GCGGGTGTGGTGCTGCTGTTGGTGGTCCTTTTTGCTGTCCCTGCCGGGGTGGTGGGGCTGTGGGCGCTCCCGGTTGCTGTCCCGGCCGGGGTGGAGGCTCGGAGGGCTCTCCCGGTTGCTGTCCCGGCTGGCTCCGGTCGATCTCCTGTTCGAGATCCTCGGCTGCCTGCTGCAGGGCCTGCTCGGCTCGACGGAGTGCTTCCACCGGGTCACCAAGCACACTCTCAGCGGCCTGCTGGACACCCTGGTTCAGCCGATCGATACCCTTGCGAGCCACTTCCTCGGGTTCTTCTGCTTCCTGGGTAAAGCCGGCATCCAGTAATTGACGAGTTCCTTCCAGCGCTTCTTCCAATCGGTCATGCTGCGTGTTTCGGAGCGTATCGTAGAGTTGACGGGAGAGCAGTGGTTCTGCCGACTCGGCCCGCTCGATCGTGTCACGCATCCCTTCCAGCAGTTTCTGAAGGTCCTCCTCCTGCCCTTTTACCGCCTCGCTGATCTGTTCACGGGGCCGATTGTCTCGCAAGCCACGAGGCTCCTCCTCGTCCAGTTCCCTGAGTTTCTCGGCAATGTCCTGCTCCCGCTCCTGGAGTTGCTCGGCGAGTTCGCTCAGTTGCTGGACTTCCTCTTCAAACTGGTTGGCGGTCCTCTGCCGGAAATCATCCCGCATCTCCTCCAGCTCCCGTTCGGCTCTCACTCCACTGGCAGATGCCTGGGGTAACTGTCCCTGCTGGAGCGCCTCGGACGCTTCCCGGATGTTCTCCCGTGTCTCTTCAAGCTGTTGACGGGATTCCTGCATCTGCTGCTGGTTCTGGGATTCGGACATCTGCTCCTGGAGCTGGTCGGTGTCTCGCAGGATCTCTTGCTGTTGTTCACGCAGACGCTTGAGCTGTCGCTCGAGTTCTTCCTGCTCTTCCTCCTCGGCTGCCTCGAGGGCAGATTTCAATTCCTCGATCTGCTCGTTCAAATCACCCTGGCGTTCGGCAAGTTCTTTCAAGCGGTTGAGAACCTCCCGCTGTTGCTGTTGCTCGGGAGTTTCCCCGGGTGGCTGTTCGGTGCGAGCGGTTTCATAGCGGTTCTCATCCTCCTCGAGTTCCAGTTCATCGAGCTGCTGCTGGAGTGCCTGTTGCTGGGCGGACTGGCTGGATTGCTGGCTGCTGGAGGACTGTTGAGACTGTTGCTGTTGAGTTACCTCGTACTCACGGGCTCGCAGCTTGAGCAGGTCCTGGTAGGCTCCCTGCTCCAGGCTGAGAGCTTCCTGGAGTGAATCCGTGGACGATGTTTCGATGGCCCTCGAGAGCTGCTGCAGTACCGCTTCCATCTGCCCGCTTGCCGAGTCGGCATGGCCGCGGGAGCGGTCGTCCTGGAGTGCCTGCTTGAGCTGCTCGACCTGTTCGATGACCTGTTGCTGGGAGACCATGAGTAATCGCAGGTCGTCGGCGAATGTCTCGCTCACCGAGGCGAGGGTTTCTCTCCGAAGGATATTCCAGGTGGCACTGATGATCTGTTTCTGCAGCTCGGCCAGCTCGGCCGCCTGCTGTTCATTTTGGCTTTCTCCTTCTTGCTGCTGCTCTTGCTGTTGTTGTTCGCCACCAGGAGGTTGCTGCCCTTGCCGGAAGATCTCCTCGAAGGGACGGACCTCGGCAAAGAACATGTCACTGAAAGTTCGCCGCAGGTTCCCGTCGGCAGCGTAATCGACCACCCAGAAATGGAAGGAGAGGAGCTGGTCCGGTTCCGCCTTGAGCGACTCAAAATCAATCAGGTAGTCGATGACCTGCTCCATGTTCCCGGCGATCGATGCTCCCAGCTTGATCTCGACCGGCTTGTCACCGCCGATACTGTAGGAGACCCCGAACTCTTCCAGTCCGAAATCATCCGATGCGTTGGCCCCGATGTCCATCTCTTCCAGTGCCGAGACACGTCGATCTCCGGCGGATGTCAGTTTCAGTGTGGGGGGCTTGTTCTTCATCGCATTGACCACCAGCTCGGGTGGCTCCTGGTTGGCCCGGCCACGGTCATCGCGGAGGTGGAGTTGATACCGTTCTGAGGAGACCAGCGTCGTGTTGACGGTATAAGTGGCCTTCTCCGGGTCGGCCAGTTCCAGTGCGAGTTTCTCCCCTGATTCGGTCTCCAGCCATGCCTGGTTGACGGACTTGTTGAGCTGGCAGGACCATGTCAGCGATGTTCCCTCCACGGCAGTTACCCGCCGGGTATCCTCGACCGTGCGCGGCTGCATCCCGGTGTACTCGG
Organism: uncultured Pirellulaceae bacterium; assembly: GCA_964476375.1. Lineage (GTDB taxonomy): Bacteria > Planctomycetota > Planctomycetia > Pirellulales > Pirellulaceae > SAT2750. The sequence goes on from CAYYZW010000063.1 coordinate 2,248, forward strand.
GGAATTCCATGGTGGCATCCGCCTGGCGAAGTTCCGGGAACTCGAAAACCTCCACGTGGAATTCGTCCGATTGCTGCTGTCCGATTTCCAGGTGGTAGTCCAGCGGTGTTGCAATCCGTGGCAGGTGCACCCCGAAAACCGGGTCATCCAGGCTGCGTCTCATCGGAAGCTCTCGCTGGTTTCCCTCGTCATCGGAGACAAGCAATGTGACACGATCGGGCATCTCCTGGCTGAATCGCGCCGTGATCAGGAGGCTGCTGTTCTTCTCGATCTCGGTATTCCCCGGAACCACCTCGAATTGAAATGTCCCGTCCAGCAGCGTGCCATCCTGGAGTACGATTCCTGGTCCCGGGATCGATGCCGGTGCAGGCGGTGGATGGAGAATCCAGAGACTGGCGAAACCGATCAGCCCGACAAGTGCCATGACGTGCAGGGTATGTCCAATCCAGAGCTGGGAGCTGGGAATGATCTGGCTCCAGCGGTTCAGGCGGGCGTGGTGGAGGGAACGGCGGATGACCCGTAATTGCAGGAAGGTAAAGTGGCCATGACGAAGATCTGGCGTCTGGTCCACAGCGGTCAGCAGCAGGGCATCCAGGTCGGGAAATGCATTTTCGATCTGGCCGGCGACATAGAGTGGATCCCTGGCAGTGCGGTGGGCCAGTATCCAGCATGCCGTGACGAGCAGGGTCCCGATCAAGCCGGCTACCGAGACTAGTCCCATGGGCGGGAGAACCCAGGAGGGAGGACGGAAGTAAATGACCGCGAGCAGGATTCCAAGTAGGAGCCAGCTGCAGGTCAAGAGCAGGACCAGTCGCCGGTGCCGAAATCGGGCAGCGACCGGGAGAAGGGCCTTGGTTAGTTGAGGATCCATCATGCGTCATCCCCCTCGTCTTTGGTTCGTTTCACGGTCAAGCGGCCTGCCAGCCAGGTTTCCGCGCACAGCAGGAGCACGGCACCAAAGATCAGCCATTGCCAGAGTTTCTGTTTGGATTCCAGTTCGATATCCCGCATCTGTCGTTCCCGCTGTTGCTGCTGCTCGGCAGACTGCTGGTTTCCCAGCGAGATCCCGAACTGTTCAAGACGCGTCTCCTCGAGGATGGCCGTGTCGCCCTCGAGAGCAGGAAGGTTGACAGCAAAATCAATCGCATCATTGTCACCTCGCAGCTGGTAAAGACCCGGGGTCGAAGTGGTGGTAAAGAAAGTCTCCTGCTGGCCAATTTCAAGAGAGCTGCCTTCGGGTGTTTTCACGACCAGGTCGCCTGCTCCCGCTGTCTCGCGATTCAACGCCACTGCCTGGCCAACTTCGTATTGTGGAAGTTTCAGAAGCTGGTGCTGGCTGGCTTCAAGCATTTCCAGCAGCAGCGGGACAAACTTGGTGGAACGGGCCAGCTCGCTGTCGGCCGGTTGCCAGCTGCTGGCAAGGATCCACATCACTCCCTCCCCGACCTCCTGCTGGAGGATGGCAGGGTGGCCGTTGTCAAAGCGGGCCAGCACTCGCGAGGAGGGATCTGGCGACGGCTGTATTTCCCGGTATTGCCAGAAATGGATCTTGTTGAAGCTACTGAACTGGGGGTTCTTGAAAGGCGCAAAGAGTGGATGGTCAAAGTCGATCTCGGCGAGCATGGCATAATCGTCCGGTTTCTGTTCCACAAGATCCAGCTGCTGATCACCCAGCAGGGAGCGAATCGAATTACGACAGTCAATGCTGCTGGCCACGTAGAGCATGTGCCCGCCCGTTTCCAGGTAACCTCGCAGGGACTCTTCTTCCAGATCCTGGAGTGGACGGGTGACAACGGCCAGCGAGATATCCTTGCCGACGCCCTGGATAATCCCGGCGTCCGGCACTTCCTCGAGAAAAGAGAACTGTCGCAGTTCGTTGTCGGTATAGGCACGCTGCAGGTAATAAAGTGCCCCCTCCGGATTGTCGGCCTGGTCATTCCCGAGGTAGAGAACTCCAACGGTGTCGGTCCGTGCCGGTGCCAGGAACAGTCGGTTGTCGAAACCGTGCGAATCCCCTTCCAGTTGCAGGTAAGCCAGGTTTTCCATTGTCTGCTCCGGAACACGGATCACCCGGCTTTCACCTGGTGGCACGTAGACATCCGTACCGGCTGACGATGTCCCGTCCACGGCGACCCAGGTCACCTGGAAAGATTCACCGGGGCTGTCCTTGGCGTTTGAGACTTTCAGACGCACGTTTTCCTGCTGGTGCATTTGGCCTGGATCCGCGACGAGAGAGAGGCTCGCGTTGCCTGCCTCCCCCGGTGCTACCCGGGCGATATCCAGCTTGACCGACTCGGGCCACTCGTAACCGCTCAGCGTTTCTATCTGGCTTCCCCGCTGCATGTCGCTGACCAGCACGATTTGCAAGGGAGCATTCACGCTGGCCGCACTCTCATCGGCCAGTATTTTCAGATCCTCGGCGGCTCGCGAGAGGGCCAGTGCCATGTCCGTGCTTTGCCAGCTGGGAGAAAGGTGCTCGAGTTGTTCGCCGAGCTGCTGTCGATGCTGGGCAAGCGGGATGACTGCTTCACGTGGGAAGTCGACGACCACCCGGACGTCGCTGTCAAACGTGTAAAGGGCGATCCAGTCCTGCGGGCCCAGGTCCACAAGCACCTCACGGGAACGCTCCATGGCGGCGGCCCAGATTCCCTGCCGCTGCATGCTTGCACTGGTGTCGACGAGCAGGACGATGCGGCGTCCCTGGGAACCGGTAATGCCAAGTACTGACTGGCTACGAAGAAAGGGCCTGGCAAAGGCGATGGCCAGCAACAGGATGGCAAGGGCGCGAAGCAAAAAGAGCAGCCACTGGTCCAGCCGGCTGCGGCGGGTCAGGCGTGGCGGGGACCTGGAAAGGAACATCAGCGAGCTGAAAACAACCTGCCCCCGCGGTGACCGGCGGATCAGGTGAAAAATCAGTGGTAGCGAAATGGCGGCCAGGCCGGCAATATAAAGCGGCATCAGCAGGCTCATCGGGCACCTCCCGCTCGAAAATTGCCCCGTCGACGTACACGTCCGCTTGTCGAAGTTCCTCGCTGCATCCGCCAGCTGAGGTAGTCAAACAGGACCATCTCCATCGGCCTGGCCGTGGTGAACTGGAAAAAGTCGATTCCCAGTTTCCGGCAGGTCTGCTCGACCTGCTGCTGGTGCTCGGAGAAACGCTGCTGGTATTCCTCGCGGGCAGCCGCAGGATCAATATACATGTCCCGTCCTGTTTCCATGTCATGGAACATGGCCGGCTTCTCCAGGTCGAATTCCACCTCGGCGGGATCGAGGATTCGCATCAAAACGACTTCATGACCCTGGCTGGTGAGGAAACCCAGCTGTTTTTCCAGCTTGTCGATTTCTGCAAGCATGTCGGAGAAGAGCACCACCATGCCACGCTTACGACTGGATGCCGCAATCTGTTCCAGCGGTTGGCCCAGGTCGGTGCCATGCCCCTGCAGTTCGATCTCCAGGGCAGCGATAAGCCGTTGCAGGTGCCCGGGACGGTAGCGTGGCGGGACCGCATGCAGTACTTCCTGTGCAAAGGTAAACAGGCCGACCGCATCACGTTGCTGGTTAAGGAAGTAGGCCAGCGTGGCTGCCGCGGTACGGGCATAGTGATCCTTGCTGACATTGCCCGAACCATATCCCATGGAACGGCTGACATCGACCAGCAGGTAGCAGCGGAGATTGGTCTCATCTTCGAAACGTTTCACGTAGTAGCGGTCCGAGCGGGCATAAAGTCGCCAGTCAAGGTAGCGCAGGTCGTCCCCGGGAGAATACTCGCGGTACTCACTGAACTCGGCAGAGAAACCGTGGAATGGGCTGCGATGAATGCCGCTCAAAAATCCCTCGACCACCGCCCGGGCACGCGCATGGAGTGACTTGATCCGCATCAGGGATTCCGGATCGATCAGCTCGGCACCACGGCGCCTGCTTCTTGTCGGGGCTTCTGTTGTGCGTGGGGAACTCATGCGTTTGGCACCGGCACGGTCTCGAGAAGTTCATCAATTACTTTTTCCACAGAAACACCTTCTGCCTCGGCACGGTAGCCGACCAGGATACGGTGTCGCATGGTGGCATGGGCAAGCGACTGGATATCCTCCACGGTGATGTGAGTCCGTCCGTCCAGCAGGGCCTTGGCCTTGGCACCCAGGACCATGTTCTGGGCTGCCCGCAGTCCTGCCCCCCAGCTCACCCACTGGTCGACAAAGTCAGCGGCATCGGCCTGTCCCGGCCGGCTGGCAGATGCCAGCTGGACGGCGTAACGGACGACCGCCTCGGCCGCCGGCACCATTCTCACAACCTGGTGGAAACGCTGGATGTCGGCGGCGTCAAGCAGGGCCTCGATCGGTTCCGGGTCACGCGAGGTGGTCTGGGAAACCACCGCCACCTCGTCGTCCTCCGGGAGGTAGTCGATGATCACGTTGAACATGAAACGGTCCAGCTGGGCTTCGGGAAGCGGGTAAGTCCCTTCCATTTCAATCGGGTTCTGCGTGGCCAGTACGAAAAAAGGTTCCTCCAGCGGATAACGGACCCCCGCCGCTGTGACCTGGTGTTCCTGCATCGCCTCGAGCAGGGCGGCCTGTGTCTTGGGAGGGGTCCGGTTAATCTCGTCCGCCAGGATCACGTTGGCAAATATCGGGCCCGGCACGAACTGCATGGTGCGTCGTCCATCGCTGTTCTCCTCCAGGATCTCTGTGCCGGTGATGTCTGCCGGCATCAGGTCAGGTGTGAACTGGATGCGCTGGAACTTGAGCCGGAAGATCTGTGAGATGGAATGGACAAGAAGTGTCTTGGCCAGGCCGGGCGGGCCGGTGAGCAGGCAATGCCCGCCGGAAAAGAGGCTGATCAATAGCTGGTCGATCGCTTCTCTCTGGCCCACGATCACCTTGGAAAGTTCACTGTTAATCTTGTCGCGGCTGGCACAGATCTGTTCCACCGCTTCCTGCTGTAATTCGTATGAATCAGTTACACTGCTCACGGTTATCGTCCTTCTAGACAGTCAACAATCAAAAGTGGTTAAGGTTGTTTCCATCCGATTCAATGGGTCATGGCATAGGTCACGATGTTAATACCCAAGGGGTAGGCTTTTTTCTCTGAGAATTCCCGGAAATACCATTCATCCTCCCCCTCCCGTTCCCAGCCGTCGCCCAGGTCCGTGTTGTGACAGATCATCACCATGATCCGGTCCTTGTTGTCAAGGATGGCCCGGTAATGAACTTCCTTGGCGTCAGGCCGCTCCCATGTGATCCCGTAGGGCCGGCCCCCGATCGCCTGGCCGATACTGGGGACCTGGGGTTTCTCCTTGAGCTTATAGACGTTGTGAAAGATCTCGTGTTCTACCGGCAGGTCGATCGGTTCGCGGTCTGGGAAGACCTGCTTGATGGCCAGGTAGAAATTCATCCATTCACGCTCCCCCCAGAAGTCATCCACCATCATGAAGCCCCCGTTAAGCAGGTATCGCCTGAGAGCGGCCCCCTGGGCCTCGCTGAGGACGATGTCTCCCGGTTCGCACATGTAGATGAAGGGATAGTCAAACAGCCTCGGGTCGGTCAGCTCAACGATTGCACCGTCGGGATGGACCTTGAGGGAAGTGAGTTGCTGGAGCCGGAAGGAAAAGTTGAGGTCGCTATCCGGGTAATCGGTTGCCCATTTACCTCCCCGTCGCCATGAATCGTAGCGGACGCGAGCGAAGGTGAAGACATCGTGCTTGAACTGGTCATCGACGGTCCAGTCCGGTACCTGTCCCCGGTGGACGCGAGTTCCGTTGTCGCCGGGGAGGCCCCGGTAACCTGGCTGTGCAGGAGACAGGCCGGCCCAGATTCCCAGTGCTGCTGCAGCGGCAAGCAGGACCGTGATCATGATTCGTGTCTTCACCTGTTACTTCTCCGGGGGACCTGTTTGTGGGGGGGATGACGGCTGTGAGCCATCCGGCTCTGTGAGTTCCAGCAGCAATCGCTGTGCATCCCGGTATCGAGGTGCGTATTCCAGCGCCCAGAGCACCTCGCGGCGAGCTGTTTTTCGCTGGCCACCTGCCACGAGGGCCTCGGCCAGCTGGTAATGCAATCCGGCCGGGTCAACCGGTCCCATTTCCAACAGGGCAGCCAGTGGCTGGATCGTTCTCACGATCTCTCCCTGTCCGATCGCCGCGGCAACCAGTTGCTCGTGGGGATCGGAGCGAAGCGGGTTAATTGCCAGCACCGACTGCGCCAGCTTGTCCACCCGTGGCCAGTCCTCTCTCTCCCGGTAGATCTCCAGCAGCCGCAGACGTGGGGGCAGGCTCTCACCGTCCAGGGTAATCCAGGACTCCAGGAGTTCCCGTTCCGGCTTCTCCTCTCCGCGATGATGAAGGACGATTGCCAGCCGCTGGTAGGCATTCCCCGGATCGATATCCTCGGGGAACAGTTCCAGCAGACGCCGGAGTGGTTTTTCCGCCTGCTCCCACTTTTCCTGTTTCATCCACCAGGTCGCGTAGGCGTGCAAGCCCTGGTAGCTGTCCGGATGGGCCTGCAACCATGTATCCCAGGTCGCTGCGTCCCGTTCCTCGGGAAGCTCGTGGGCCGCGAAATCCAGGCCGGGTGCGAGCTGCTCGGCGCGCTGGCGGGCGAACTGTTCGAACTCCTGGTCCAGCAGGGAAAGGGAACCGGTATAACGCTGCAAGGATTCGTTGATCGGCATTCCTGCCGAGAGGTCAACCAGAATCCGCCTGAGTGTGTCCAGCCCGTATTTCTCAACCAGGTACTCCACAACCAGCGACGATTCGAAATAGGCAAACTGCAGGTGAAGAGGACTGGGGGGTGCCAGGAAGGCGCCGCTGAGCTGGCTCACCGGGGTCAGCCCGCCTCCCAGTATGATCTCCCGGTAGCCCGCAGACATTGACTGTCCCCAGCCCGAGTTCGCCAGTTTTTCCTCGTAGACCGAGATTCCCTCGCTCAGCCAGCGAGGCATCTTGTTGTTCGTCTTCTGTAATGTCACCACGTGGCAGAACTCATGCCAGAGGACAGCCTCCCAGTTGGAAGGCTGTTCTCCCTGGGAGGCAGGGCTGTTGGCGGTGATCACCGAGCCAAAACAGACTCCCAGGAAACCGGCTCCACCGGGGAGTCCAAAGGTGCGGATGGCAAAATCTCGCTGGTCCGGAAAAATCTCGACGGTGATCGGTTCCTGTAACTCGATATCGTATTTCGATGTCAGTGCCTGGCGAGCCCGGGAGAGCAGGGCCAGGACTCGCTGCCCATAAATCGTCGCCTCCCGCCGCTCCATGCGGACAATAAACCCGTCTTTTTCCAGGGTCTGAAAATTTTCCAGCCGATCACGCAGGGTGAGCAGGTTATGGGCCACGATGTTGTACTGGTCTCGCTGGTTCACCACGTCTGCCAGCCGCCATCCTTCCTCCTCCTTCCCCAGGCGAAGCAGATCCTGGGAAAGCTGGATACGTGCCCGGGTGTGAAGTGGGTTCTGCTCGAGTGCCAGTCGCTGGTAATGTGCTCCCTCGGTGAAACGGTACTTCTGGGACAGCTTGAGTCCGATCCAGTAATGGACGTCGGCGTCATCGGCGGGCCACTGGCTGGCGATCGCCTGCCATGCCTGCTCGGTGGAGGGATCATTTTCCAGGTGGGCAATCACCGCCAGGTAAGCCCATGCCTGGCTGAGCCGTGGGTTGATGCGGAGGATCTGCATGAGCTGTTCTCGGGCCCCGGCATACTGTTCCTGATCAATCATCCGCTCCGCGAGGAAGAGGCGCGTCGGCAGGTGGTGTGGATTCAGCTCCAGCGCTTTCTCCAGGGCCGCGGATGCCTTGGCTGGATCGGTCGGAATCAAAGCACGGGAAAGCAGGTAATAGACAAACGGGTTGTCCTCCTCGATCTCTACCGCTTTCTGCAGGGAACTTAATGCCAGCGCGTAATCCTGTTTTTCCAGGGCCAGCTCGGCCGTGGCGATGGTGGCATCGATGATGTCCGGGTTATCCCGCTGGGCACGATCGTAGGCCAGTTCAAGGACCTGCCGGGGGTCTCCCCCGCGAAGGAGGAACAGGCGACCGACGATTACCCGGTTGATCGGGTCGCTGTATCTCCAGGGTGTCTGGTTGACCAGCCGTTCAATTTCATTGAGTAGGGTATCTGCCTGGTCTCGCTGGTGGGCATGTTGGAAGGCGCGGTAGCCGAGCCATCGCAGACGAATACTAGTGGAGAAACGCTGGGCCGCCTCCTCGTAGGTCTCCGTCGCCTGCGTGTATTCTCCCATCTCCAGCTGGCAGCGAAGCTGGAGTCGCCACCAGGATTCCATCCAGGGTGTCGAGGCCAGTTGCATGGAGGCGGCCTGGCTGCAACCGGCATAGTCACCGGTATTGTAGAGTTCACGCGCTGTCTGCAGGTCGACCGCCGACAGGGTCGAGACCGCCCCGAGCACCAAAAGCAGGGCTGCAGGAAGAGAAAGTGGACGAAATTGTCGCTCGGTAACCGTTACGATAGTTCGTCGATCGTCATCCTGTCTCTGCATGAAACACCCTTCCTGGGCCTGTCCGTGCTGCTGGCAGATCCTGCCAGTCGCTGGCTCCATTGTAGAGGGGGCAAGTACCGTTGAGCAAATGATTTGAAGCTCACCAGGTACCCGCTGGGATGTTGGACAGTGTCGAGATGTTTGTTTAAGTTTGCAGGGGTAAGAATTCCCCACCAATGTCTTCCCAGTGGATGGAAAACAAACGATGAAGACTGCTCTGGAACGACGACTACTGCTGTGGATTGTGCTGTTGGGCTGGGCGGGAGTTTCCCCGCTGGCGGCCAAGGATGATGCGGTGGAGTTTAACCGCGATATTCGGCCGCTTCTGTCAGACCGTTGCTTCCAATGCCATGGTCCGGACGAGAACCAGAGGCAGGCCGGCCTGAGGCTTGACCAGGAGGATGGGGCCAGGTCGGAAACAGAATCGGGGGGGATCCCGATTGTGCCAGGTGATCTTTCCAGGAGCATGATCATCGAGCGTATCACGGCGGATGACCCCGACCTCCGGATGCCTCCGCCCGAGACAGGAAAAACGCTCAGTCCGGCAGAGATCGCCAGCATCAAGGCCTGGGTTCAATCCGGAGCACACTGGTCGGAACACTGGGCTTTTATTCCTCCCCGCAAGCCGGCTCTGCCCAAGCAGGTCCGGCGATGGCAATCTCAGAACACGGTTGACCTGTTTATCCAGAAGCGGTTAAAGGCGGAAAGACTCCAGCCGGAACCCGTGGCGGACAGGGAAACACTGATTCGCCGTGTGACGCTGGACCTGACAGGACTGCCACCAACCATCAAGGAAGTGGATGATTTTCTTGCGGATCCCTCCCCGCGTGCCTACGAGCATGTGGTGGACCGGCTGTTGGAATCCCGCCGCTACGGGGAACATCTTGGCCGCAGCTGGCTGGATGCGGCGAGATATGCCGATACCCATGGACTGCACCTGGACAATGAACGGTCCATCTGGCCTTACCGCGACTGGGTGATCGAGGCATTTAATCGCAACATGCCATTTGATCAGTTCACGATCGAACAGCTGGCCGGGGACCTGTTACCTGAACCGACGCTCCAGCAGCGTGTGGCAACCGGTTTTAACCGCTGTAACGTGACCACCAGCGAGGGCGGTTCTATCGATGAAGAATACTACGTCCGTTATGCCGTGGACCGGGTGGAAACGACCGCAACGGTCTGGATGGGTTTGACGGCCGGCTGCGCGGTCTGCCATGACCACAAGTTTGATCCGCTGAAACAGAAAGAGTTCTACCAGCTCTTCTCGTATTTTTTCAGCCTCACCGAAAGAGCGATGGATGGGAATGCGCTTCTGCCCCCTCCCGTTGTCAAGGTTCCCAGTGCCGACCAGGAAGCAGAGAAAAAACGCCTCAACGAGGAGGTGACTGTGGCGGCTGCCAGGGTTGAAAAGGGAATCGCGGACGTGAATTACGTGGACCCGATTGGTGAGAATGCTCTCCCGGAATTCAAAAAGGAGGACAGGGTCTGGTTTGATGATACCCTGCCGGAAGGTGCCAAGCCCGCTGGTGGTCCTGCCGGGGAGATTGATGATCCGTGGCATTTTGTGACCGCGCCGGATCACCCGGTATTGAGTGGGAAGAACTCTTTCAGGCGGACCGGAGAGGGGATCACGCAACACTTTTTCACCGAGGCCAAGGATCCGCTGGTAATTGGAGCGAACGATACGTTTTTTACCTATGTCTACCTTGACCCGGAAAATCCTCCGGAAACACTCCAGCTCCAGTTCAATGATGGCACCTGGGAACACCGGGCCCACTGGGGCGCGGACAAGGCATTTCTTGCCGGGAAAAACAATGCGTCGAACAAGCCGATGGGAGCACTCCCCGAAACCGGGAAATGGGTCAGGCTTGAAGTCCCGGTTGCCACGGTAGGGCTTGGGGCCGGCTCCAAGATCAACGGCTGGGCCTTCACGCAATTTGGCGGCACCGTTTACTGGGACAAGGCAGGTGTTGTCACGATTGCACCGCTGACAGTGGAGCAGCAAGAGTCGCTTGCGACCTGGGAACAGTACCACAAGGTTTCCAGGCAGGCGGGGGTTCCCGGCGAGATCCAGAAAATCCTGGATATCGAAAAAGAGAAACGGAATGACACCCAGCGGAAGCAGCTCAGCCGCTACTTCCTCATTCAGGTGAATCCCAGGTCCCGTGAGATTTTTGCCGAACCGCTGAAACAGAAGGCCGACCTGGAAAAGGCGCTGGCTGAACTTGAGAAGGCGGTCCCGTCCACCCTGGTGATGCAGGAACGAGCGCAGCCCCGCCAGGCGCACGTGTTGTACCGGGGCCAGTATACCGAGAAGCGAGAGGAAGTTTCCTCAGAGGTCCCAGCCTGGCTTGGTGCGGCCCCTGAGGGTGCCCCCGGGAACCGGCTCGGACTCGCCCAGTGGCTTGTCAGCCCAACCCACCCGTTGACCGCCCGTGTCACGGTAAACAGGTTCTGGCAACATTATTTTGGGACCGGGCTGGTCAAGACATCCGAGGATTTTGGTGTCCAGGGAGAACGCCCATCTCATCCGGCATTGCTTGACTGGCTGGCGATTGACTTCATCGAGTCCGGCTGGGATGTCAAACGGATGCAGAAGATGCTGGTCATGTCGGCGACTTACCGCCAGTCTTCCCGGGTCGATCCGAAAAAACTGGATGTCGATCCCGGTAACCGGTTACTTGCCCGGGGCCCAAGGTATCGCCTGGATGCAGAGATCATCCGTGACCAGGCATTGGCGATTAGAGGTCTGCTGGTGGAGACAATTGGTGGCCAGAGTGTCAAGCCATACCAGCCTGCCGGACTCTGGAAGCCGGTTGGTTTTGGTGGAAGTAACACGTCCGTGTTCAAACAGGACGTGGGTGAAAAGCTCTACCGGCGAAGCATGTACACGTTCTGGAAACGAACGGTTCCTCCGCCGACCATGGCCATCTTTGATGCTCCGGACCGGGAAACCTGCCAGGTACGACGGGCCCGGACAAACACGCCGCTGCAGGCACTTGCCCTGATGAATGATGTGCAGTTCGTCGAAGCGGCCCGCAAGTTTGCCGAACGAGTGATGGTCGAGGGTGGTTCCGGCATCGATCAGAAAATCACGTTTGCCTACCGCGCCACGATTGCACGGAACCCCACGCCGAGTGAACTTGCACTGGTCAGCCAGCTTTTTGCCGAGTACGACGCGGAGTTCAAGGAAGATTCGGAAGCGGCGATGAAGCTGCTTGCCACAGGTGAGTCGCCGCGAAATGAGTCCCTCGATGCCAGTCAACTGGCGAGCTGGACATTGATTACCCACCTGCTGCTGAACCTGAGTGAAACCGTAACCAAGGGGTAGGAGGAACAGCATAATGCACCCGATTCGCGAATCTGAATTGTTCGAAACGCGGCGTCATTTCTTTGGCCGCACGGCTGCCGGGATCGGTACCGCCGCGCTTGCCTCGCTATTGAACCCGGAACTGTCCGCTGCCCCCACGGAGAAAGCGGCGACCGGTGCGGAGGTACCCGGCCTGCCGCATTTTGCTCCCAAGGCGAAAAGGGTGATCTACCTGTTCATGTCGGGAGCACCGTCCCAGCTGGACATGTGGGACTACAAGCCAAAGATGAATGACTGGTATGACAAGGATCTGCCGGATTCGATTCGAAACGGGCAGCGCATTACGACGATGACGTCGGGACAGAAAAGGTTTCCCATCGCCCCGTCGATTTTCAAGTTCAATCAACATGGAAAGCACGGGGCGTGGGTGAGTGAAGCTCTGCCGCACACGGCAAGCGTGATCGATGACCTGGCAGTGATCAGGACGGTCAATACCGAGGCCATCAACCATGACCCGGCGATCACCTATATCCAGACAGGAAGCCAGCTTCCTGGACGCCCGAGTACCGGTGCATGGCTGTCGTATGGGCTGGGAAGCATGAACCAGAACCTGCCTGCTTTTGTCGTTTTGCACTCGACTGTGAATGGTGGATTTGGTGGCCAGGCCCTCTACTCCCGTTTGTGGGGTTCCGGCTTCCTTTCGACCCGGCACCAGGGTGTCAGCATGCGGTCGACAGGGGATCCGGTGCTTTACCTTTCCAACCCGGCTGGGATCAGTTCCAAGATGCGGCGTCGGATGCTGGACAACCTGGCAAAGTTGAACGAGGAAAGGTTCCGTGAGATTGGGGATCCAGAAATCCGCTCTCGTATTTCCCAGTACGAGATGGCGTACCGGATGCAGACCTCGGTGCCGGAACTGACGGATATTTCCGATGAATCGAAAGAGACGCTGGAGATGTACGGCCCGGAGGTCACGAAACCCGGTACTTTTGCAGCCAACTGCCTGCTTGCACGGCGGCTGGCGGAACGTGATGTGCGTTTTACCCAGGTCTTTATCCGGCAGTGGGACCAGCATGGGAACCTGCCCAAGGATATCCGCCGACAGTGCGGGATCGTTGACCAACCCTGTGCGGCACTGATCAATGACTTGAAGCAACGTGACATGCTCAAGGATACACTGGTCATCTGGGGTGGTGAGTTCGGACGCACGATCTATTGCCAGGGTGGATTGACCAAGACAAACTACGGTCGCGACCATCACCCGAGATGCTATACCAAGTGGATGGCGGGCGGGGGTGTCAGGCCCGGCATTGTCTATGGCGAAACCGATGATTTCTCCTACAACATCGTGGAAAATCCGGTTCATATCCACGATCTAAATGCAACCATCCTGCACTGCCTTGGAATTAACCACGAGCAACTTACTTATCGCTTCCAGGGACGTGACTTCCGGCTTACCGATGTCCATGGAAACGTGGTCAAGGAACTGCTGGCCTAGGGCCAGGCGGCGCTGTAAATCTGGTTAAAATAAGTGGAATGGGGTATCCGGGTGGGCGGTCACCGTCCAAGTCCAAAAACGCTTATAAAACCCTGTTTTTTAGGGTGTGGAAGAGGCGGCTGTCTGTTTTCATTCGGGGCGCGCAATTTGTTTGACATGCTCGTCAAACTTCAGCAAGATAGGGACTGACTGGTCACTCAAAGACGTTCTTGAGAGCCTATAAGTACCTTATATATCGAGACTTGCACCACTCCTCCCTGGGGGCTACCGGCCTGGATCATTGAATTAGAGTCGTCATCCTGTAAACGTCCTCACGGTGTATGACGATGGAATAGTAAGGGCCTACCGGGCAGGCCCTTATCGGATTTTTCGCAAAGAAGCTTTCTGCGGCTACTGCGAAACGTGGCAAGGACCCCATCCATCCCTCGGACAGTCCAAGATTACACATGACCGACCGCGAAAAAAATACCGAGACGGCGATCCAGGACTACCTGGATGATCGACTTTCACCGGTTGATCGCCAGCAGGTCGAGGATCAGTTAGCAGGGAACCCTGGAGCCCGCAAGGAGCTGGAAGAACTTCAGTTGATTGGTTCGGCCCTCCGCCAGTTACCGTCACGCGAGCTGGGCGACAACTTTGCAGACCAGGTGATGGGTGGGCTGGCAGAGGATCATTCCCTGGCCGGGGGAGAAGATCAGGTCGAATCCCATGCCCATGTTTCCCCGGCGGTGAGTGGCCGGCCGCGGATCGCTGCCTGGAGTGCCGTCATCGCAGCGGTGCTCGTGCTCGGGGTGGGGATAGGTATTGTCATGAATCTCGACAACAGCGATCCACCTCCGCATCTGCCGGGTGGCACGGTAGCCGATGACAGCCCCCCGGAGAGTACTACGCCAGACGCAGTTCGCGAGAAGACGCCATTGCCCGAAGAGGAGATGGTTCCAGGAACGGTCAACGTGGATGCCCTGGTGGCAGACCAGCTCCTGTTCGTCATGGAGATCGGGCTTTCCGAGAAGGGCGAGCAGTCGAAAGTTATCGACCGGGTACTGATGAAGCATGGTATTGTTTTTGATGATTCCATCCAGGTGGACATGGACCTGGAAAAAGAGCTGCTGGAAAACCGTTTCCTCGAGGGCATTGCCCGCAAGCCATCGGATCCAAAGAGTAGTGATGAACAGGTGGATTTAATCTACGTGGTCTGCAGCGGCCGCCAGGTCGACGAAATGTCCCGGGACCTGCACAACTACCACGGCGAGGTCGCGGCCTACCGGTTCAACCTGGCGATCATGCCGGCCGACATGGAGGCCTTTGGTAACCTGGAAAAGGCGATTGCAACCCAGTGGAACCCGGATGATTCTCCGGGGTCAGAAAAGTCGCCGCTGGCTGGATTCCGCAACCGCGCGGGACGCCTGATGATGGACCTTGTCCTGATAAGTGGCATGGGCCGATCTCTTACCGGTTCCATTCTCTCCTCGGGCAATGAGATCCCTGATCCCCCGTCGGATCCTCCCAAGCGGGAGACGGTGAAACCCCGCCAGCCTGGTGTTGCCCAGATGGGCGATGACCTGGTTTGTGAGATCTTGCTTGTCGTCAGGACGATGTCCAAGGAAGAGATCGCCAGGGGCGCCAAGTAGGAAGGCTGCCTTGCCTGCACTCTCCGAACCGAACCTGGCCTGGCAGGCTCACTCTTCCACGTCGAGTAATTCGATCCGGAAAGTAAGTGTTGCATTACCAGGAATCAGGGGTGGGCTTCCTTTTTCCCCGTAAGCGATTTCAGGTGGGATCTCCAGCTCGATCATGCCTCCTTCTCCGATGTACTGCAGTCCCTCGACCCATCCGGGGATCGTCTGTTCCACGATAAAGGCCATGCTCATTCCTTTATCGTAGGAACTGTCGAAGACGGTTCCGTCTGCAAGCCAGCCACGATAATGGACGTGTATCTTGCTGTCAGGTTCGGGACGTGCACCAGAGGTTCGGCGGAGGATCCTGTACCGCAGGCCAGAGCTGCTCACGGTGAATTCGGAGGGAGCATCGGCATCAATTGCGTCCGGGCCGGGCCATAAATTCTTTCGGCAGCCACCCACGGCTACCAGGAATCCTGCCAGCAGGAGCACATGGCGGTGTCTGGAAAAGATCGGGCTCATGGGGATTCTTGCGGCGTCGAAAGGAAAGGGAATAACCGGCTCCGAAGCGTGCCATCCAGGCTGCGGCCATACTCGCTGACTTCGTAAACCTCTATGTACTTTATCGTCGCGGCCCGCTGCGATCCATAATGTGCTTCGAGTTGAAGGTCAAATCGTTCACGTCTTTGCTGGAGCATCCGGCAGTACCAGTCTGTGAGCCATTGTCTTTTTCCATCCTCCTGCTCTGGAACCGGCGTGGTGGCGTGCATGTTGTGAGGCAGGAACTCGAAGAACTGGGATTCGTGGCAGGAGAGCATCCTGACGATGGTGTCCAGGCAGTCATCGATAGGGATCATAATATCCGCTCGCATGGGAACAGGTCGCGTGAACGGGTCGGGCATGTAGGCGACCACCGGGTCATATTCCACAACCGGCAGATCGGGCAGGACCAGTGGAACGGTGACCATGTAACATGCATCCTGCACGGCCTGACCGACGGCCCGGTGATCCGGATGGTAATCACAGGTTCGGTGGGTCAGCAGCAGGTCAGGTTGAAAACCGCGTATCTCCCGGATGATATCCTCGCGCAGGTCAAGTGACGGTTGCAGGGATCCGTCAGGATGGTCCCAGGTCACGTACTCGGCACCGATCAGTTGTCCTGCTTCCCCGGCTTCCAGGCGGCGTCGCACGGCAAGGTCGGCGGGTTGCATCTGGTGATGGCCGGCTGAGCCATCGGTGACCGAGACCATGCGAATAGTGGCTCCCATCCTGGAATAAAGCGTGGCGAGGCCGCCGCTGTGGTATTCGGCATCGTCGGGGTGGGCGCCCAGGATCAGCAGGCGTGGTGCGGATGAATTCACAAGATCGCTCCCGTTCGTCGGTCAGGGGACTATCGTGTTGGTTCCGAGCAACTCGTTGAGTGCCCGGTTGGCCACCCTCACCACGTACTTGTTCTGGCGATCCCTGGTCGCCTCTTTCAATGCCATCATAGCCGGTCGTGCCTGCTCATCCATCTCGTCCAGGACGATGGCGGCATTCAGGCGAACCCATTCTTCGCTGCTTGCCAGTTCCTTCTGGAGCACGACCAGTGCCGGGCCGGGCCGGTCCATGCGGGCAAGCGCCCGTGCCGCCGCGATTCGTACGATGGCAGAGGAGTCATCCAGGTGCCGGGTAACAGCATCGGCAGATGCCGCAGCCTTCTCACTCAGGTTGCCCAGCCCGACCAGGGCCCAGTAGCGTATGGCAGCATCCGGGGATCGGAGTGCCTGGTTGAGATCATCAAGGCCGTCGGTTCCGGCCAACCCCAGGTTGGCAACCTGGCGAAGATCTGCGACCAGGCTTTTTGCCCCCGCCTGCCGCAGGATTGCATAACGGCTGCCCAGTTCTTTCTCGCGGACAATGATCTCCGGCTCCGGAATCAAACCCACATCACGCGTTTCGGATACCCAGTCCAGGTGTGCCGTTCTCATGCGAATCAGGGTCTTCCGGTAAAGCGGATTCCCTGCCAGGTTCGTGAGCTCGTGCGGATCAACAGTTGTATCGTAGAGTTCCTCGGCCGGCTTGGAATCGGCCATGAACAGTCGGGCTGCCGGCGGGAGCTTTCCGGCGGCATGCTGCCGCCGCAGCTCCTGCATCGTGGCACCTTTTTCCGGTGTGTTCATGTACTGGTAGTAAGGTTTGAAGGGTTCGTAATTTCTCAGGTACTTGAACTTCCTGTCCCGTACGGCGCGGATAATGTCATAGCGTTCATCCATCCGGTCGCGGGCACCGTAGACGTACTGCCGGGGCTCTCCCAGGGAGGACCCCAGGAAGGCACGGCCCTGGAAATACGAGGGCAGGGAGAGACCGGCCAGGTTGAGCATGGTTGGGGCCAGGTCAATCAGGCTCACCAGTTCATCATTCACCGAGCCGGGTCGCCCCTGTTGCCCCAGTCGGTATTTTTCAGGGATGCGGACGACCAGGGGGACATGCATGCCCGAGTCGTAAAGCCAGCGTTTTGCCCTGGGCAAGCCGATGCCGTGGTCGGACCAGAAGAAGACAATGGTCGAACCGGTGAGCCCATCCTCCTCCAGCTGCCCAAGGATCGTGCCTGCCTGCTGGTCCATTGCAGTGATCAAGTTATAGTTTCGTGCCCAGTCCTTGCGAGTCACGGGGGTGTCCGGGTAGTAGGGAGGAAGTGTTCGGAGTTTTTCGGCGTCGGTCAATTGACCGGGTGTAAGCATGGACGTAGCGGCCTGGTAACGGTCGCTGGAGGTAATCCGGCTTTCGTGTGTGGTGGTGAAATTAAAAACGGCGAAGAAAGGCTGGTCCTTGGCGGGCCGGTTTCTCCAGTGGGCCTTGCCACTTGATTCGTCCCAGCTCTCTGCCGGGCGTTTGAACTGGTAATCGGTCTTGCTGTTATTCGTGCAGTAATAGCCGGCCTTGCGGAGGTACTCAGAAAAACAGCGGACCCGCGCAGGAAGCTGGGCCTGGCAACGCATGTGGTGGGTGCCGAGTGACGTCGGGTACAGGCCGGTGATGATCGAGGATCGGCAGGGGGCGCAGACGCCCGCCACAACATAAGCGTTCGTGTAACGGACTCCCTGCTCAGCCAGCCGGTCGATGTGGGGGGTGATTGCATGTGGGTCCCCGTAGCAGCCGATATGGGCACTGATATCCTCGGTGCTGATCCAGAGAATATTCGGCCGGGTCTGCTCGGCAGCCAGTGGACTGGAGAGCATGCCAAGCAGGCTCACGCAGCAGAGGAGATTCCTTCTCAACATCAGCTCTTTCCCCGGGGACGGCGGAATCGGTGAACAGGCAGCGTGTCACCATAACATGCCGGCATGGGGCAATGGTAGAATACCCCGGTCGACAGCCCGGGTGGGCTGGTCATCTTTTTCCCTGTCCTGGAGCTGTCATGCGACGTTTTTTCTTGCTTGTCCTTCTGCTTCTCCTTTCCGCCCCTGCCGCCTCGGTGCAGGCTGCTCCACGTCCCAACATCATCTTTATCATGGCCGATGATCTCGGCTGGACGGACATCGGCTGCATGGGGACTCGATACTACGAAACCCCCAATATTGACCGGCTTTCGCGGCAGGGGATGATCATGCGCAGTTACTACACATGCCAGAACTGTGCTCCCACACGGGCCGCCTTGATGTCCGGCCAGTATGCTCCCCGGACGGGAGTCTACACGGTGGGAAGCTTCAAGCGTGGCCAGGACAAGAACCGCCTGATGGTCCCTCCCCAGAACAAGACACGCCTGCCCCTGGACCGTCAGACGGTTGCGAATGTCCTTCAGCAGGCGGGTTACGTGACCGGCATGTTTGGCAAATGGCACCTTGGCAATGAACCAGAATATCACCCGGGCGAGCGAGGATTTGACGAGGCAATCGTCTCCAATGGCCGCCATTTCAACTTCGTGACCCGTCCCGAGGTTCCCACGAAGGACGGGGAGTACCTTGCGGATTTCCTTTCCGACCAGGCGGTCGATTTTATCGAGCGGCACCAGGAGGAGACCTTCTTCCTCTACCTTGCCCACTTCGCTGTCCACACACCGATCCAGGCGAAGCAGCCGCTGGTCGATCGTTTCAAGAAAAAACCTCCCGTCGGGGGCCACAATAACCCGGTCTATGCGGCCATGATCCAGAGTGTGGATGAAAGTGTCGGCCGGGTGATGAAAGTTCTTGATGATCTGGATATTGCTGATCAGACCCTGCTTGTTTTTGCTTCGGATAACGGGGGCCTGGGTGGTTACAGTGTCCCTGGAACGGATCAGCGGAAAGGGATCACGGACAACACCCCTTTGCGTGGGGGCAAGGGGACGCTTTATGAAGGTGGAGTCCGCGTCCCCTTTGTGGCTCGCTGGCCCGGAAAGATCCCTGCGGCTTCCGAGAGTGATGAGCCGATCGTGCATGTCGACATGTTCCCCACTTTCATGGAACTGGCAGGGGTGCGGAAGGTGGAACAGCCACTGGATGGGGTGAGCATTCTTCCGGCCCTCCGAGATCCCTCCCGGGCGCTCAAGAGGGATGCGATTTACTGGCATTTCCCAGGGTACCTGGAAAGCTACATTCCCGATCGTGTCTGGCGGACGACACCGGTCTCCACGGTCCGCCAGGGGGACTACAAGTTGCTGGAGTTTTTTGAGCAGGGAAAGCTGGAACTGTACAACCTCCGGGAAGATCCAGGAGAACAGCATGACCTGGCCGGCCAGCAGCCCAGCCGTGTTGCCGAGTTGCATCAACAGCTGGTGGACTGGCGGCAGGAGACCAGTGCCCTGATGGCCCGTGCGAAGACGGAGGAGGAACTGGCCAACCCGATTCCCCCCATGCAAAAGAAAGGAAAGGGGAAACAGCAGCCCGGGAGAAAGCCCACCGGAAAATAAAAAGAGGAGGAGCGGGAAAGAAAAATAAGAACTTTGTGGTTTCCAGGTGGTTGAATATTACGTTCGATTGGCGACTGCAAAACTTCAATCGTCGCCGGCAGCGGGGCTATAATTACTTTCAGCCATGCTTCGATACGTTTCCGCATCTTCAGCCTGATCAAGCCATCTATTTTTTGGGAATGCCATAATGATCTATCGATATTGCCAGCTGTCCTTGCTCCCTCTGCTTTTCGTGTCTGTGCTTTCAGCTCAGCAGCAAGAACAAGGAGAGAAAGAGCAGAAGCCGGCAGTCGAGAAGAAGATCTTCTCCGGTCCCCAGGCTGCTGAGAAACTGCCGCCCCTGACAGCCCAGGCTGTTTTTGGTGATCAGCAAGGGAAGGATCTGGACCTGGTCAAGGCTGCCGGAGAAAAGCCGATACTGATTGTCTTTGTGCACCAGCTGACAAGACCCTCGTTGGCACTAACCCGTGTGCTCATTAACTTCACCATCCAGCGGGAAGAGGATGTCTACGGGGCGACCGTGTTCTTGACCGGCGATGTGACCGCCACCCGGGCACGGCTGGTAGCGGCCAAGGGTGCCCTGGTCACGCAACGGCCCGTGACGATTTCCACGGACGGTCTGGAAGGCCCCGGGGCCTATGGGCTGAATCGTAACGTCACGATGACGGTGATTTTTGCCAAGGATGGGAAAGTAGTCTCCAATTTTGCCATCGTGGATCCCAGTGTTCAGGCGGACACGCCGCGGATACTGGGCACGGTCCTGGGGGCGATTGGTGGCAAGATGCCGACGCTGGCGCAGCTTGGAGCTTCCCGGTACCGGGGAAACACGGAAAATCCACAGCAAATCAACTTGCGTCCCATTCTCGCGCCGGTGCTCAACAAGCAGGCGACGGCCGAGCAGGTGGAGAAAGCGGCCAGGGAGGCCGAGGAGTTTTTTGCCAAGAATCCAGCAGCCCGGCTCCAGATCGGCCGTGTTGCAAGGCGAATCATCGGCGGGGGCGTGCTGGGGAACTATGGGACCACGCGTGCCCAGGAGTACCTGCAGAAGTGGGCGAAACAGTACCCGGAAGAAAAAAAGCCGGAGAGCCGGCCCAAGCGCCCGTCGCAGCCCGACTCCAAATCCCCGCGATAAGCTCCTCCTGGAGAGAGAGAGATTGTTGTGCTGAAACCGGTCCAGCTCCTGTGCGGACTTCTCATTGTCGGTACCTGGTGTTCTCCACTGGGGGCTGCCGAGGTCGATTTTGACACGCAGGTTCTCCCGGTACTCACTCGTGCAGGCTGTAACACCGGGGCCTGTCACGGGGCAGCCGCCGGCCGCGGCGGATTGCGGTTGTCGCTCTATGGGAGTAACCCGGCGTTTGACCACCAGCGACTCGTATTCGATGTGCAGGGGAGGCGTGTCAATCTGGCTCAGCCGGACAGGAGCCTGGTGTTACTCAAGCCCTCCGGCTTGCTCGACCATGGCGGAGGTGTTCGCCTTGATGACCAGGGCGAGGGATACCAGTTGTTACTTGAGTGGATCACCGCGGGGGCAACACGAAAGATATCGCGACATCTGCTGGCTTTCCGTGTGACCCCGGCACGCCGGGTGCTTCAACAGCCGGGGGATTCATTCAAACCGCGGGCCCTGGCGACCTTTAGCGACGGTACGGAAACCGATGTTACCCGCTGGACCGTTTTTACAGCCGAGGATGATTCCTCGCTGGCGGTTTCTGACCAGGCGAGGATCACAGTGAAACGGCGCGGCCAGCACGTCGTGCTGGCGCGTTACCTGGACCGCGTGCTGAGTATGCAGATAGTTATTCCCCTCCAGGAGACGCTTTCCGAGGAGGGGCCAAGTCTTTCAGCAGGCTTTGTGGATGACCAGGTGAATCAGCAGCTTGCACAGTTACGGCTGCCGACCTCAAGAATGGCTGAACAGAGCGTCCTGGTACGGCGGATCTACCTGGACCTGGTTGGCCGTCTGCCAACCCCGTTCGAAGTCCAGCGATTTGAAAAGCAGCCGGGGCAGGAGAAATGGGAACACCTGGTCGACCAGTTGCTTGCATCGCAGGAATTTATCAGCTTCTGGACATTCCGTTATGCGAGCTTGTTGCGCATCCATGCCCAGCCGAGGGAGACCGAGGGTGCCAGGGCTTACCATGCCTGGGTCCGGAGCCAGTTGAACGAGGGGACTGGCCTGGATCACTGGGCCCGGCAGCTTGTCATTGCCGGCGGGGATTCCCATCAGCATGGCCCGGCAAATTTCTACCGCACGGTGAAAGGGGCCCGGGAGCAGGCCGAGTTATTTAGTGAGCTTTTCATGGGCGTGCGGCTTCGATGTGCCAACTGCCATGACCATCCACTGGACCGCTGGACACAGGATGATTACCACGGACTGGCGGCGATCTTTGCGAGGATCCAGTCAGGCCGGGTGATTGGCCTGCGGGAGAACGGTACGGTGACCCACCCCCGGACCGGCCAGGATGCTCTCCAGCGAATCCCCGGGGGTTCCTTCCTGGAAGTCCAGGGGGATACGAGACCGTTGCTGGCCGAGTGGCTGACATCCTCCGACAATCCCTACTTTGCAAGGGCGATGGTAAACCGTCTCTGGAAAGCGATGATGGGACGGGGGCTGGTGGAGCCGACCGATGATCTGCGAGCCACGAATCCAGCAACCCATCCCGGGTTGCTGGACGAACTGGCGGCGGATTTTGTCAGGCATGGTTATGACCTTCGACATACCCTTAAAGTGATTTCTCTCAGTCACTGCTATCGCCGGTCCTCTCGACCCTTGCCAGCGAACAAGATGGATGACCGGTTTTACTCCCATGCACTGGTCAAGCAACTGGATGCAGAGGTCCTGCTGGATGCTATTTCCGATGTCACCGGGGTGAAAGAAGATTTCCAGGGGGTCCAGGCCAGTACCCGTGCCGTGGAACTGGTACATGCCGGGATTCCTTCCCGGGCGCTCGACGTGCTGGGTCGTTGTGGCAGGGAGGAATCGTGTGAATCTGCAGGAGGCGCCGCGGCCGGTAGTCTTGCCCGACGACTTCACTGGCTCAATGGGGATCTTGTCAACGGAAGGATAACCGATCCGGCTGGCCGGCTCGGAAGGCTCGTCGACGATGGCGTTGCGGGAGAGAAGATTATTGAGGAGCTCTACATGTATTGTTTCAGTCGCACTTTGAATGACCTGGAAAGAAAATACTGGACAGGCCAGCTGTCGGGCATCCATGAACCAGGAAAGCGGCGACATCTGCTGGAGGATCTCTTCTGGAGCATCCTTTCCAGCGAGGAGTTTCTTACCAACCACTAGGGGCGATAGAAGGATGATGGAGATGGGCGAAAGAGAACGGGCATGGCAACGTCGGCGTGATGGCATCTCTCGGCGCGAGGTACTCCAGCTGGGAACGCTTTCAGCGCTCGGTCTGACGGCCGGACAGCTGGCGACAGCTGCCGAGGGAGGTGGTGCGGCACGGCGTTGCATCCTGATCTGGCTTGATGGGGGCCCAAGCCACCTGGAGACGCTCGATCCCAAGCCGCAGGCCCCGCAGGAAGTGCGAGGGCCTTTCCAGGTCATCCAGACAGGTATTCCGGGGATTCACCTCAGTGACCTGCTGCCGCGGACGGCCGGGTTGATTGAGAAGCTGGCGATTATTCGTTCCATGACCTCCCCGCTTGGTGAGCATAATTTTGGCACGCACTACATGATGACCGGTTACAAGCCGACAGCAGTACTGGAGTACCCGGTCGTCGGTTCCGTTTTGGGGCATCTGAAGTCCCCGGCTGATGCGATATTGCCTGCTCATACTGCTGTCCCGGATTTCAGGGTTGGAGGTGCAAAATTGACCGGCAATGGTTACCTGCCGTCCTCGGTGGCACCATTTTCGGTAGGAGGTGATCCGGCCAGGGCAGGTTTCAAGGTCCAGGATCTGGATCTGTTTGCCAATGTGACAACCGAGCGCATGCAGCGCCGTCGCCACTACCTGGCACAGCTGGATCAGTTCCGCCGCCAGGTGGAATCGGCTGACGGGGAAGGGCAGGATCCCCAGTTCGAACAGGCTTACCGACTGGTGACCTCCAGTTCTGCTCGTGAAGCGTTTGCGTTGGAGCAGGAACCGCAAGAGGTTCGTAACCGTTATGGGTCCAGGACGGTTGGCCAGAGTTGCCTGCTGGCACGGCGGTTGGTGGAACGTGGGGTTCCGTTTGTGACTGTGAACCAGCGAGGCTGGGATACCCACGATAACCTCGCCACGCGCCTCAAGGACGGCTACGCGGGCGCACGCGTCCCGGTCGGTTTGGTCCCGTCACTTGATATTGCCTTTTCCGCCCTGGTGGAAGATCTCCAGCAACGAGGCCTGCTGGAGGAAACACTCGTTGTTGTGATGGGGGAATTCGGCCGGACCCCAAAGATCAATACACTCGGGGGTCGTGACCATTGGCCGCGTGTTTTTAGTGTAATGATGTGTGGGGGAGGGATTCGTGGTGGGACGGTTCTTGGGGCCAGTGACTCGGTCGGTGAAAGTCCTGCGGATCGCCCGGTTACCCCGTCAGACCTGGCCTGCACTCTTTATCACCTGCTTGGAATTAACCCCGGTCAGATGCTGCATACTCCTGATGGCCGGCCGGTGAGAATCACTGTCGATGGAAGCCATCCGATCAGCGAACTCATGGAAGTGTGATCAGGGAAAGGGTGCCCTGTTCTCGTCCCGGCCTGCTTCGTTTCATTGCCTCCGGCAGGTCGGTTGCGGGCGGTCAATCCACGCTGGACGTGGGAGGACGGGCCGGAAAGCTTGTTTTGCCGGTGATTTGTGAGCAATTCTTGGTGAACACGGATGGAGCGCATAGCTTGAGAGGTTTCCCCCCGGTTTTTAAAAGGTGCGTGGGAGAAAAACTTCATTGGACGTACTATGTCAAATCCTTTCGGCCTCTCCCGCAGGCTGTTATATTCATTTGTATTGATCGCGCCCTTGGAGTTTTAGGGAATAATCCCTGCCAGGCGTGGATCGAGGCAGCGGAGAAGTAACTCCACCTACAGTGTTTTGATCTTGTTTGATATGCAGTTCCCAGGAATTGCCACGATAACCCGTGAATCGGTGTTCTCCTTCTCAAGTGGATTCATTGGTTTACCTTTTATGTGAGAGATTACTAATGCATAAGAAATTTGTTTTGCTGGCCGTTGGTGCCATGTTGATTGCCACAATCGGTTGTGGGGCGAACCATCCCCCGGTTTCAGTTGTTACCGGTACAGTCATGTACAACGGTGCTCCACTGGCGGGAGCGACAGTATCGTTTCACCCAGACGAACAGAACGCTTTGGGAAGCACCTCGCGTGTCTCCAGCGGTGAAACTGACCCCCAGGGGGCGTTTAGGCTGGTCACAAACTACATGGATGGAGGCAGTATCGTCCCGCTTGATGGTGCCCCTGCTGGAACCTACAAGGTCACCGTGACGAAACTGAAGAAAAAGCAATACGCGGAAGTGGAAGGCGCACCAGACATGGACGAAGAGGGTGGCGGCGTTAATGCGGAATACTTCGCTGAAATGGGTACCCTGACCGAGGACGGTGCCTCTGAATTTAAAGAAGAGAGCCTGATTAGTACTGCCTTTCGGCTTTCCTATCAGACTCCACTCAAGGGTATTGAAGTTGCTGAAGGCGATAACAGCTTTACCATCGATCTGAATGAAAATGGCACCGGTTCGGTCAAGTAAGGATCGTGTCACCGGACTGTGAGCATGCGTGACCCGGTCGGCCCCAGGGCCGGCCGGGTTTTTTGTTGTGCTTTGCGGCTGTGGACGTCGCACGATGTGGGCGCATGAAAAACAGCGAGGCCGCTGCTGCGACCTCGCCGTGGGGGGGGTTCGTCAAGGACTACTGGGTTGAGTCACCCGTGTCGCTGTCTTCATCGTCCTCGCTCGATTCTCCGGACAAAGCGTCCTCCAAGGCGTCGACACCCTCCTCGATGTCCTGGAGAGCGTTTACCAGCTGGAGGTATTTTTCCTTGTTGTTCAGGATCTCCCGTTCACAGGATTTACAGCAAATGAAAATGGGAGTGCCATCGACATCGACTTTTTCGGGCGGGCCCATGGACCCCAGTGCCTCACCACCAACGAGACAGATTTTCTGTTTCTCTGCCAGACCCCGATCTTCCTCGGTCAGCTTGGCAAGGTTCGTGGCGATCAGATTCGGATCGATATCATCGCCATCGTGGGCATGGTCGTGATCATGGTCGTGATCATGGCCATGATGATGGCCGTGATGGTCGGCAGTTTCCACTTCTTCGTTATGCGAAGACGGTGCAGTGGTGGGGTCGCCATTGTCACAACCGCTGATTGCCAGTGACAGCATGAAAAGGGCGACGAGGCTAAGCAGGTGTCCGGTACGCATGGGAATCTCGCTCCTGGAAATGGATAAAAATTAAGGCCAATGGAAAATGGCCATTCGTCTCGTTTGCTTGAAACATGGGTTTGTTACGGTGAATTATACAATCCTGTTCACCAGGCCGCGGAAAGAAACTCCTGGAAAAAGAGCTTGTATTTCCCCCTCGAAAGTCGTTTTCGTGATGCAATTTATAAATCGCTGAAAGTTGAGAATATCCGAATCGATCAGAAAAAAAGGAAAAAGCAGGGTGCTCCCATAGCATGCGATTTCACGGCAGCCTAGACTTTGTTTAGTGTCATTTTTTGGGAATTTTCCAGCTTGATTCTGGTTCCATATCGATGACGACTGATTTTTAACGACAAGTAGATCGTTTTTCGTAGTCCTTTTGAAGGGAAAAGCAGATGAAGTATATGAATCTTTTTGCTGCAATGATTGTTGCGGCACTGATGGTTGTTGTGGGTTGTGGCGAATCGAAAGCGCCGGTCCCGCCAGGCGGTCCCGATATGATGGACAACCAGCCTGATCCCGAGATGGAGCAGATGACCGGTGAAGATCCAGGTGAAGAAGAAGGTGGCGATGACGCCGCTGAAGGTGGCGATGACGCCGCTGCTGAAGGTGGCGATGACGCCGCTGAAGGTGGCGATGACGCTGCTGCTGAAGGTGGCGATGACGCCGCTGCAGAGGGTGGCGACGAAGGCTAGTTGCGTTCGCTCTCCCTTTCGACTTCATTGAACTGTAGTGACGTGATGGGCGTGAATGCAGCTTCCATGAGACGAAATCAAGGGGAAACTGGTTGATCCAGTTTCCCCTTTTCTTTTGTTGCACGACCCGGAACTGGAACTTGTCGCTTCAATTTCCATGTGGGATGATGAAGTTACAGCTGGTGATTGTTGTTTCCTTGTTATGAAGGACTTAGACGCCATGTCCGATCCAAAATCGCCTAACGCCCCGTCCGAGGAGCAAGAACCGGTAGACGTGCCTGGGGACGCGGCTGAGAGTGCCTCTGCCGGTCCATCAATAAAACCGCGAATCACTGTCGGCCGGGTGATCCTCCTTGGATTGCTTTGCGTGGTCATTTTCATGTTCATCCAGGATCGTCGAGCACGTTCCTCCTGGACAGGTGCCCATGAGTGGCTCCAGGAACAGGAACGCAAGGCAATTGAGAGTGGCACATCGTTTCCGATGCAGGACGTCAGGAATTACATGGAGGAGAGTTACGGCCTCTACCCGGACGATCACCCCAACTTGCCGAAGGAATATTACCGCTGGTCCACATGGATCAGGGAGTTCACGATCGAAATCCAGATCACCACGCTCGCCACGAATGACCAGGTGTTGCAGGGGCATGTGCGGGAAACCAGCCTGTTCGGGATGCCTGGCAAGAATCCCGATGAGCAGGATGTCCATGTAACACCGCCTGGCGGAGGCCCTCCGGCGGGATCACCTGGTGGCGCTCCGGAGGGCTAATCCAGGGGCTCATTACCAGAGCGTGTAGCCACCATCGATAATCAATGATGCACCGGTCATGTAACGTGAGGCATCACTGGCCAGGTAAACCGCCAGCGGTCCAAGATCCTCGGGTTGCCCAAAGTCCCCCATCGGGATCTGGTCCCGGAATCCCTCGATCACTTCAGGATGCTCGCGGGCCCATCGCTGGTTGGGCTCGGTCATGAAGCCTCCCGGACAAATGGCATTTGCCGTGATCTTGTGGGGTGCCCAGTCGGCGGCCACGGCCCTGGTGAACTGGACCATGGCTGCCTTGGCAGTCTCGTAATGGCGTCCGGTGATCCGCTTGCCGGCAACAATGCTGTTGATGGAGGAGATATTGATAATCCGGCCTCCCTCTCCTCGTTCGATCATCGCTGCTCCCACGATACGAGTGCAGAGAAAGGCACTGGTCAGGTTCAGGTCCATCAGCTCCCGCCATTTTTCCAGGGTCATCTGCTCGGTGGGAATGTTCTCCCGCCGTCCTCCCACGTTGTTGATCAGGATGTCGACAGGCCCCAGTTCCCCGGCAACCTGTTCGCACATTGCCTGGCATCGTTCTGGATCGCCGATGTCACACTGAAGAGGAAAAGCCGTTCGACCCCGCTGCCTGATCTCGTCAGCCGTGGCCTGGAGGCTCTCTTCGCTGCGGCCGGCGAGGATCACATCGGCGCCGGCCTCGGCGATTGCCAGGGCCATTTCTCGCCCCAGCCCCCGGCGTCCACCGGTAATAAAGAGACGTTTCCCGTCGAGTCGAAATCGATCCAAAACTGGCATGGCAATGGTCTACCCGGGGCCTGGTTATTTTCTGGCCTGGCACAACAAGCTGAATCGCAGCAGGGTTCCAGCCGGACTGTATTGTAACGCTCCTGGGCTTGATAGGTTAAAGTAACGTCCAATACCCGCCACCTGTGAATTGCTGTGTGAGACAGATGGGCTATTTGTCATTCCGCAAAATGTTTTGGCTCTCCTGCCTCGTTGCCCTGCTGAGCCAGTTTCCACTGGCAGCTGCCGATCCAGTCACGCTCCCTGGAACCTGGTACGGCGAACTGAACCTGGTTGTCCAGAAGCTGCGAATTGGTTTTAAGATCGAGAATGCTCCAGACGGATCCCTCAAGGGGGTGATGGACAGTATTGATCTGAGTACCTTTGGTATTCCGCTCTCTGCCGTCCAGCGTGAAAAAGCGCAGGTCCAGATCGAGGTCGGATCGCTGGGTGTGGTATTCAAGGCGACCCTCTCGGAGGATGGCCAGGAGCTGGCTGGGACCTTCCGCCAGAACGGAATTCCGCTTCCACTGAAGCTGCGCCGGGTTGGCCGCTATCCAACGATCCAGCGTCCCCAGGAGCCACAACCTCCTTTCCCCTATGACGAGCTGGAGGTGACTTATCGCAATGAGCTTCATGACGTGAAGCTCACAGGAACGCTCTCGCTTCCCCGTAGCGAACGGCCGCTCGCGGCCGTGTTACTCATTACCGGTTCGGGCTCCCAGGACAGGGACGAGTCGATTGCCGGGCATCGTCCATTCATGGTGATCGCTGATGCGCTTGCACGCCGGGGAGTCGCTGTGCTGCGAATGGATGACCGGGGGATCGGCGGCTCGACCAGGGGAGAGAGTCCGGCGACGACGCTCGACCTGGCCGAGGATGTGCTGACCGGCGTCCGGTTTCTTTCCGGGCATGCAAAGATTGACGCCCGCCGGATTGGCCTTGCTGGCCATAGCGAGGGCGGCCTGATCGCACCCCTGGTTGCTGCCAGGACCGATGAGATCGCGTTTATTGTGATGCTTGCCGGGCCAGGTCTCCCGGGATCTCAGATCCTGGAGCAGCAGGCGAGGTTGATTGGTGAAGCAGCGAAGCGGCCGGAGTGGTTCCTGGACTGGAACCACAAGGTGCAACTGGAGATGTTCCGTATCATTGGGGAGCATGAGGATCCGGTGGAAGGACGCAAGCAACTTGGTGCCCAGCTGGATGACTGGATGGCGATGGTGCCGGACGAACATGCTTTTACCCGGGATACCCTGCGTGCGCAGCTGGAAGGACAGTTTGACTCCATCACCTCGCCCTGGTTCCGCTATTTCCTGTCGCACGACCCGGCCCCGGTCCTTCAGCAGGTACCCTGTCCGGTGCTGGCACTGTTTGGCAGCAAGGATCTCCAGGTCCCGGCCGAGGAAAACAAGCGGGCGGTCCTCAAGGCACTGGAAAAGGGACACAACCAGTTTTCCACGGCCAGGGTATTTGATGACCTGAACCATCTTTTCCAGGCCTGCCAGACAGGGAGTCCGGTTGAGTACGGTAGTATTGAAGAGACATTTAACGAGCAGGCCCTGAATTACATGGTGGACTGGATTGTCAGGCAGACCGAAACGGAACCTGTACGGTTATCGCAACGCCGGCGGCTGCGCCGCTGGCAGGGACGCGCCCTTGGACGGGAATCCACTGTAGAATAAGAACGGTGGGCCTGCACTTACCGTACTCTCCAGGACAGGACAGATGAAACAGACGCGTGGATTAATGCTCCTGGCCAGCTGCCTGTTCTCGGCTGCGGCTACGGCGGCGGAACCTGGCCAGGTGGACTTTAACCAGCATGTCCGTGCGATTCTCTCGGACCGCTGTTACAAGTGCCATGGTCCGGACAGTAAAAATCGCCAGGCGGATTTACGTTTGGACCAGGAAGAGGAGGCTCTTCAGGCACAGGCCGGCAGTGGTCTCCAGGTTATTCTGCCGGGCAAACCAGCGCGGAGCGAGTTGTACCGACGGATCACATCGGAAGATCCTGACGTTCAGATGCCACCGCCCGCATCGAAGCTGGAATTGACCTCCGCTGAAATCGATATCCTGGACCGCTGGATCAAGCAGGGGGCCCGCTGGGACGGCCACTGGTCCTTCCAGCCTCCAGAGGAGGTGACCCTGCCGGCAGTGGTTCGGCAGGACTGGCCCCGTAATGCGGTCGATTATTTTGTGCTGGCTCGTCTTGAAGCAGCCGGGCTGGTCCCTGCCGGGCAGGCCGGGCAGGAACAGCTGATTCGACGGCTCAGCTTTGACCTTACCGGCCTGCCTCCCACGCTTGCCGAGATCGACCAGTACCTGGCGGATACACGGCCCGGTTCCTACGGGCGCCTTGTCGATCGACTTCTTGCCAGCCCGGCATTCGGGGAGCGAGTTGCTTCCGTCTGGCTCGATCTGGCGCGCTATTCAGATACCTACGGATATCAGGTCGATCGGGACAGGTATGTCTGGCCCTGGCGGGACTGGGTCATTGATGCAATTAACCGCAACCAGCCGTACGACCAGTTTATCACCTGGCAGCTTGCAGGAGACCTGCTTCCCGATGCAACACAGCAGCAGCAACTAGCGACGACCTTCAATCGCCTGCATCCCCAGAAGGTCGAGGGAGGGAGTACTCCCGAGGAGTTCCGGGTGGAGTACGTGGCGGATCGCAACCATACTTTTGCCACGGCTTTCCTGGGACTGACACTCGAATGTGCTCGTTGCCATGATCATAAGTACGATCCGATCACGCAGCGGGATTATTACCAGCTGTTTGCCTACTTCAATAATATCGATGAAGCCGGGCTCTATTCGTATTTCACTCCCTCGGTCCCCACTCCCACCCTGCGAATCACGGACAGGGCGATGCGGGATCGGCTGGCTGCAAACTGGGAAAGCATAAGGGCCGAGCAGGATAAGCTTGCCGACCTGGCCATAGCCCAGCAGCAGGCTTTCCAGCAATGGCTTGCCAACCGGCCGAAGGAAACGACGATTGGTGGCCAGGTCGCCCATCTTGATTTCGAGGGATTTGGTGACGGGGAAAACAAGGGTGTGGAGGGCAAGGTTGGCAAGGCAGTCAGGCTCTCGGGGGATGCGGGTGTCGGTACCAAGGTTGGGAACTTTCGCCGCTCCCAGCCTTTCACGGTTGCCTGCTGGATCCAGACACCAGACCTCAAGGAGCGAGCGGTTATCTACCACCGTTCACGTGCCTGGACCGATGCGGGGAGTCGTGGTTACCAGATGCTGCTGGAAGAGGGGCGGCTGAGCGCCTCGCTGATTCATTTCTGGCCGGGAAATGCCATTCGGGTGCGGACCCGCACGCCGATTCCACTCCAGCAATGGATCCACGTGACGATGACCTATGACGGGTCGAGCCGCGCGGCTGGACTGAAAATATGGATTGATGGCCAGGCTGCGGATACGGAGATCGTGCGGGATAACCTTTATAAGAATATCAGCGGGGGTGGGGGCGATACGATCACGATTGGTGAGCGATTTCGAGACAATGGTTTCTCCGCGGGCCTGGTCGATGAATTTAAGGTCTTTGACCGCCAGCTGACGGTCCTGGAAATATCCCATCTTCATGATGGGAAGAGTCTCACTGCAGCACTGGCAGTCCCGCAGGACGATGTCGAGGGGGACCTGCGGGAGGGACTCAAGCAGTTTTACCTGGCAACATTGAACGAGCCATACCGTGCGCAGGTCAAGGAACTGGAACGGGTGAGGCAGCAACAGGGGAGCTTGCAGGACGGACTTACGGAGATCATGACGATGGAAGAACTCCAGCCCAGGCGCCAGAGCCATGTCCTCCGGCGGGGTGCCTATGATGCTCCCACAACAGAAGTGGACCCGGGAACACCGGCCTTTTTGCCTTCGGTCAAGGGCCTTTCTCAGGATCGGCTTGGTCTCTCCCGCTGGCTGACATCGCCGGACCATCCACTCACAGGACGAGTCGCCGTCAACCGTCTCTGGCAGATGTGTTTCGGTCATGGGCTGGTTGCCACTCCGGAGGATTTTGGCAGCCAGGGGGCGGCCCCGTCCCATCCCCGCTTGCTGGACTGGTTGTCGAGTGAATTTGTCGCCCAGGGCTGGGATGTCAAGAAGTTCATTCGGACACTTGTCTGCTCATCGACCTATCGCCAAAAGAGCACGGTTCCGCTTCAGGTGCGGTCACTGGATCCGGATAATGCGCTCTACAGCCGGGGAGCCAGCTACCAGCTGTCGGCCGAGATGATTCGGGATAATGCACTGGCGGCGAGTGACCTGCTGGTCACACGACTGGGAGGCCCCTCGGTGCGTCCCTACGAGGTCGCGGTCTCTTTTAAACCGGTCAAGCAGGATAATGGAGCGGGATTGTATCGCCGCAGTCTCTACACGTACTGGAAACGAACCGGGCCGGCTCCGGCCATGATGGCACTGGATGCATCCAAGCGGGATATCTGTGTGGTCAAGCGGGAACGGACCAGTTCGCCCGTCCAGGCCCTTGTGCTGCTCAATGATCCACAGCTGGTGGAGGCATCCCGGGTTCTTGCTCACCGGCTGGTTGCCAGGCATGGCGAGGATGTCGAGGGGATTGTCGTGGAGGCTTTCAGGCGACTGACAAGCCGGCGTCCCTCTGCACAGGAAACCAGGCTGCTGGTGCAGCTGTGCCGGGAACAGCGAGAACACTACGCTGCACATCCAGATGCGGCGACGGATCTTCTGGCAACGGGACAGGCCCGGCCTGTCGGGGAGCTGCCGAGTGACGAGGTAGCGGCAATCGCCATGCTGGTAAATATGCTGATGAATTTTGATGCATGCGTGATGAAGAAATAAGGAGAGAGGCGCCAGATGAGAGATCGACGATGTACCGGTTTTGAACCGGCGGCGGGAATGAGCCGCCGGGAGCTCCTGGGGAAGTTCGGCATGGGGCTGGGAGGGATCGCCCTGTCTGATCTCCTGGCAGGCCAGGCAGGTGCCGGCGATGGTGTCCTGGACAAGCTGCACCATGCACCCCGGGCCAAGCGCGTGATCTACCTGTTCCAGAGCGGTGCTCCTTCGCAGATGGACCTGTTCGATCACAAGCCACTCTTGAAGGAAAAACACGGGACGGAGTTGCCCGAGAGCATCCGCAAGGGGCAGCGTTTGACGGCCATGTCCGGAAACCAGGCAAGCCTGCCGCTGGCCGGTTCGCCGTTCACATTCCAACAGCACGGGGAAAGTGGTGCCTGGTTAAGCGAGATCCTGCCGCAGACCGCCACGGTGGCTGATGACCTCTGTTTCGTCAAGTCGATGTATACCGAGGCGATTAACCATGGTCCGGCTGTCACCTTCCTGCAGACCGGCTCCCAGTTCCCGGGGCGACCAAGCATGGGGGCCTGGCTCAAGTATGGCCTGGGATCGGCAAACGAGAACCTGCCGGCCTTCGTCGTGATGGTGACCAAGAACAAGGGGGGACAGCCACTGGTCTCTCGCCTCTGGGGAAGTGGATTCCTGCCGTCCACATTCCAGGGAGTCCGTTTTCGAAGTGGGGCAGAGCCGATCCTGTACCTGAACAACCCCCGGGGAGTGGATGCCACCAGTCGCAAGCAGATGCTGGCGCGGCTGAAGCAACTGCACGAATTGCAGCTGGAAGAAAACAGGGATCCAGAAATCGAGTCACGGATTGCCCAGTATGAGCTGGCCTACCGGATGCAGATGTCGGTGCCGGATGTTATCGACCTCTCCGATGAACCGGAGCACGTCTTTAAGGCGTACGGAGAGGATGCCCGTAATCCCGGCACTTTTGCCGCGAACTGTCTTGTTGCCCGGCGACTGGCCGAGCGTGGCGTCCGTTTTATTCAGCTCTATCATCCTGGCTGGGACCAGCATGGAAACCTGCAGGGCGGGATCAGTAACCAGGCCCGGGAGACGGACCGTGCCTCGGCTGCCCTGGTCAGTGCCCTCAAGCAGCGGGGCATGCTTGATGACCCACTGGTTATATGGGGAGGGGAGTTTGGCCGTACGAACTACTGCCAGGGGAAACTCAATCCCAATAACTTTGGCCGCGATCACCATCCCCGCTGTTTCAGTCTCTGGATGGCAGGCGGGGGCGTGAATGCGGGGACCAGCTATGGCCAGACCGACCCCTACTGCTACAACGTGGCGGAGGACGGGGTGCATGTGCATGACCTGCATGCGACGATCCTGCACCTGCTGGGAATTGACCACGAGCGGCTCACCTTCAAGCACCAGGGGCGTAATTATCGCCTGACCGACGTCCATGGGAACGTCGTCAAGGGCCTGCTTGGCTAGTTGCCAGGTGCAAAAGGTGGTTTATCAAAGGTCGAGCCATCCCCGAGTACACGTGGGTCTTCAAGCCGCTTGAGTTCGTCCAGCAACTGCTTTCTCAGCCGTGCCTTGACCCCGGCATACGCCGGATCAGCCGCCAGGTTGTGAACCTGGTCCGGATCCTCGGCAAGCAGGTAGAGCTCTTCCTCGGGACGCTTGTTGAAAGCGTACTCGTAATACGGCTTCCATTTTTCCTGGTCGCGGTGCTCGACAATCCAGGCCTTGGTCGGACTGGCATCCAGGTCTCCGAAGGTGATGAAAGTATTGTTTTCCAGCGTCGCCGTGTCGGGGGTATTCTCCGCGGTCAGGTTGGAGGGATTTCCCATCGGCCAGCGGTCCGGCTTGAAGTTGATAATGTAGAGGTGCTCGGTGGTGCGAAGTGCCCGCTGGGGATAAGGGAGCTGGCCATCCCGTGCCCTGGCGACGTGACGTTCACGGCCCGTGATCACCCAGGTTCGTGCCGGATCAACCTGGCCGTTCTTCCTGGACTCCAGAAGCGGGACCAGGCTTGTTCCTGTCATCACCTCGGGAACATCCACCTCTCCCATTTCCAGGAAAGTTGGGGCCAGGTCCATCAGGTTGACCAGGTCATCCACGACCCGGCCTTTTTTCTGTCCCGGCATGGCGACCAGCAGGGGGACACGGACACCAAAGTCATAAAGGTTGCACTTGCCGCCTGGAAACCCAGGTGCTCCATGGTCGCCACTGACCACCACGATCGTGTTATCCCGTTGTCCATTTTTCGTGAGCAATTCAAGCAGGACCCCGAGGCCGGCATCAAAGGCCTGGACCTCCCCCAGGTAATCGGCAAAGTCCTGGCGCACCGGATGCACGTCCGGGAGGAACTCAGGTAACTTCCCTTCGAGATCGTCCGGGTCAATGTTCCAGTATTCCTTTCCGGAACCCTTGGTCCACTTGCGATGAACCAGGGTGGGGCCGAACCAGTAACAGAAGGGCTTTCCATCGGCGTTGGCGTCGAGGAAGGCCTGGAAGTTACCAGCCACCTCGTCCAGCAGGACCTGTTTCGCCTCTTCCACGCTCTTGCCCGCCTGGACCATGCGAGAGACGTTCTGGGAGAACTGGTTAAATCGTCCACCTGCCATTTCAAAACAATGCTTTCCACTTCCATAGGGTGCATCCCGCGGCGCCCCCGGACTCCAGACCTTGTAGGTTTCGCCGATGTGGAAACCGGCATCTCTCAGCAGCAGCGGGTAGGAAGGAATGGCGAGATCCCAGAGGGCACCCTGCAGGATTGCCCCCTGGCCGGTACGAAAGAAATACTGCCCGGAGAGCAGGGAACTTCGACAGGGAGTACAGGAGGGAGCCGTCACAAAAGCATGCTTGAAGAGCACCCCGTTACGGGCAAGACCATCAAAGTGCGGTGTCCTGACCACGTCATTGGCACTTGGCCGTGGGTCCAGGCGGGCATAGGCACTGGCATAACAACCCCAGTCATCGGCAAAAGCAAAAAGGATATTTGGCCGATCCTGCTCTGCCAGGACCTCTCCAGGCACGAAAAGGGCCAGCAACACCAGGAACCTGGATAGGGAAGCACATCCGTTTGTCATAGTGACAGCTTTCGAAGGAGAGGAGGCAGGAATTCCAGCTGGTTGTTTTATCCTACCCTCTTGGTGCTGTGCAAAGAAATGCCCCACTTCCACAGTCGTCGGATGGGCACCTAGGGCATGGTCGTTATTTTTTCCAGGCGTTCCTGGATATCGGTCATGCCAGGTTGCAGCTTCAACGCCGCCCGGTAATTCATGCGGGCTGCTTCCGGGTCACGTGATTCAAGTTGTTCACCGATTTGTCCATGAATAACCGCCAGGTTAAACGAGGCATCGCGATCGGCGGGAGAGAGCCGGAGTGCCTGCTGGAAGGCATCTCGAGAACCTTCCAGGTCCGATGTTTCTGCCAGGGCAATTCCCAGGTGGTAGTGGATGTTGGCATCCGTGCCGTCAAGTTGAAGAGCCGACTGGTAACAGGAGATGGACTCTTCGAAGCGTTTCATTTCGGCCAGGATGATCCCCAGGTGATGAAGATCCTGGGCATCGTCTGGCTGGAGTTCCACGACCGTCCGCTGGTGCTGCAATGCGTCCTCCAGTCGTCCTGCCTCGACCAGCAGGCTGGCCAGGCGACGTCGACTGTCCATCCCATTGACGCCCGATGCGACTCTCCGGGCAAGGTATTCGATGGCAGTCTCTATCCGTCCCAGTTGCCTCATGTAGGCAGCGGCAATCGAGAGTGCCTCGGGATCACCGGGAAGCTCCTCCAGCACGGAAACAGCAAGGATGCCGGCCTCCATGTGTTTGCCGGACCAGTTCAGTACCTTGGCCAGGTTGCGGCGGGCCCTGGCATGGTCGGCCCGGTTGATGGATCCGAGCAGCTGCTGGGCGACCTGGTTACGGTGCGCCTCGTTCCATCGTGCTTCCGGATGCCACCAGCCGTCGGATTCCATCTGCTGGATGATCTGCTCGGCCAGCAGGCGGTGGCTCTCAATGGTCGGATGCACGTGATCAAGAAAGAAACCATTCCCCGGGATCTCGTGTCCATTTTCTTGACGGCATTTTTCAGTGAGCAGGCGTTCGAAGTCGACCAGGGGGACCGATTCCAGGCGGGCAACCTCCCTGACCGAAGCGACCTGGGAAGCCAGGCACCGTAGTGGACAGACATCTTCCTCCCGGGCCCGTTGATAATGAGTCAGGGCCGCGGAGTACTTCTTGTCCGCGAGGAGTGCCGTGGCAAGTTGGAAATGACTGCCGGCATGGCGGTTGTCGATGGTAACGGCCTCTTGAAGACATGCCACGGCCTCCGGCCACTGCTGTTCAATGGACAACCTGCCAGCCTGGTCCACAAGCTGCTGCCACTGTTGCCTCTCCCGGCCGGTCAATCCCTCGCGATGCTGGCTCTTGAAAGGAGAGAAGTCCTTCAGGTTGCTCGCCGGCGTGACCAGCAGCACGGGGATACCGTGCTGGTCTGCCAGGCGCACCATTCGCCTCAGGTTGAACTGGAAGAGGGTGGCGACCTGGCCCCGCTGCATGTCATCTCGCTTGTAGGAACTGGGGCCGACCGTGTGATTGAGTATCTCGTCGACCTCGCCAGGCAGGGCCGCCTGCGGAGTCCCCTGGGAAGAGGGGCCGAGTCCCTTATAGAGGAGAGTGAAAAGACGGCTATGGGCTGCCAGGAGTGTGGTTTCCTCGAGCAACCCCGAGCGTTCCTGCCAATCCGGGAAAGTGACGTCTTCGAGAAACTCGTTGTGGCCGGTATAGATGATCAACAGGTCCGGCTCCAGGTTCAGCAGTTGCTCACTGACCGCTG
This sequence comes from uncultured Pirellulaceae bacterium, assembly GCA_964476375.1. Lineage (GTDB taxonomy): Bacteria > Planctomycetota > Planctomycetia > Pirellulales > Pirellulaceae > SAT2750. The sequence continues at coordinate 40,270 of CAYYZW010000063.1, forward strand.
CCACCCGGTAACTGGCATAACTGACCCCCCCCGCGTTGATCACTTCCCACCGGTGCGCTGGATCGGCCAGCGGAAGGAATTCTCTCAGCCAGCCGGCAAACGAGGTGCGGTCATCGTAAGGCCGGCCATGGGTCGTGGATCCACCCAGGCAGAAGATCCTTCGCGTTCCTGCTGCCTTGGTGGCTGGAAAGGACTGGAGATTGAAATAGGCCAGCTTGTTCGTGGCCGTGACCAAGCTGGTCGGGTTGTCCTCGTCTTTGACGAACAACGGCAACGAATCGGCAAAACCAACCAACGGATCCTGTTGGTCAACAAGTGGCGAGATTCCGGCCAGGGCCAGCAGGAATTCCAGCCCAAGAAAAAAACAGCCGGTCACAAGAAAGGCGAAGATGAGTTTCTTTCCCATCCCGACCTGCCGTCTGTCCGGACGGTCGGTTACTTCGTCCCGAGGCATAACAGCTGACCGTTTTCAAGCGAGATATAGAGACGTCCGCGGGCGACCGCCATTCCATCGTGTACCACGCTCGCTGGGATCTGAATTTCATCAAGTTGTTGCCCATCCTCTGCTGCATAGATTCGCAACAGCTCGTGGGAGGATTCTGTCTCCAGGCGTCCCGCCACGTAGACCCGGTTTCCGGCCACGACCATGGCCCGGGGGCGGGCCTCTGTTGCCATCGTGATAGACCATTCCTTGCCCTCGGATTTCAGGGGGACGTGGAACAACTTGCCTTCCTCGGTGAGTTCCCCGTTCCCGCCATTTACCTTGGGGGAGGTAAAGCCGAAAGTCGCTGTTGGCGTCATGGACAGGATCTGGCCGCTTGGCCGATCGCTGGATGTCCAGCCCTGGAGGCCCTTGCGGATTGCAATTGGCCGCTGATACCAGGCATCATTCAGAAGCCCCAGGCGACCTCCTCGCAGCAGGGTACTGGAACTGGAGCTGTTTTTTCCGGTCTCCGCATCAAATTGCCAGCTGGCCATTTGGATCTGTTCACCATCCCCGGTGAGAATATCAGGGACTCCTGAAAATCCAGCCGGCTGGACGGACCAGGCAAGCGCACCGGTGATCAAATCGACTGCCTGCACGGTGAGTCCGCCATCAGCACTGGCATGGCGGCCGACATCGAAAAAAGCCATTCCGTTCATTGCCAGCACACCACCCACGACAGGCCAGGGAGATTCCAGCTGCCCGTAGGCAACGATCCGCCGGTCACTGGGAGCTGCCCGGCGTCGCCAGGCAAGCTGCCCGCTGGAAGCATCCAGGCAGTAAACCCAGCCGTCACGAGAACCAAGCAGGCAGCGCCCCTGTTCGATTGTGGGTGGACAGTCGATCCGGCCACCGGCAGAAAATGTCCAGGCCGGTTTTCCGCTCCCCGCGTTCAGGGCACGCAACTGTTGCCGGTCCGGCACCGCGATAAAGACAATCCCACCGGCAACGACCGGGGCCGAAAGCCGGCCACCAACCCTGTGCGTCCATTCGTCGGACAGGGCCAGGGATGATTCTGTATTGGAAGTCGGGTCGTTTTTTCCTGGAGCCAGCTGGATTGTCCATACCTCTTCCAGGTTCCCCGGCCCGGCCTGGAGACTGGCGCCAGTTCGACGCGTGTCATGCCGGTACGTGGGCCAGTCATCGGATGTGACCGCGAGTGAGGAGCTGGTATCGAAGGCAGGGCCACGTTGAAGGACGGGCAGTTCTTTTTCCACTGCAGCAACCGAGTTGCTTGTGAGTCCCAGGAATCCACGGAGCATCGGGTAGCATCCGCAGGCATGGGGGAACGTGTAAAGCAGCCCGTTTGCCGGGAGCATGCTGGCCTGGGCACAGGAGTTGCGAGCTGCCTCGAAGTGCTCGTAGTCACCCGTGACCAGGTCGGCAAAATCCATCGAACCACCCATGAAATAACGCGTGGTGGCAACATCCACGCTGCAGCGATGTTTCATGCTGAAGTCGGAAGGCTGGATCACCCGTTTCTCGACCTTGCCTGTCTGGGGATGGAGTCCCTCCCAGGCATACTGGCCGCTCTTCTGCGTGTCGGCCGTGTGAATCCAGAACAGTCCATTCATTGACAGGACCTTCTTGTAACTGCCCCCGTGGCCGATAAGTGAGTAGGAATAATCCCAGAGGTGCTGGCCATCGACCGCGGAGACACCGTGGTTCCCCTTGTCACCTGCCACGACCAGGATGTTGTCCTGGACGAGGACCAGGTCTGGTGACCCCTTTGCCCACTGGGAGATCGATGTCCGAAAGATGGTTGTGCCGTCGGCAAGCGAGAGGGCGACCAGGAAGGAACCCTCGCCACGGCGGCTCAGGTCGTCATGACAGAAGACATGCTTCTTGCCGGCAACGGTTCCAACGACCAGTTGGCGATGGTCCTTGATCGAAAGTTCCTTGGACCAGAGAGTTTTTCCGCTGTTTGCATCCAGGACAGCGACGCCTTTTTCTGTTCCCACCACGAGCATGCCATCCACATGCAGCAGCTGGTGGATCAGCATGCCGGGGGCAACCGAGAATTCCTCCAGCTGGATGCCGGTAGCTGCATCGAGGGCCACCAGCTGACGTCCGGAATCCGTCACGTAAACCCGGTCTCCCACGCTGATCAGCACCGTGGTTGTTCCTTTCCGGCGCCAGAGAGGAAGGCCATTGAAGGCATCCCGGGCGATCAGTGAATCCTGCCTCGTGAGCTTGCCATTCACCATGACCTCGTCCTGGAAGACATAGACCAGGCGCTGGCGGGATGCGACCACTGTTGGGACCGACTGCTTGCGGTGACCGGTGGGCCAGTTGGGGCCAGCAACCCAGCGAACTCCACGTGGGACACCAATCTGCTGATCCCGTGAAACCGGGTTGCTGGTGGCGTCGTACTTGTTGTGGGTCCAGGTGTCCATTGTCTTTGGGCGTGGCTTGATAATGCGTGCCCAGAGGCCATTCTCCTTGACGATGGTTGCGTCCTCGATACCGAATTGTTTCAGCTGTTGATTCAGCGTGGAGGGATTCAGTTTCCTGGCAGGTTCCGATTGGCCGATCCAGGCAACTCCCCCGGGTGCCAGCACACGCACGACTTCGCGAAGATCCAGCCCGGCAGCAAGATGGTCAGCAAGCTGGTCGATGACCACCAGGTTGACCAGGTTGGTCGAGTGAGGGAAATGGCCGGGGGCGACCTGTTCGGCGGACACCATGCCAAGCAGCTGCTGCTTGGCAATCCGGGCGCGGATCTCATCCAGGCCGTCGATGTCCGGTGTGAGGATATTGACAATGTGTTTTCCGCCATCGCAGAGAAGCAGCGGAACAGTGACATCGGTGTCACCCATGTAGATACAGAGACCCCGGCGCTGATCCAGCGTGCTCTGGAACTGGCCTGCCAGCTCGCCAGCCTGTTGCGCCATGGCCGTGGATGTCACCAGCAATCCCACAAGCATGGAAAAGAAAAACTGAACCGGATGGACCACTCTGCAAATCATCACGAAAACCTCTTGTGCCAGATTGTCGTTCTAGGATTCCTCGTTCACAACAAGATAACCGATCCCCACGGACAAAACAGCAATATGCCGTCAAGACAGTGGCAAGGTGGTATGCCCTGGCGAGCCGGAATGACGGACTGGATTACTCGACTATCAACATCAAGACATGCCCTTCACTGCAGCGGGGTATCTTGACATCTCTCAGCCGTGGTGAGGCGA
>CAYYZW010000064.1:0-32073 GCA_964476375.1 uncultured Pirellulaceae bacterium
GATCGGCCGCCGAGCCAGGCTGCCGGTTCACGTCTCTCATTTCAAGTCGAGTGGTCGTGATAACTGGGGCCTGGTACGTGTGGCGGTGGACGTAATCACCAGGGCCCGCGAAAAGGGGCAGCGGATCACTGCCGACCAGTATCCTTACCGGGCATCGAGTACATCGCTGGATGCTACGCTCCTCCCCTCCAGGATGCGCTCGGGCGGCCGTACGGAGATGGTCAAGCGGCTGGATGATCCAGAAACCGGCAAGGCGATGGTTGACGCGATCCGAACCGCGCTGGAGAAGCGGGATGATGGGGAGGCAGTGCGAATTGCTCGCTACAATCCGCGCAAGGACTGGGTGGGAAAAAGCGTGGCCCAGATTGCCGAGGAGGAAAAAAAGCCGCCGCTCGATATCGCCCTGGAGATCATCCGTGGAGGCGGAGCGGCAATCGTGAATTTCAGCATGGACGAGGCGGATGTGCGTTTCGTGATGCGTGTGCCCTGGGTGGCCACCGCATCGGACGGACGGGCCTACCTGCCCGGGCCTGATCGGCCCCATCCCCGGAGCTATGGGACCTTCCCCCGAAAGCTCGGTTACTACGCCATCAAGCAGGGGAACCTGCCGCTGGCCCAGGCGGTCCGCAGTGCCAGTGGCCTGCCGGCCGATATCCTGGGGATGAAGGACCGGGGTTATATCCGGGTGGACCAGGTTGCCGACGTGACTGTTTTTGACCCCCAGGAACTGACCGATGCTGCCAGCTTTGACGATCCACACCAGTACTCGCTGGGAGTTCGTTACGTTCTGGTCAACGGCCGCCTGGCGGTTTACCGGGGGACAGCAACCGGTGCCCTGGCGGGCAGGGCGCTGAAAAAGAACTCGGTTCCACGGTAGGCGTTAACGGATCGACCGGGGTGCTTTCTGGCCCTTGGGGATAAAGCTGAAGTACGTGCGATCTTTCATGCGGATCTTGAAATCCTCCTTTGCCGCAGCAATCTGCTGGGGGTCTTCCAGCAGATCAATCGTTGTGATCGCCAGGACCTTGGAAGAATAGAGGATTCCTTTTTCGCCAATGCTGGATCCGATGGCAGCCACGTTCTGCCAGCTGTGACCGGGACTCTTGGCCACCATGCAGCTGGTGCGGATACCCCCGGTCGGAATACGCCAGCTGATATCACCCACGTCGGTGGATCCCTTCGAGGGGGGTGGGTTTTCCAGTGTGCGATGAATCTCCTCGTCGATAGCGACCGGGAACTCGGTGCCGAACTGCTCAGTCAGCGGAGCCTGCAGCCGCCGCGCGAAGATCTTTTCCTCGTCGCTGAAGGTGGGAGCTCCGACCAGTCGCAGGTTCTTTTCCAGCAGCTGCGCCAGCGGCATGTTGGGAATGACCTCGTGGCAATCCGTATCCACCTGGATCCGCAGCGTGGTACGGGTCATCAAGGCGGCACCGCGGGCGATATCCTGCAGCCAGCGGTAATTGTATTCCACGTCCTTGTGGCTGTCGGCCCGGACGAAGTACCAGACCGTGGCGGTGGGAGCAACCACGTTGGGGGCCCCGCCGCCATCGGTGATCACGTAGTGCAAGCGGGCATCTTCCTTGATGTGTTCCCGCATGAAATTCGCACCCACGTTCATCAGTTCCACCGCATCCAGCGCACTGCGCCCGCTGTCAGGACTTGCCGAGGCGTGTGCTGGTGTCCCGGAAAATGTGAACTTGACCGAGACCAGCGCCTTGCTGCTTCCCGCAAATGCCTCGTTCTTGGAACTGGGATGCCAGTGCAGGCAGATGTCGAGATCGTCAAACTGGCCATCGACTACCATGTAGACCTTGCCGATAACCGTTTCCTCGGCGGGGGTTCCATAGAGCCGGATCGTACCTGGCAACTTGTGTTTTTTCATGGCTTCCTTGACCGCCAGGACCGCACCCAGGGCGCCCGTTCCCAGGCCACTATGACCACAGGCGTGGCCCGCGTCCCCCTCGGTGACGGCGATCCGCTGTGGAGCTACCTGCTGCGACATGCCGGGCAGGGCATCGTACTCGGCCAGGATCCCGATCACCGGTTTTCCCTTGCCGTAGCTGGCGACAAACGCCGTCGGCATACCGGAGATCCCCGTCTTGACCTGGAAGCCATTGGACGTGAGCTTCTCAACCAGCAGGGCACTGGACTGGCTTTCCTGGAGTCCCACCTCGGCGAAATTCCAGATCGACTTGTTGACCTGCTTGAGCTCCTCTGCCCGCTTGTCGACGTTCTCAACTGCCGTCTGCTGGCTGGGCCTGAGCTGGGCATGGAGCCTGCATGCAGGGACCAGGTGGGCCAGCGGCAGTGCCAGGAAAGTACAAAGAGACAAACGGGCGAGGGACTGGTTCAACTGGTGCACGGTAGGAACTCCCATTCAAAGTGAAAGAGCGGCTCTGGTTATTTCGAGACGGTTGATAGGCTATTCGACACGGCAGCCGACTGCAAACCTCCGAGCTTGCAGCTCTTTTTTCTGGCCGGCGCTTGCATCCCCGGCGAAAGGCCTTTCTACTCCGGTCATCACAACTTTGGATCCACCTGGAGAAATGGTCATGAACAAGAAGTTGCTGGACGTCACGACCTGTCTGGTCGCCCTTGCCCTGCTGGCTGCAGTCCCTGGCATCCTGCCTGCCCAGCAAAAGCAGTTTACCGTGGTCAACAAGGATCTTGGCCTGGATGGGCTTTCCGGTGGCAGCGTGGCCTGGGTCGACTTTGACAACGATGGCTGGGTTGATCTCTACACCGGCCGCCTCTGGAAGAATAACGAGGGAAAGAAGTTCACGCTCGTGGAAGCTCCCCAGCTTGCTGGCTCGGGAGTCTGGGCCGATATCGAAAACGATGGGGAAGCTGACTTTATCCACTGGGGGGGGCTTGGCAAGCTGGTTCTTAACCAGGGGGAAAAAGGATTTGAGGATATCAGTGACAAGCTTCCCGACCTGCCGACGATGGTGAGCCTGGGCGCCAGCCTGGGAGACTTTGATGGGGACGGTTTTGTCGATATCTATGTGGGGGGATACGAGGGTCCCGGTTATCTCACCGATGTGATGTACTTCAACAATGGAGACACGTCCTTTCGGGAGGCCTGGCGCACGCAGGGAACAACGATGCCCGCTCGTGGCATCACCAGCGCCGATTATGACGAGGATGGGGACCTCGATATCTATGTCTCGAATTACCGACTGGTTGCCAACTCGCTTTGGCAGAATGACGGGGAGGGGAAATTCACGGACGTGGGAGGACCTTCTGGAACGGCGGGGGATGGTGGACTTGGTGCCTGGGGACATACGATCGGCTCGTCCTGGGGGGACATGGATAATGATGGTCGGATTGACCTGTTCGTCGGTAATTTTAGCCATAAGCCTGACTACCAGGATCGGCCCAAGTTTCTCAAGAACCTGGGATCCACAGGTGGCTTCAAGTTCCAGGATATGACTGCCAGCGCGGGCCTCGCCTGGCAGGAATCGTTTGCCTCACCCGCGCTGGGGGATTACGACAACGATGGCGACCTGGATCTTTTTTTTACGACCGTCTACGCGGTCGGAAGTTTCGGAATCCGGAACTACCCGGTGCTTTACCGGAACGAGGGAGGATGGCGATTTGTGAATGTCACCGCCGATGCCGGGGTTCCCAGCCTGGGCCCCACCTACCAGGCCGGCTGGGCAGATTTCGACAAGGATGGAGACCTGGACCTGGTTAGTGGTGGCCAGCTGATGCGAAATAACGAGGTTCGTCATGGTTGGGCCAGGGTTCGGCTGGAGGGGGGGCAGGGAATTGACCGCTGGGCGGTTGGTTCGCAGGTGCGTATCACGCTCGGCGAAAAAGTGGTTACCAGCCAGGTGGAGGCCGGGACAGGGCAGGGGAACCAGAATGACCGCACGCTCCATTTTGGGCTGGGGAAACACAAGGGTCCGATCAAGCTCCAGGTACACTGGGTCGATGGGGAGCAGCAGGAGGTCGATACAGAACCGGGAAAACTGGTTGTCATCAAGCGGGTGGAAGAGAAGTAAGCCTGCTCCGAAGATGGGAGAAGACGATGGGAAATGTTCACCATTTTGGTGCCGTCGGTGATGGGCAGGCCGATGATAGTACGGCCCTGGAACATGCCCTCGAGGCGGGTGATGGAATTCTCAAACTGGGCAAGGGGACCTACCGGATCACCCGCCCACTGGTGATCGACCTTACAAAGCAGGGTTACGGGGCAGTTCTGGGAGAGGGGGGGGCGTCGCGGATCGTGATGGAAGGGAGTGGTCCGGCCATCCGGATGATTGGAGACCACCAGGGTACCGCCCAGCCCAGCACGTACCAGGACCATACCTGGGAAAAAGAACGTTTTCCCACCATCCAGGATGTGGAGGTCCTTGGCCGGCATCCGGAGGCAGTGGGGATCGAACTGAGAAAGACAACCAAGACCGTGATTTCCCGTGTCCTTGTCCGCGAGTGCCTGCATGGAATCCAGCTCGTCGAGCGGAATCGCGACTTCATTCTTTCGGACTCCCACCTCCTCCATAACCATGCCTACGGCCTCTTTTTTGACCGCTGCAACCTGCACCAGATCATCGTGCATGGAAACCACATCAGCTGGAACAAGAAGGCCGGGATCCGGACAACCGATGGCGACGTCCATAACCTGCAGATCACGGGCAATGACATCGAGTACAACAACCACCCCGGCGTGGATGAGTCGCCCGGGGGTGAGCCGACAGGAGCGGAAATCTGGTTTGAAGCGACGGACGGGGTGATCAGTGAGGTGACCATTGCCAGCAACACGATCCAGGCGACGGTCCAGCCGGGTGGGGCAAATATCCGGATCTGGGGAAGCCCGGATGCGGAGATGGAATCGAACCGGCTGATTGCCATCACCGGCAACGTGCTGGGAAGCCAGGAACGGGGGATCGAGCTTCGGCATGGCAAGCGGATCACGGTCAGCGGAAACACGATCTACGATTCCCGTGACCTGTCGATCCTCATGGAAGACTGCAGTGGCTTTGCCATCGGTGCCAACACGTTTGTCTGGAGAAGTGATAACGATGCGCCGCTCCAGGATGGTCTCAAGTTTGTTCGTTGCCAGAGCGGAACGCTGACAGGCCTGCAGGCCGAGCATCTTTGCTATGGAACCCAGCAGCGAGGAGGAGGGATCACGCTTGAACAGTGCCGGGATATCACGATCGGCCATTGCCAGGTCCTGGATCCGGAGATCCGGGGGATCGAGCTTGTGGATTGTGTTCGCTGCCGGGTCTCTTCCAACAGCATCGTGGATCGTCGCCAGCCACCACGGATGCTCGAGGCGGTTCGGCTGACCGGCAACGGCCGGGATAACCTGATCGACAACAACATGGTTGGTGGAGCCCGCCGGCGGGCAATCGAGGTGGCCGAGGGAGGGGCCGTGGTCCGTGATAATGTCGAGGTGCAGGGAGCGGACTGACGACTAGCCTGGTTGAGAATCAAGCCTCGGCAGCAGGTAGCAGACCAGGCTGCAGGCAATACAGGCAGCGGCAAAGAACCAGAAAACCTGGTCAAGCATTTCCAGTTGCTGGAACCCGCGGATGATGATGGCAACCAGGATCGAGGCGATACCCCAGCTGAAGCCCATGGTCAGGGATGTTGCCACGCGCTGGCCCTGGGGGAGTAGCTGCTGGGCATAGCTGATGAAGACAGGCATGGCAATTCCCAGCAGGACTCCGGCGCTGAAGCAGAGAATGATCTTGCCGGTGTAGGAGGCAGGCCCGATCAACAGGACAGCCGGGGTTGCCAGTAAGGCGGGAAGCCAGAGCATCAGTTTTTCCCAGTCGGGCCGGGCAAAGATCGCACAGAAGATGGCGCCGCCACCGATCCCTGCCATGAAGGCGGACTGAACGAGTCCGACATCGCCTGGAGTGTAGCCATCGGACTTGAGCAGGTAAGCCAGGGAAAGCGGAATCCCCAGGGCTGGAATAATTCGCAGTACGCCCCCGGAAACCAGTTGTCCCATGACCCGGCCATGTCCCCTGAAAATATCTTTCAGCTTGAGCGGGTGTGCGGAGGATGAGCCGTTTAACGGGGGGGTCCGGGAGACACCCAGGCCGACAACCAGCATGGCCGGAAGTGCCCAGGCCAGGCTGATGACCAGTGTCGTCATGTCCCCGTCAGTCACCAGCCGCCCGGCATAGTAGGGTCCGACTGCCTGGCCGAGATACCCGCAGAGTGCGAAGACCGCCATCGCCCGGCTGCGATTGCCCGGCAGCATCGATCCGGCAGTCACGGCCGCTTCCGGATGAAAGGCGGCAATTCCCAGGCCGGCCAGCAGGAGCAGCAGGCACATCAGCCAGGGATTCTGGACCCAGCCGATCAAGGAAAGGCAGAGAACGGCGATGATGGGACCAACCCAGATCACCCAGCGGCTACGGGTACGGTCGCCCAGGTAGGCAAACAGGACCTGGGCAAAGGAGTTGGCCATCGTCCAGCAGATATAGCCGAACATCAGGAACTCGCCCTCGTTCATGCCGACTGCCGAATCCATGTGGGGCCAGAGCGGGTTGAGCGTCGAGGCAATGGTGTCCACGATGAAATGGCCAAAGGCAAGCAGGGCCAGCAGTAACACCGGGCGTGACATACGAGTGCTTCCGTGCATCAGGGGGCGGGATATTCTGGTGGCTGCTGGTATGCAGTCGAGGCGGGGGCCATAATCGGGGCGACCGGATCAGCCGGGGTCTCCTGCAAACCCATGGAATCATAACGGAGCATACAGGAACATGCGACTGGCTTCAGTGATCACCCCTTTCAATGACAGCAACCTTGCCCTGGCTGCCCAGGCCGGGGTGACGGATATCACGATTCGTTACCAGGGTCCCGAGCTGTCCGACTGGCTGCCAGCCATGGAGCAGGTGCAACGCCATGGTTTGAAGATCTGTACCGTCGAGGATGCTCTCCAGACGGAGGAGATCATCATGGGAACCGCGGGGCGGGACGAGGAAATTGAAGTGATCAAGCAGCTTCTCCAGATCATGAGTGAGCTAGAGATCCCGGTACTCTGTTACAACTTCATGGCCGGTACCGACTGGGTCCGTACCTCGGTCAATGAACCGGAGCGAGGGGGCGCCCGGGTTACCGGGTTTGATCTTGCGGCGGTCGACCAGGCGGTCTCTCTGGATGATGCGTCCCGCCAGCTGGAACACCGGGAGATATCCGCGGACCAGTTATGGGAGAACCTGGAGTACTTTCTCGCGGCGGTGATTCCCGAGGCGGAACGACAGGGAATTGCACTGGCGATGCACCCGGATGACCCTCCCCTGGATGTTTTCATGGGGCGCGCCCGGATCATGAACAGCGTGGAGGGTTTTGAGCGGTTGGTCCAGATCGTTCCCAGTCCCAGTAACGGGATCTGTTTCTGCCAGGGGACATTTGCCGAGATTGGAGTCGATATTCCAGCAACGATCCGGCAGCTGGGACCCCACATCCGGTATGTCCACTGCCGGGATGTTCGCGGAGAGCGGGACTGTTTCGTCGAGACCTTTCATGACAACGGTCCCACCGACATGGTCGCCGCCATCCGGGCCTACAGGGAGATTGGCTTTGCCGGATCGATTCGTCCTGATCATGTGCCCCAGCTGGAGGGAGAGGATGATGGGGAGCCAGGTTACACGATGCTGGGACGGCTTTTTGCCTATGGCTACCTGCGTGGTCTGATCCAGGCAGTGGAATCCTGAATTCGAAGCAGGTCACTCGCCGGATTTTCCCAGCAGTCCTTTGTGTCGGATGAACTCGACGACCCTGTCGGTGACCAGCACCAGCCCGGCCTGCTGGAAGTGGATTCCATCCGTCATAAAGACCTCGCCGGGCTTCTCCAGGTCGGCAAGATCGCGGGCCAGGTCCAGCACCAGGTGGTTTCCCTCACGGGCTACCTGGCGGGTGAGTTCGACGTAATCATTGTGCCGCTTTTGGGCTGTCTGCTTGTCCGGAGCGAAGTTTCTTTCCACCAGGTAATCGGGGATTCCCCGCGTCGCGTAGGAGCTGGGTGCCGTGACCAGGACAAGCGGGATTCCTGCCGCGTCACACTGCTGGCCGATCGCTTCCAGGTTGTTCTGGTAGGTGTCCGGTGGGACACGAACCTCCCCGATGGGCTCATTGGTGTTCGAACCGGAGACCTGGTGGACCAGGTACTGGATTGCCTGCCAGAGGTGGCAGTTGTTATAGAACCGGCTGGCGAGGCTGTTTCGGCCGCTCCGTGCCGGGTCAATCGCCTTCTCCGCATCGGTGCTGCCGTAAGCCTGCCAGTGATCATTCCAGCCGTAATAGACAAACACCAGGTCCGGCTCGAAGCGGTCAAGGTACTTCTGGGACAGGACACGGCCCTGGTGGGAGGAGTAACCGGCGGCTGCCAGTATCATGCAGTCGACCGGTATGTCTCCTTGCTCGTTGAGTACCAGTTCCACGTACTGGTGAAATCCCTGCTCGGTGCAGGAATCACCCAGGAAGAGAATTCGCTTGCTTCCTTCCGGCTTGGGGACAACCGGTTCGGCGTCCTTGAAGCCAAGCGAGTTGACATCGGACTGGTCGGAGGGATAAATCCAGAACAGCTCCCTGTCAGGGACCAGGGTCACGAAGGTCTCAGGACGTGGATAACCGAACTCGATTCCTGACTGGTATCGAAACTGGGCCACTCGGAGCGATAGCTCGGGGACAATCAGCAGCAGGTTTGCCAGTGCCAGGACAAGGACCCATTTGTATGGCTTCCCCCGCCTGGCAAGCGTCCTGATGATCCAGCTGCTGACCGGGATGGCAAGCACAGCCAGGCCGGTCACCAGGACCCAGCGCGACCCTCCGGATCGCCGGGAGAGCATGGCCAGTGCAAGCAGTGCCGTGCTTGCCAGGGAAAAGGCAGCCACGACTTGCACGAACTTGGGATCGCGACGTGGTTCTTCCATGGATTCTAACTTACACACTTTCAGAGCAAGCGTCTTTACGAGTTGCCTGTACCCGGAGCCAGATGGACAGACAGGGTGCCATGCGTATACTCGAGTCCTTCCCACCTTTTCTTGATGGATGTCCCTGCCTCGTGCCTCCCCCTCTCGATCCCTCCGAACGGCTTTACGATCGCACTTTCATGATTGCGATTTTAAGCCAGATGGGTTTTGTGCTGGGCAATACCCTGATGGCCCACTACGGCCGCTGGATCGAACACCTCGGTGGGAACGTGGGACATGTCGGTTCCATCATGGGGCTGGGAGCGATCTCGGCGGTTGTCTGTCGACCCTGGCTGGGACAGTTGATCAACAAGCTTGGCTCCCGTACGACCTGGGCAATTGGTTACTTTTTTTTTACCGGAGGATCCCTGGCCAACCTGCTGGTTCCGGACGACCTGCTGCTCGGCAGCATGGGCCTGCCCCTTTACTTGTTCCGTTCCAGCATGGCGTTGGGTGCCGCCTTTGTTTTCACAAGCAGCCTGACTTATGTCACTCACCTGACTCCCAGGCACCGCCGCACGGAGGCGATCGGGATCCTGGGGATTGCCGGTTTTTCCGGCATGATGATCGGGCCTTTCCTGGGGGATCTGCTGCTGGGTCAGTCGGATCGCAGCCGGGATGATTTTATTGTCATGTTTGTCACTGCCGGGGCAGCGATCGTGATCCCATCTGCACTGTTGTTACTACTGCCACGACTTGAAAAACGCCAGACCGAACGGACCGGTGGCCTGATCCGCTTTGTGCAAATCTGCAGGCAGCACTGGCCAGGACCGATCGTACTGGTCAATCTTGCCTTTGGTATTTGCATGACCGTCCCTTTCGTCTTTCTTCCCACGTTTGTTGATGAACAGAAAATTCAGCTGGGCGACTGGTCCACGATTGGCGTTTTCTTCTGGATTTATGCCGGCTGGGGGGTCACGCTGCGGGTCGTCTTCCGCCGCTTGCCGGAGAAGCTTGGCCGCCACCGGGTACTCTACGCGGGAATCCTCTCGATGGTGCTGGCGATGGGGATGTACTATTTCATTGATCCTGCCAAACCATGGACTTTCATGCTGGCAGCCTGGTGTGGTGGAACCGGTCATGGGTTACTGTTTCACACGTCGGTCTCCCTCACCATCGACAGGTTTCCATCGGAGGTGCGTGGCACCGGCACGGCGCTGGCCACGATGTTCGTGGACCTGGGAGTTATTGGTGGCCCCCCGATCCTGGCAGTGATTGCCAAGCAGACAGGTTACCAGCAGATGTTCCTGGTGATCGGTGCCGTGGTCGCCTTGATCGGGATCATCTATGCCGGTTCCCGTCACTTCGGCTCAAGGTCGGGTAGCTCCAGGTCGCTATCCAGCGGGTAAACCGGCCGCCGCAGGTTGTGGTAGTCAAAGCAGCTGAAGTCGGGGCGATGAATGCCGGGGGTGTCACCGTCGAGAATCTTTGTGGCCGCGGGTCCGATGTCGGCGCGGAAATGGACGGCGCTCTTGAGAACCAGGAGCGAGCTGGTGGTGAAGTCAATATTGACCGTCTCGAGCATGGCCCGGTCGATGAGTTGCCGGCGAAGGCTGGTGACGAGGACATGCACGCCGCCGATCCGTAGCAGGGCGGTCGGACCAAGCGTGTCTTCCAGCCCGCGGGCCATGGCGCCATGGAAGCGGAAGGTGCCGTCACTGAGTCTTACCACCTCTGCCGATGTGGTGACCGGACTGCCGTGGCGGTCAGCGGTCTTGCCTCCCAGTTGCACGGCCAGGGTCGCTCCCTCACCCGCCTGGGAGGCCTTCTCGACGGTTTCCGGGTCATGCAGGCATCCGACTATGGCCCCCTGGAAATCGGCGTCGACCAGGGCCTGCAGGGCCACGGTGCCATCGCAGGGAGCTCCTCCTCCGGGGTTATCCGACCCGTCGGCAAAGATCACCAGGCCCTCCTGTCCACGGGCGATCTCCATCGCCTTCTCGATTGTCGTCAGGTGTGGTTGCAGTTGTTCGCGCAGTTCCCAGAGCCGGGCTGCCAGGCGGTCCACAGCTCGCTGGGCTCGTGCCAGGTCCCCGTCGCTGGTAGCCAGCACGGTGACACCCATGTCATGAATGTCGGCGAACGGAAAACCCATGGCGATCGTGGCTGTCAGGATTCCCGGTTCGGATTCCAGGTCATGAAGCTCAGCGATAACCGTCTGCATTGGCTCGCGTAGCGTGCACTGCATGGGAGGCATGGTCAGCAGCGGGAGTTGCCGGTAAGCCTGCCGGGGCAGAACCTCCCCGCGGACAATGCGGGCTATCAATGCGGCTGCTTCCTCCCCCCGTTCGCGCATGTCAACATGCGGGTAGGTGTCGTATCCGATGATCACGGTAGCCGCTTCTGCCAGTGCGGGGGAGATATTGGCGTGCAGGTCAAGCGTCACCACGATGGGGAGGTTGTCCGGGGTGATCTCGCGTACCGCCCTCACGATTTCTGCTTCGGCATCCTCGAACTCTTCGGTCACCATCGCCCCGTGCAGGTCGAGCAGGATCCCGTCGGCTGGGAGTTCGGCCTCGATACGTTCCAGGAGCATCTGCGTGAGCTGGTCAAATGTCTCTTTTTCCACCATCCCGGAGGGATAGGCACGGGTATTGAGGACGGGGACCAGTGTGAATCCAGCCGCTTCGGCACCAGCCAGGTAACCCCCGTGGATAGTCCCGGTTTCCCGGTACCGCTGGATGATGGTGTCATGGCCGGCAAGATCTTCGCCACAGTGGCTGTCACGAATGAACTCCGAGAGCGTGGTGCTTCCCGTGGCGAACGTATTGGTTTCATGCTGGATGCCACCGCTAATGATACGCATGGGAACTCCTGCCGTACGGACCTGGGAAACTGTCTTGACTTCCAGGATCATTGTAGAATATGGCCACCGGTTTTACCGGGGCGGGCTGTCCCGTTTGTTCCTGTTGTGCCCAGGAGAATGTATTGCCACGATGGCCAAGCTTTACTTCTATTATTCCGCGATGAATGCCGGGAAGTCGACGACGCTCCTGCAGTCAAGCTACAACTACCATGAACGTGGCATGCGAACCCTGATCCTGGTCCCGGATATCGATACCCGGGAGGACCAGGAAACGGTCACTTCGCGGATAGGGCTTTCTGCAGAGGCGACCACATTTCATCTTGCCGATAATGTCTACAAGATGGTGGAGCAGCAGCATCAGCACCAGCCGCTTGATTGTGTGCTGGTCGACGAGGCCCAGTTTCTCACCCGGGAGCAGGTTTGGCAGATCTCTGATGTTTCCGACCAGCTGGATATTCCAGTCCTGACCTATGGTCTGCGAACCGATTTCCAGGGCAAGTTGTTTGAGGGAAGTGAACAACTGCTGGCCTGGGCTGATAACCTCGTCGAGATCAAGACGATTTGCCACTGTGGCCGCAAGGCAACCATGGTGCTGCGGATTGGTGAGGATGGCCAGGTGATCAAGCAGGGGGCCCAGGTGAAGATTGGCGGGAACGAGCTTTACGTGTCGGTCTGCCGCAAGCACTTCAAGACGGGCATGGCAGAGCGGCGCACGGATGAACTTGTATTTGAAGAATTTGAGCCGATGGAGGAATCACGATGATCCGCCTGTATGTACTTTTACTTGCCAGCGTGCTGGTGACGCAGCACGGTACTCCTCTCGATGGGGCGGAACCACCTGGAGAGTGGCCCCAGTTCCTTGGTCCGGCGCGAAATGGCATCTCGGCAGAGACCGGGCTGTTGGAGGCCATCCCGGAGGGTGGCTTGAAGCCGCTTTGGCGAGCACCCGGTGGCATCGGCATGGCGGCAGTGTCGGTGTCTGGTGGCACGGCGGTCACGATGATCCAGGACGAGAGTTCGCAGCTGGTCGTGGCTCTCCATGCCAGGACCGGAAAAATGCTCTGGCAGAGGGCTGTTGCTCCCGCTTTCAAGAACGCGATGGGCAATGGCCCGCGGGCAACCCCGGCGATTTCCGGGGGGCAGGTCTTCACCTTCAGCGGGGAGGGGATCCTGACTGCGATCTCTCTTGCCGATGGAACCGTGACCTGGTCGGAGAACTGTCTCAAGACGCTTGGTGGCAAGCAGGCTGATTACGGGATGGACTGCTCTCCGCTGGTCGAGGAAGGCAGGGTGATTGTGACAGTCGGGACCCCGGAAGCGACCGTGGTCGCCTATGACGCCAAGACCGGTAAGCAGGCCTGGACGGCGGGCCGGGGGGACTCGGCCGGATATTCATCCCCCGCCATGCTTGCCGTGGGAGGGACCCGGCAGCTGGTGGTCTTCAATGGCCGGGCGGCAATGGGGATCGACCCCGGCGATGGTACGCTGTTATGGCGGTACGATTATGTCACGGACTATGACTGCAATATTGCCACCCCGCTGGCTTTCAAAGGTTCGATCTTTCTTTCTGCCGGGGAAAACCATGGTGCCACCATGCTCTCGCTTGCCAAGCGAGGTGATGCTTTCCAGGCGAATCCAGGCTGGGAATCGCTTGGCCCGGGGAGCACGATGAGGAACGAATGGCAGACCTCCATCCTGCTCGGTGGTCACCTCTATGGTTTCGACAATGTCGGGGGTGCCGGTCCGATTTCCCACCTGACCTGTATCGAGGCGGGGACGGGAAAACGTATCTGGCAGCAGGTCAGGTTTGGCAAGGGGAACATGATCGCTGCGGACGGAAAGCTCTTTATGACCACGGTCAAGGGGGAACTGGTGATCGTCAAGGCAAGCCCGGAGGGATTCAAGGAACTGGGCCGGCAGCAGGTACTGGAAACCACAAGACAGGCGCCGTCGCTGGCCGCTGGCCTGCTCTATGTTCGCGATAACAACCACATAATCTGTTTGGATGTCAGGAAGCCCTGACCGGTTGACTGACCTGGTGGAGTCATTCTCATGCTTTCCCTTGATGGGCATCATGCACTGGTAACCGGTTCGACCAAGGGGGTCGGCCTGGCGATCGCCCGGTCGCTGGCCCGTGCCGGGGCAAACCTGGTGCTGAATTGCCGGCAGGACGGTCCCGATGCGCAGCAGGCGCTGGAGGTCTGCCGGGCCGAGGGGGTGGAGGTGGCGTTGGTGACGGCCGATCTTTCCGGTGAGACCGATGCCTGCGTGGGGGCTCTGTTTGATGAGGCGATCGCGGCCAATGGCGAGATTGACCTGCTGGTCTATAATGCCGGGACATATATCGACAAGCCCTTCCTGGAAATGGACCTGGCCACGTTTGATTACACGATGCGCCTGAATGTCTATTCCTATTACTTTCTCACCCAGTGTTTTGCACGGCACTGGGTGGAAAACCAGGTCGCGGGGCGTGTCCTGCTGATCGGCTCGATCAACGGCCGTATGGCCGAACAGGTCCATAGCGCCTATGACACGTCCAAGGGGGCCGTGGAGATGATGGTCAAGACACTCTGCGTGTCACTGGCACCAGACAACATTCGCGTCAATGGCCTGGCACCTGGGCTGGTCTATACACCACTGACCGCCCCGGCACTGGATGACCCGGACTTCCTCAAGTGGATGCAGCTGCATACTCCCAACCGGAAGGTACCGGGGCCCGAGGTCTGTGGGGAAGGAGCGGTCTACCTGCTCAGTGATGAAGCATGCCATGTCCATGGACAGATGCTGACCGTGGACGGCGGGATGAGTGCCTGGCAGCAGCCGGATCCGGAGGCAGGATGAAAGAGACGGCTGTTGACACGTACTGGAGACCACAATGAAACAGGGGGATCGTGCACCGCAGTTGACACTGCTCGATTCGGACCACCAGGAGATCGAGCTTTCCTCACTCTGGAAGGACCAGCCGCTGGCGCTTTTCTTTTCCCGTCACCTGGGGTGAGTTTTCTGTCGTGAGCAGATCGTGGATCTGCGAGGTGCAGCAGAGGATTATCTGCAGGCCGGTATCCACCTGGTGATGGTGATGATGGGGGAGGTGGAGCAGGTGGCGGCGATCAAGAAGAAGTTCCATATCCCCTTCCTCTGCCTGGCAGATCCTGACCAGTCCGCTTACAAGGAATTTGAAATTATCCGCGGAAGCCTTTCCGCCATTGCCGGGCCGCGCGTCTGGCTGCCGGGACTGCGGGCCCTTTTCCGGGGGGGCATGGGCAAACCGGGCGATGACGTGTTCCAGCTGCATGGCAGCTTTGCCATCGACCAGTCGGGCGTTGTGCAGCTGGCCCACCATCCGCAGAGCTCTGCCGACCATGTAACTTTTGATCAAATAGTGGCAGCGCTCGGTTAACTTCATCACAATGTGGAGGCTTGCCGGCGTTTCCCACTGAACCCCTGCCCTGGCATTTTTATGAATATCGGCTCCCCCCCGCATTATGACCAGCCTGGTGTCTATGGCCGGCCTTCCAGGGTTCGCTATGGTGTGATCGCTGCATCGACACTGATGGCGATCCTGCTCTACCTGGACCGGTTCTGTATTGGGATTGCCGAGCCCTTTATCCGCCAGGACCTGGGTCTCTCCAAGCAGCAGATGGGCATTTTTATGAGCGCCTTTTTCTGGCCCTATGCGCTGGCCCAGATTCCATCTGGTTGGCTGGCCGACCGGTTTGGTGCCCGCAAGATGATGACCATTTACATCCTGGCATGGTCCTTCTTTACCGCCATGATGGGACTGGCCAATGGATTCATCATGCTGGTGGCAATGCGGGCCGCTTATGGACTTGGCCAGGCGGGAGCTTACCCGACCAGTTCCAGTATCGTCAGCCGCTGGATCCCACCCCTTGGCCGCGGGGGTGCCAGCAGCTTCATATCACTCGGTGGCCGAATCGGCGGAGCAATTGCCCCGGTCCTGACAGCTATTTTGATCGTGGCATTCGTCTCGGCCGACAGGTCGCCTTTGCTGGAACCGGGAACCGTCCTGGACAGTGATTCGATACTGGAAAAACTCTCCAAGAGAAATGACAAGGACCAGGAAGCATATCTCCATGTCTACAACCGGTCCACCGCTGAGCTAAAAGAACTGGTCTTGTCCGTCTCCGCGGAAAACACGGGTCCGACGGAACCAACACAATCCCGGCAGCTGATTACGACCGGCTTCAACCGGTTGATCCATGACCGTGAATTCTTCTCTGACCGTGCATTCCTGCGCGTCAAGAACATGGATCGATTTGCCACGAAGTGTATCAAGCGACTGGAGAACAACGAGCAACTCAGTGATGCGGATTCCCGGAAGTTCAACCGCTTTCTGCTGGAATCGCTGTTCCCGATTGAAATCCAGAGAACCTATATGAAGAGCTGGCGACCGGCCCTCTGGCTGTACGGTGGAGTGGGACTCCTTGTGGCCGGTTTTTTCTGGCTTGTCGTTCGAGATCGGCCGCACGATCATCCGCGCTGCAATGAAGCGGAAGTGGAGCTCATCACTGGAGAAATGGAACCGGATGCCAGTAAAAAAATAGGAAGCATCCCGTTGGGCGATCTTGTCAGCAGTCCCAGCCTCTGGTTTTCAAGCCTGTCCCAGATCGGGGTCAATATCGGCTGGCTCTTTATCGGCACCTGGTTTCCCACCTACCTGATGGAGCAGTACCAGGTTCCGATCCTTGAACGGGGCGCGATGGTCATGGTTCCATTTCTTGTCGGGTTTCCTGGAATGCTCCTGGGGGGATTTGTGACGGACAGGCTGGTGTCACTGGTGGGAGTCCGCTGGGCTCGCAGGCTTCCCTGGATCATCTCCAAGTCGATCGCGGTTGTGGCGTTTGCTGCATGCCCCTTGCTGGATTCCCCCTGGATGGTGACGGCGATGATGGCCACGGTTGCATTCTGCGTGGACTTCGGTAATCCGTCATCCTGGGCATTCACCCAGGATGTGGGTGGCAGGCATGTCGGATCGGTCCTTGGCTTTGGGAACATGTGGGGTAACCTTGGTGCGGCAGTTTCACCTATCCTGCTGATCGCGATCTCTGATAATTACAGCTGGAATCACATGTTCTTTACCTGTGCCGGCCTGTTCACGGTTTCCACCATCTGCAGCTTTTTTATCGATGCCGCGACCCCGGTCATCCGTGAGGACAAGTAAAAAGGAAAGAGTCTAGAGTGAACCGACCATCGTAGGGAACGACGAGTTTCAATTTGAAGCGGACAATACCTGGGCCCGGGTACCGGCCGAGGCCGCCTGGCAGGAGGCGGTGGGTGTGGCAGCCGATTCGACCGGGCGCGTCTATGTCTTTAACCGCGGGCCCTTACCGATTGTGGTCCTCAACCGGGATGGAAGTTATGCGGGGGGCTGGGGCCAGGGCTTGTTTCACCGGCCACACGGGATCGTCGTGGATGACGAGGACAACCTGCTGTTGACCGATGACATGGGGCACAGCGTACGAAAGTACTCGCCGGACGGGATCCCGTTGATGGACGTGGGCCCCAGCGGGACACCCTCGGAGACGGGGGTGGAGGGGATGGACTTTCGAACCATCCGGGCCGGCTGCGGACCCTTTAATATCCCCACGAACCTGGCGATTGCTCCTGATGGGGAACTCTATGTCGCGGATGGTTATGGCAACGCCAGTATTCACCGCTTCACGCCCGGCGGCGAGCTGATCCAGTCTTGGGGAAACCCGGGGGACGGCCCCGGCGAGTTCAATGTTCCACACGGGATTGCCGTGGACCAGCAGGGCCAGGTGATCGTGGCCGATCGTGAAAACAGCCGGCTCCAGTTTTTTACCCCCGACGGCGGGCTGGCCGATACCTGGACCGATGTTGTGCGGCCCACGCAGGTGGTGGTGGACCAGGAGGGTAACCTCTGGGTCTCGGAACTGGGGACGATCGCAGGGCTCTTTCCCTTCCTGGATCCACCCGACAATCCGGTCGGATCCCGGGTCAGTGTTTTCTCGGCCAGTGGCGACCTGTTGGTTCGCTGGGGCGGGGGAGCGAACCCGGGTTCTGCTGGAGATTTTTTCGCAGCCCATGACCTCTGGCTCGATCCCTTTGGCGATCTCTACGTCAGCGAGGTGGTCTACTCGGCCGGTGGCAAGCATGGCATGGTTCCGGCGGATTGCCCCAGCCTGCAGAAATTTACCCGGATCCGTTCAGAAAGCGACACGGGCTGATGGCAAGCGAGGGAATCACGATCCTCGGGGGTGGCAACACGGCATTTTCCGTGGCGGCCAATCTGCAGATGGCCGGCGCGTCGGTTACGCTCTGTGAGATCCCTTCCTTTTCCCAGATGGTGGAGCCGATCCTGGAGAGTCGGCAGATCGAGCTGGGTGGGGTGGCCGGGCAGGGGACTGCCACGCTGGAGTGCGTGACCACGGATTTCGCAGTCGGGCTGGCCGAGAACGAGCTGAACCTGTTGATCATTCCTGCCTATGGCCACCGCGCTTTTGCCGAGGCCTGTGCGCCACACCTTTCCAGTGGCCAGGTGGTGATCCTGATGCCCGGGACGCTGGGGTCGCTGGAGTTTTCCCGTATTCTGCGGGAGGCCGGAGCTCCGCCTGGTATCGTACTGGCCGAGACCGACACTGCCCCTTACGTCTGCCGCAAGATGACTCCCACCTCGGCACATATCTGGGGCGTCGTGGGTGGAATGGGCCTGGGTGTTTTCCCAGGCAGTGAAAGTGAGCGGGTGCGCCAGCTGGTGGATCGCTGGTTTCCGGGAGTCCAGCTTTATGACCACGTGGTCGCCTCAGGCCTGGCCGCCATGAACCCGGTGGTCCACCCGGCCGGGGTGCTGCTGAACGCCGGGCGGATCGAGTACAGCGATGGGGACTTTTATTTTTACAAGGAGGGGATCACGCCGGGGGTCTGCCAGCTGATCGAGGAAGTGGATGCCGAGCGACTGGCGGTGGCTGCTGCCCTGGGAGTGAGCCTGATCCCGGTCGACGAGGCATTCCACGCTGCCGGATTTGGCCCACCAGGATCGCTGCTGGAGACGATTCACGGCAGCGAGATGCTGACCCAGTTGCGTGCTCCCGGTGCCCTGGATACGCGCTGGCTAACCGAGGATGTGCCCTATGGACTGGCTGCCTGGTCGGCACTGGGACAACAATATGGTGTCACCTGCTCAACGATGGACTCCCTGGTTGATTCGATCAGTATCCTGCTGGGCCGGGATTTTAGGGCGGAGCGTCGCACGCTGGCCGACCTGGGCATCGAGGGCCTGTCCCGCCAGGAGCTGGAAGAGCTGCTGGCCGATGGCCAGCCTCACTAGAGAAGGAGAGAACCATGTACCCGGATGATGTGCAGGCCAACCAGCTGCTGGCCGAGGCGATGGAAACGATCGATCGTTACTACAAGGAGCGGGGGATCTTCCAGGACCGCTTTGGGTTTGGCAGTGCGCCCGCGCTGGTGGTGGTCGATTTTGCATACGGCTGGACCGACGAGGCTTACGCCGGCGGCACTGCCCGGCTGGACGGGCCGGTGGAGGCCACGCGGCAGCTCCTGGAGGTCGCCCGCACAAAGAAGATTCCGATCATCTATACCACCAGCCCTTACCGGCCCGGGAGTGGAGACCAGCCGTTCAAGTCGGCCGCCGATCCCTCGGTCCAGTACCGGGCCTGGGACGCACGGGCCTGTGAGATTGATGAGCGGATTGCGCCCCGGCAGGAGGATTACGTCATTGAAAAAGAGAGTGCCAGTGCTTTTTCTGGAACGCACCTGGGCGGGTACCTGGTCGAGCATGCTGTCGATACATTGCTGATCACCGGATGCAGCACGAGTGCCTGTATCCGGGCGACAGCCACGGATGCCAAGAGCCTGCGGTTCCGTCCCGTGATCGTGGAAGAATGTGTCGGTGACCGTTCGGCAGTGGCTCACGTTTTCACCCTCTTTGATATCCAGGCCCGTTTTTCGGATGTCTGTGGCCTGGCAGAGACAATGGAGTACATTGAAGGTCTCTAGAAGAACGTCTCTTTCCTCCCGGCTATTTCGATGCCCGATCAACCAACCTACTTCACAATGCCCGACGGCCACCCGAATGCTGTCTACAGCGTGGCTTTCATGCCGGATGGCAAGCGAGTGGTGAGCGGGAGCCTGGATCATGCGATCAAGATCTGGGACGTGGCGAAGAGGACCGCGGTGACGTTTGAGGAGTCGCATGCGGATGGAGTATCCGGAGTGGCGGTGGACCGGACGGGAAAGTGGATCATCTCCACCGGCCTGGATAACTTTGTCAAGGTCTGGGATTCTTCCTCGGGAGCCTCTGAGGCAGCTCTTTCCGGGCACGGGGCCTACGTGGTCGGCGTTGCCGTGGCCCCGGTGGGCGAGCAGTTTGCCTCGGCCAGCCATGACAAGACCGCCAGGCTCTGGAACCGCCAGGGACAACAGGCGATTCTTAACGGCCACACCGACCTGGTGATTGCCGTGGCTTACCGTCCGGATGGAAAACTGCTCGCCTCGACAAGCAAGGACGGCACGATCCGCACCTGGAATCCCAAGGGGGAACTGCAGAAGACGCTCTCCGGTCACGACGGTACGGTGGAATCGATTGCCTTTTTGCCGGATAACCGGCGCTGTGTCTCGGCAGGTGCTGACGGCCTGATCATGATCTGGGATGCCACGACCGGTACGCAGCTCAATCGCCTCACCGGCCACGAGGGTTATGTCAAGTCGGTGGCAGTTTCCCATGATGGCAAGATGATTGCCTCGGGAGGCCAGGATGGCACGATCCGGCTCTGGTCGGTGGCGGAACTGAAGCAGACTCACGTGCTTCAGGGGCACCGCAACACGGTCTACAGTCTCTCGTTCTCTCCCGACGACAGGCAGCTTGCCAGCGGCAGCTTTGACCGGCAGGTCAACATCTGGACGTTGTAAGATTCCAGTCCGGGATCAGACTTCCGGAAGTGGCTGGTACTTGTCGTGATCGACCAGGTAGCGGGGCCGGCCGCCAAAGTCCTTGATCGTGGCACTGTTGATATCGATACCGACATTCTGGTAGAGCGTACCAAAGACTTCCTGGAAATGGACCGGTCGGTCGACGGCATGCTCGGCATGGTGGTTGGTGGCCCCGATCACCTGGCCGGTTCGCATTCCCCCGCCAAACATCAGGGCACTTCCCACGCGTGGCCAGTGGTCCCGTCCACCCTTGGCATTGACTCTCGGAGTCCGTCCGAACTCTCCCCAGACGACGACCGAGACATCCTTTTCCATACCCCGCTCATGAAGATCGTCCAGCAGCGCTGAGACCCCCTGGTCCAGTCGTGGCAGATGGTCGCGGGCATTCTCGAAGTTGGTTCCATGCGGGCGGCCATGCCAGTCCCATCGTCCGTAGGAGAGCGTGACAACCCGTACGCCCGCCTCCACCAGACGGCGGGCTGCAAGGAAGTAGTCATTGTGTAGCGGGCCGGCATCGCCATAACCTGCCGGTTGATAAGAGCCTCCCCCGTAGCGTTCTCGAAGAACAGGGTCTTCCTTATCCAGGTTGAGTGCATCGGAGAGCCGACTGCTGGTAAGGATCCCCAGGGCCTGGTCGGTAAAGGCGTCCACCCCTTCCAGTTCTCCAACCTGATCGGCAAGCCCCTTGTAGGCATCCAGTCCACGGAGCAATGCCTTGCGATTGTTGAATTGCTCGACGTTGATCCCCTGCAGTGCCAGGCTCCGTGCCCCATCGGCATTGGGAAGGAAGGGAGCATGGGCCGGGCCGACAAATCCAGCCTGCCCGGGATCCTGCCAGCCACCAGTCTTCATCTTGGGGGAGAGGCCGATAAAGGCCGGGACGCCGCGGACAGCGGTCCCCTGCAGTTTCGAGATCGTGGAACCGAGAGAGGGCCATCCCCCTACCGGCTGGTTGTCGCTGAGTCGACCGGTCATGCACTGGAAGGATGCATGACGGTCCTTGGCACCGACGATTGAACGGATCACGGTCAGCCGGTCCATGCGATCGGCCAGCATCGGCAGGTGCTCGCAGATCTGGATGCCGGGGACTCGGGTTGATATCGGCTTGAATTCCCCACGTATATCGGCCGGTGCGTCTGGCTTGAGGTCAAAGGTATCCTGGTGGGGAGGTCCGCCGGAGAGGAAGATCATGATGATCGACTTGTGCGATTTCCCACCCCTCGCTGCCGCTTCCGCCTCGAGCAGCTGCGGCAGGGCAAGACCCCCCATGGCGAGGCCGCCGACACGGAGAAAGCTTCGCCGTGAAACGCCATCACAGAAGGGTATTTTATGCGTGGTGCCAGTCATCGATAACCACTTCGAATCGGTAATGAGTAGGTTCTGCAGGCTCCTGGAAAGGATGTTCCTAGCGTACCATATCGGCCTTTTCAAGCCCATAAATCTGGGCTGGTTTTTCGCTTTTGCTGCTCTTCAAGCTGGCCTGTATTGTATCTCCTGACGGGTTTTGCGTTTAGAGAGAATCCGTGGAAAGGACGTGAACACAGGCAGAAGCAGAAGTTTGAGCGTGATGGCCTTTTGAAGTTCATGACACGTAGTGGTGCCTTCTGATTTTGTGGTGTGGCTTATTTTTTTCAGAGCTCGAAGAAGTGAAAAAATTAAGCCAAAAGGCAGTAGACAAAATTCCAGTCGTGGATAGAATCTGACCTTTAATTCATAAAATGAGGCGAATGTTTTTCAGAATATTTTTTAGGAGAAGACGAAAGGAAAGAACTGGAAGGATAGAAGGATAGAAGGATAGAAGGAAGGATAGTGTAGTACTGATGAATCAAGAACTTATATGGAAGATGGTTTTCGGCCTCGTTGGGGGGCTCGGTATTTTTCTGCTCGGCATGAAGTACATGTCTGAGGGGATGCAGGCTGTGGCGGGCACGGGTCTGCGGCGGATGATTGGTGTCGCAACCAACAATCGGTTCCTGGCCACAACTGTGGGCGTGGCTGTGACCTGTCTGGTGCAGTCGAGTTCCATCACCACCGTTATGGTGGTGGGGTTTGTCAACAGTGGCTTGATGACATTGACGCAGTCGATCGGTGTGATCATGGGTTCCAATATTGGGACGACAATCACCGGCTGGATTCTGGTTCTCAAGATTGGTAAATACGGACTCCCGATTCTTGGCCTGGCCGCGTTTGCTTACTTGTTCTCCAGGGGGGACCGCCTGCGTTATATCGCCATGGCCGTGATGGGCATTGGGATGATTTTCTTCGGGCTGGAGTTGATGAAGACGGCCTGTTCCTCCATCAAGGATTTACCTGCATTTGAAGCATGGTTTGCCCACTTTAGTGCGGATACTGTTTTCGGCATGGTGCAGTGCATGATGGTCGGTTGCATCCTGACCATCATGGTCCAGTCCTCCTCGGCCACGCTGGGTATCACCATCGCCCTGGCCCTGACGGGCGTTATCAATTATCCAACGGCAGCCGCACTGGTGCTGGGTGAGAATATCGGCACAACAATTACTGCCTTGCTTGCATCGATTGGGGCAAACACCAATGCTCGCCGAGCGGCTTACTTTCACGTGCTCTTTAACATGATTGGTGTCTGCTGGATCGGGATTATTTTCTTTGGCTATGTAAAATTTATTCCGTGGGCAATTGGTGCAGACGTGCATCGTATTGTGGAGGTCGAAGGCGTCGAGACCTTTCCAGAGAGAGTGGCGGCGATTGCAGCGACGCACTCGGTTTTCAATATCGTCAACACGCTGCTGTTCCTGCCCTTTGCCCATGTCTTTGCGAGAATGCTGACGCGCGTCGTACCAGAACGGAAAGCCAGGGAGAAACCTCGCCTGACAAACCTCGACGTCCGCATGCTGGAGACACCCGTGGTCGGTATCGAGCAATCGCGAGTGGAAGTACTGCGTATGGCCAATGGGTGCCAGGAGATGATGGGCTGGCTCAGGCAGTCCATCAGCGAGGAGGAGCCCGACCCGGGGCGGGTTCAGAAGCTGTTCCAAATGGAAGAGAATCTCGACACGATGCAGGACGAGTTTGTCAATTTTATGACAACTCTCCTCTCCGGCAATGTTCCACTCCGGGTAATCGAGGAGGGACGTCAACAGTTACGGATGGCCGATGAATACGAGTCAATTAGCGATTGCCTTGCCAGTATCCAGAAATTCCAGCTGAGACTAGGCCAGCAGGGACATTCTTTTGACGAGAAACAACGCCTGGAACTCGACTCGCTTCATGTTTCCGTGGCCGAACACCTGGACCTCATTTTTAACGCCTATGAAGAGCGACAGAAGAACGCTCTTCCCGCTGTCGCATCATTGGCATCGGAGATTACCAGGCGAGTCAAGGAACTGCGGAAAAATCACATTAGTGGCCTCTCCCAGAACAGGATGGAGCCGTTTGTGAATCTTGCCTTTACTTCATCGCTGGCGGCTTATCGCGCAGTGCGAGAACATGGGGTCAATATCATGGAAGCAATGACCGAGGAGGACTGAGAACCGGCACGGACCTGTTTCCGTGTTCTGATCAACTGCTGGTCAGGCCAGCGCTTCCTGGACCACGTGCGATTCTGCCGGGCCGGTTAGTCGCTGGTCCAGCCCCTGGTAGAAGTAGGAGAGGTGCTCATGGTCCAGCCCCATCAGGTGCAGGATTGTCGCATGCAGATCCGAGACATGGACTTTCCGCTCGACCCCGTCGAAGCCGAGTTCATCGGTGGCGCCGATCGCCTGGCCACCCTTCACGCCTCCCCCGGCCAGCCACATGCTAAAGCCGTGCCAGTTATGGTCACGTCCCGGCTTGCCGACTCCCTCGCTGGTGGGGGTCCGACCAAACTCGCCTCCCCAGACAAAAAGGGTCTCGTCCCAGAGCCCCTGGTCTTTCATGTCCTGCATCAACGCTGCCATTGGCTGGTCCGTTTCCCCGGCGTGTAACTCGTGGTTGGTGATGCAGTTGGTGTGGCCGTCCCAGGTATCCTCGATGTGTCCTCCACCGGAATAGAGCTGGATGAAGCGGACCCCTCGTTCCAGCAGGCGCTTGGTGATCAGGCACTTGCGGCCAAAATCCTCGGTTCGCGGGTCATCCAGTCCGTAACGCCGGTGGGTCTGCTTGCTTTCCCTGGCCAGGTCGACCACGTCACGGGCCTCGGACTGCATGCGGAAGGCCAGCTCGTAGGATTCGATGCGGGCCTCCAGTTCCGAATTCCCACTGCGGGTTACCTGGTGCTGCTGGTTGAGTTGCTTGAGCAGGTCGAGGCTGCGCCGCTGGCCCTTGCGAGTGACACCCGGGGGATCCTGCAGGTTGAGCAGGGGAGACTCGCCGGCCCGGAAGTGGGTTCCCTGGTAAGCTGCCGGGATATAGCCACTGCTCCAGTTCGAGGCGCTGCCGATCGGCCCTCCCCGGGGATCGATCATGACGACGTACCCCGGAAGATCCTGGTTGATGGTTCCCAGTCCATAGTTCACCCAGGAACCCAGGCTGGGGCTGCCGATACCCACCTTGCCGGTGTTCATCTGGATGCATCCCGAGGCATGTGCCGCCGTGTCGGTATACATCGACCGGATCACGCAGAGGTCATCGGCATGGCCTGCCAGGTGAGGGTAGAGACTGCTGATCGGCAGGCCGCTCTGGCCATGCTGCGTGAAGGGGAAAGGGCTCTTCATCAGGTAGCCGATGGGTCGGCCATTGGAACCCACCTTGACCGGACCCTCGTATTTCTTGTCGTGGTATTTTTCCAGCGCCGGTTTGGGATCGAAAGTATCCACCTGGCTGGGGCCGCCGTTCATGAAAAAGAACACGCAGCGGGTGGCCCGGGGCTTGAAGTGAGGCTGCTTGGGGGCCAGCAGGCCCTGGATTTTTTCTTTTTCATCGGCCTTCAGCTGGTTGAAAAATCCATCCCGGCTCAAAAGGTCCACCAGCGCCAGTCCGGTGAATCCCGCTCCTGTTTCCCAGAGGAATTCCCGCCGCGCCTGACGGCAGGGAGTCGGGTTGGGGCCAAGTTGACGGTGCAGGTTCAGCATGGACGATCTCCGCGGTAGTTTTCAGTCGGCGTAGGCGACTTCGTTCAGGTTAAGGATCACACGGCACATCTGTACCAGGGCGCGATGGTGGGCCTGCTCGTTATCGAGTCCCTCGTTTTCATCTTTTTGCCTGGCCTGTTCGTGGGCAAGAAATTCCTGCATCAGCGTGCTTTCTCGTCGTGTCGGTTCCCGGCAGACGGCAAGCCGGTAGGCCAGCTGGATCTGGTTGGGCAGGGCTGGACCTGCTTCCTGCTGGAGCCGCTCGGCAAAATAAACTGCCTGCCGGTTGGCAAAGTCGCCATTGAACATGGTCAGTGCCTGGGGAGCCACGCTGGTGACCAGCCGCTTGGGTGCCGGCCGGGTCGTATCACAAAGGTCCATCACTTCCAGGAAAGGAACGATCATGGAACGCTTCACGTAAGCGTAGATCGTACGTCGGTTGGCTTTTGCTTCATTGAACTCAGGCCAGATCGATGTCTTGTCGGCGTGTCCCTCCAGGATCTCGGGGGGAACAAAGGGATACATGCTTGGTCCGTACATGGTGCGGTCGAGTTTTCCACTGATGGCGAGCATCGAATCCCGGATTGCCTCCACCTCCAGTCGCCGGTAGGGCTTGCGCCAGAGCAGATTGTTTTCTGGATCCTCGGCGGCATATTTCTTGTTCCAGGTGGTACTCATCCGGTAGCTGTTACTGGCCATGATCAGGCGGTGAAGTTTCTTCAGGGACCACTGGCCCTCGTTGACAAACCAGTCGGCCAGCCAGTCAAGTAACTGCTCGTGCGTGGGAGCACTTCCCATCACGCCGAAATCACTGGGAGATCGCACGATTCCTGCTCCAAAATGATGCTGCCAGACGCGGTTGACGATGACTCGCGCGGTCAGCGGGTTCTGGGTGCTGGCGATCCAGCGAGCCAGCGTGAGTCGCCGCTGCGTGGTTCTCTCGGAGGGTGCTAGGAAGTCAGGCTGGGAGGGAGTCAGCACGGTGGGAGTGCCCGGGCCGACAACCGGGCCCGGGGCACTTGCCTTGCCCCTGACAAGCAGGTGGGTCTCGGGAGCCTTGGGAGAGAGTTCCACGTAGAAATAGCCACGGGGCAGGTCGGGAGTCTCTTTCTTCAACCTCTCCATCTCTG
This sequence comes from uncultured Pirellulaceae bacterium, assembly GCA_964476375.1. Taxonomy (GTDB): domain Bacteria; phylum Planctomycetota; class Planctomycetia; order Pirellulales; family Pirellulaceae; genus SAT2750. Next base: position 26,831 of record CAYYZW010000064.1, read on the forward strand.
ACAGGGCTGCCTGGCATTGAGCCTGCTGTTCCTCGTCCAGCCAGGGAGCCAGCGTGGCGAGGATCTTTGAAAGCTGGCCCCGGATCTGCTGATGCTGGTCCGTGCTCCGTTTATCCCGCTCGATTCCCAGTGCCTCGATCGTCTTTACCGGAAGGTCACTCTCGACTTCCATGGCCTTGATTTTTCCAAGGAATGCCGTCGTTGCCTCCCGGGAGATGGCAAGAAAGATCTTCTCCTGGCCGGCCATGGCCATATCCCGTTTCGTGATTCGCTCCAGTTGCTCGACGGATCCGGCCGCCGAGTCCCTGTCCCCGCGACCCTGCTGGGGACGGGAGAGGGGATTGAAGATGGCGATCATCTTGTAATAGTCATGCTGTGTGTAGGCCTCGAACTTGTGATCGTGACAGCGAGCACAGGCGAGCGTGATTCCCAGGAAGGTCTGGGCGGTCGCATTGAGCATGTCATCGAGCTGGTCAAACCGGTCCTCGGCAAAATCTGCCGGTTCATCATCCCAGGGGCCGAGCCGGTAAAAACCGGTTGCAATCCGGGTCTCGCTGCTGTCATCCTCCAGTTCATCCCCGGCCAGCTGTTCAAGGATGAAGCGATCATATGGCTTGTCCTCGTTGAAACTGCGGATCACGTAGTCGCGGTACCTCCAGACATGTGGCTTGAGGGCATCTCGCTCGTAACCGTTGGTCTCGGCAAACCGGACCAGGTCCAGCCAGTGTCGCCCCCAGCGTTCCCCGTATCCCTGGCGATCGAGTAGCCTGTTGACCAGTTCGTCAAAATCCGCGGGCGATGATCCATCGAGGATTTCCTGTTGTTCTGTGAGCGTGGGGGGCAGACCGACCAGGTCGAGATACATTCGCCGGGCAAGGGCCTGGGGAGTTGCCGGGGTGGCTGGTTTCCAGCCACGCTTTTCAAGCTTGTGGAGAACAAAAGCGTCGATCTCGTTGCGAATCCAGGATTTCTTTTTTACCGCTGGAACCGGTGGACGCCTGACGGGCAGGTAGGCCCAGTGCTGACGGTCTTCCTCACTCACCGATGCGTCGGACGCAGCCAGGTCCGCCATCGGCTGCTCGGCCTGGACACCCGCGGTGGCCAGCAGCAGGGCAAGTGAAAACAGGCTGCAGGGAGAGGAGGAATGGAACATCGTTTTTGCTATGACCCCGGGGAACCAGTCTCTATTTTCAACCATGGTAACCCTCTCCGGATGGACTCACAAATGACTTTTCCTGTTTGCCTCGAATCAGGAGCCGGATATCACTCCACATTGCATTTTCACTCGCCAGAGCGGATAAATGACCAGGGAGATCGAGGTAACCCTGAACCTGTCTGGAGAAGGCCATGAGATCATTTCCGCTGGACCGCCGTTCTTTTCTTGCCGCCAGTGCCCTGGGAGCTGGCAGCCTGCTTGCCGCCGGTCCTCCACCGCCGGTCACCAACCCGCGAGCCACCGACGGGGATGAGAAGTTCGAGCCCGAGTGGGAGAAACGGATGACCCTGACGGTCGGGAACAAGAAGGCGGACCTGGTCGGCAATAATGACAGGGTTATCCAGGCGGCGGTGGATTACGTCGCGCGACTCGGTGGAGGGACGGTCAAGATCCTGCCCGGCACTTACACGCTTCGGAATGCCGTTTGGCTTCCCAGCCGTATTCGTATCCAGGGAAGCGGGGCGGAATCGGTGATCACGAAAATCGACTCGGAGACCCTCGAGCTTGCGGCGGATTCCGACTGGTACGACCAGGAGGTAACCGTCAAGAAGGGACATGGTTTCCGTGTCGGGGATGGCGTGGTGCTGCGAACCAAGAATCCAAGCACCGGTTCGACCGACGTCATCAAGCGGACCCTGGTGGCTCGTTCCGGGAATCGTTTTAAACTCAACGATGGCCTTCGCAAGAATGTCTGGCTCAGTGGAAAACCAACCATCTCGTCACTCTTCCCGCTCTTTACGAGCGAGTACACCGAGGATGTGCTGATCGAGAACCTGACGTTCGACGGCAACCGCCAGAACAATGAGAATCTGAACGGCAACTATGGCGGCGGTATCTTCCTGCAGGATTGTAACCGCTACACCTTTCGCAACGTGACGACCCGGAACTACAACGGTGACGGGATCAGTTTCCAGATCTGCCATGACGTGGTCGTGGACCATTGTCACAGTCATGATAACGCCGACCTGGGGGTGCATCCGGGAAGTGGTTCGCAGCGTCCGGTGATCCGAAACAGCAAGCTGGTCAACAACACGATCGGCCTGTTCTGGTGCTGGGGCGTCAAGTTCGGCCTGGCCGAGGGCAACCTGATGGACGGGAATCGCAACTACGGTATTTCTATCGGGCATTGTGATACCGACAACGTGATGCGCAACAACCAGGTTCGCAGCAGCGGGAAGGTGGGGATCCTCTTCCGGGACGATGCAAGAGGCCAGGATTTCTGGGCAAACCGTAACCTGCTGGAAAAAAACAGGGTTGTCGACAGCGGGGGAGACGATGGCGTGGCGATTGATATCCATGGCCAGACCAGGGATACCCGGATCGTCGGAAATGAGATTATTGAAACTCGCCAGCCGATGAAACGTACGGGAATTCGTATTGCCGACACGGCCGGTGAAGTAAAGCTTGATGCCAACATGATCCGTGGTTTTGCGACCGACGTGCAGGACCAGCGGAAAGGCTAGACTGGACCGTGTGGAGGATACAGATGAGACTTTTTTCTTTTCTGCTCGTTGCTCTTCTGGGGATCTGCTTCATCGGGACAGACGGGGTAGATGGTCATCCACAGACGCGGCAGCGTTTTCTTCGGCAGCAGGAGCAGCGTCAGAAACAGGTCCAGCCTCTCCAGACGGACAGCCAGCCAGGTTGTGCTCTGACGATTGAACTGACGGTCGAGGGGCGTCGTCGGCCGGTCGCCGGGAACGTGCGGATCACGCTGGAGGGTGCCGAGAAGCCGCTTGAACTGGGAGAGTTGATCCAGCGTGAACTGGGCTGGTTTGCCATGCCGGCGCGGGAGACGATTCAGCTGCCGAGATCGAAAATGACGGTGGAGGTATTGCATGGCATCCAGGCTCCTATCGAGGTACGGGAAATGGATCTTTCCGGCAGGTCGGAGGCCCGCTTGCGAATCCATGTCACGCCTTTTTACTCCACGTCCGAACGTGGCCTGGCGGCTGGGAACACGCACCTGCACCTGATGAAACTGACCCATGCCGAGATGGATCACTACCTCCGCACGGTCCCCCGGGCAGATGATCTCGACCTGCTGTTTGTCTCCGTGTTACGCAGGATTCCTGACGAACGTGACTACATCACCAATACCTTCACTCCCGGGGATGTGGAGCGGTTTGGCCAGGATGGCGTCCAGCTGGGATTTGGCGAGGAGCACCGCCATAATTTTGGACGAGGAGGCGAGGGGTACGGACATGTGATGCTGCTCAATATTCCGGAACTGGTCCGGCCGATCAGCATCGGGCCGGGTATCATGGGCAGCGGCACGGATGGGCTTCCCCTCCGCCAGGGGATTCTCAAGACGCACCGGGATGGGGGGACGGTTGTCTGGTGCCACAATACCTTCGGGCACGAGGATCTTCCCAGTTGGACCAGGAACCTGGTTCATGCCCAGAATATTTTCGATGGCGGATCTCATGGTGCCTACGACGCCACTTTCTATCGTTACCTGGATGTCGGCATGCGAGTCCCTTTCTCGACCGGTACCGACTGGTTTGTCTACGACTTTAACCGTGTCTATGTTCCGCTGGAGGGTTCCCTGACCCAGAAAAAATGGCTGACCCAGCTCCAGCAGGGGCGATCGTTTATTACCAATGGCCCGCTGCTGGAATTCGATGCCAATGGCCACTCGCTTGGTGATACGGTCAAGCTGGATGAACCGGGCACGATCACGCTGCGTGGCCGTGCCGTGGGCCGTGAGGACTTTTCCCACCTGGAACTCGTTCACAACGGTACCGTGATTGAGCGGATTGCCACCCGCAGGGTGGGAGATCACTTCGAAGCCCGGCTCAACCGGGTCGTGACGGTGGATCAACCGGGCTGGTTTGCCCTGCGGACGGATCTGGCAGCCGGGAATAATGCCTTTGGTAAACCCCTCTTCAGTCACACCAGTCCTGTCTACCTGGAGTACCAGGGGAGGCTGCGTTTCCGGGCCGAGGTGGCTGAGGCGATGGTCAGCGAAATGACCGCCAGCATGGATTTTATCTCCAGGATGGCGACATTTGCTGACGAGGAGGAACGCGAGTCGGTGATGAAGGTCTACCGGCAGGCGATCCAGTCGATGCAGGAGAGAATCACCAGGCGAGAACAGGAGTAAGTTCCAGATGGTGAAACTTCCGATAGCAGGTGGCTTCCTGGCTGCCCTGCTGGTCCTGGCAGTTTCGCCGGTCACCGCAGCGGATGAGGTGCAGGAACAGCTCGTTTTCGATGCGGTTCGGGCCGGGGATGTGCACGTTCGAGTGGTGCCGCGAGATGCCCACCAGGTGACCGTGCTGGTGCACAATACGACCTCCAGGCCGGTCAGGATCCGGCTGCCGGGAGTACTGGCCGCAGTGCCTCTCCTGCCGGAACCTGGTTCGACATCGTCCCGTCGCCCGCAGCAGCAGACCCAGGCGCTGGGGATCGGCTATAGCAGCCCGTCGCTGGCCCGAAAGACGAGCAATGGCACAAGACCGGTTCCGGAGGTGCACCGCGGTGGCATCTTCTCCGTCTCGCCGGGCAAGGTGGTTCGCAAGACACTCAAGTCGGTCTGTCTCCAGTACGGGATTCCCGAGCCGGGTCCACGAAACAAGTACAAGCTGGCGCCGATCGGTGAAGTGGTCTCTCATGACGAGGTGAGCCGGTTGCTCGGCTACCTGACCCCGGCAAACCAGCGAGTCGTCCAGCTTGCCGCCTGGCACCTGAACAACAAGATGAGCTGGGAGCAACTGGGGCGTGTCAGGATTCCTCCCGGGAACGGGCGTTCCAACCAGCCATTTCAGCGCCGTGAACTGGAAGCGGCTTACCAGCTGGTCGAGTGGCTCAAGATGCCGACTCCCGCTCCGGAGCAATAGGCCGCTGCTAGGCCTGGAAAGTCACACCCGCATAACCAACGACGCGGCTGGTCTCTCCTGAGACAGCGGCGCTCGTCGCATAGCCGACCTGCTGGCACCCGGAAAGCTGCCCAAGCTGCCGCAGGCACTCCAGTACGATCACCGCCGGCCGCAGGCCGCACATGCTGATCTTGTTATCGGTCACG
>CAYYZW010000065.1:0-8900 GCA_964476375.1 uncultured Pirellulaceae bacterium
AGGCATCATCAATGTTCGCTGCTGGTAAATATAAATGCTCCGCTTACGGCCTTCCGGACCGTGCTGTGTATCCCACTTGCTGTTGGAATATTTCACCCGTTCGGCGATATCGCCGGGCAGCGGAGGAAAAATCGGCAGGCCGTATTGTTCCGGATTGAGCCGCCCACTGACCGCCAGCACGCTGTCCCGGACCGCCTCTCCCTGCAGACGCCGGCGGTTGCACCGCCAGAGCAGCCGGTTGCCAGGATCCAGCTTCACGGCGGCTGCGTTTTCCAGGTCCGATCGCTGCTGGTAAGTTGCCGACCGGCAGATCAGCCGGTGCATCGCCTTGATACTCCAGTTCTGCCGTACAAACTCCAGCGCCAGCCAGTCCAGCAGTTCGGGGTGAGAGGGATCCCCGCCGAGCAAGCCAAAATCACTGGGCGTGACGATGATCCCCTGCCCAAAATGCCAGTGCCAGAGCCGGTTGACCATGACCCGCGCCGTGAGGGGGTTGTCCGGGCTGGCAATCCACTGGGCCAGTGCCATGCGGCGACTCCGCATCGGCCAGCGTTTGAACGGGTCCAGCCGGATCGGCGCCGGATCCTGGTTCCCGGTAATCGCGCTTGGAAATCCCGGCAGAACCACCTCGCCCGGGTTATCCCATTCACCACGGATCATCACCCGCGAGGTAGGAACGCCCGGCTCGTAGGGGGGGCCATACGAGTGCCGGTGTGACATCGCCACCGGCTGCAACCGCTTGAGTTGTTGTGGCAGGAATTTCTCGCGACTGGCAAGGTAACGGTATCGCCGGCGTTCCTCGAGCGTGATCGCCGGGTCATTCTCGTCATGGAGTGCCGCATCCAGCACCCCCCCCTTCCCACCGCTATAGATGAAGGTACTGATAAAGCTTCCCTCGCCCCCGACTTCAAAGGCATAGCCCTCTCCCTTGTGGCTGGCCGTGTAGACCGCCACCAGGGCGCCCTGCTGGTCATCAAGAAATGCCGCTCCCTGCACCTGTCCGACCAGGAAGTCGGCATCAAATCGAACTGCCGGTGCCTCGTTCTTTCCAAGCCTGTCCATCGTCGGCTGAAGGTCCTCGTTCTCCTGGCTGAGGCGGAGTCCACCAATCCTGTCGACCCAGGAAGAGACCTTCTCGCCCACCGCTGGATTCCCGGTTGCCGGATCCGCGTCGATGTCTGCCGCATCGATCCAGAACCGGAGTCCCTTCTTCGGTGGTTCCGACGGGGCCCCGTCACCGCCTGCCTGGTATTTTTTCTGGACATAGGCGGCTACCGCCTTTCGCTCCTGCTCCCCGAGCGGATGATCATAGAGCAGGATCTCCCCGAAGTGCCCGAGATGGCCAAACTGCTTGGGAGTCCCCCTCCCCTCGCTGTACTGGCCCAGGCTGATATGCCGGGGACTGGCAAGATCACCATACCAGTCACCCCCATCGGCCTCGGCGAGACTCCCGGTGTTGCCCGCCTCGGCACCATCGGTCAGGAACTGCCATTTCATGGCATCAGAATTGACAATCGTCCAGTGCAACGCGCCATCATTGACCCTGCGTCGCTCGAACGTGTGGTTGTTGCCAAATGGAGAACCCATCGCCTGCAGGCCAAAGCCCGACTGGCCCTCCAGTCGCTGCTCCAGCTGGGCTTTCAGTTTCTTCAGTTCCTCGCCGGCATTTGCCACCTGGGCCTGGAGCTCCGCACGTTTTTTTGTCGCCCAGTCTTTTTCTCCATCGCGATAAAAATCGGCGCCGAGCGAGCCACCGATCTGAAAACCATCGCCCGGTTCGGGACGGGGAATCTGGATCGTGGCAAAAAATGCCTTCATGCGGTAAAAGTCCCGCGTCGGAATCTCATCGTACTTGTGGTCGTGGCACTTGGCACAGCCCACCGTCATTCCCAGGAACACCGACCCGACCGTGGAGGTCATCTCGCTCAGCAGCTCGTGGCGAGATTCATCGCCTCGAGGTTCAGTAAAGGGTGCCAGCCGCAGGAATGTCATGGCCACGACTTTTTCCGCGTCCACCCCGGGCAGGTCCCCTGCCCCGAGGATCTCGGAAAACTCGTCCCCCGCGATCTGTTCCTTGATGAACAGATCGTACCGCTTGTCCCTGTTGAAAGAGTCGATCACGTAGTCCCGGTATCGCCAGGCATGGGGAAGGTCGGGGTCTCCCTCGTAACCGGCCGTGTCGGCATAGCGGGCCAGGTCCAGCCAGTCACGAGCCCATCGCTCGCCGTAACGAGAGTCGTCAAGTAACCGGTCGACCAGTTTCTCGTAGGCCGCCGGATCCTCATCATCGAGAAAAGCTCGAACCTCCCCGGGGGTCGGGGGCAGTCCGACCAGGTCCATAAAGAGCCGCCGGACCAGGGTCCTGCGGTCGGCCGCCGGGGCCAGCTCCAGGCCCTGCTCTTCCAGCCTGGCGAGCACGAAAGCATCGACCGGGTTGAGGACGCGGTCGGCATGATCCACGGCAGGTGGCTCCACCGCCCGGGGTGGGGTGAACGCCCAGGGGCGATCTTCCTCCTCAGCGGTAGCCTGGCGTGCCACCGGCACGATGGCACACAGAAGCAAGACCGCACGTAACAATATCCTGTTCATGAAAAACCTCGATCGACTCCCTGGCATCCTTCATGATACCAGAAACCTCCTCCCGGACTGGAAATCACTCCGGGCCGGACTCCGCTGGACGGGGCATGGCAGCCCCTGTTTTTTCCAGCCAGCGACCCAGCTGGCGATCGAGCGAACGGGCCAGCACAGGCTGCGCCGTGGCCAGGTCCTGCTTCTCCGACAGGTCCTCGGACAGGTCATATAATTCCACACTCTGGTCATCAAAATTACGTATCAGCTTGTAGGCGCCCCGGCGGATGGCCGCCCCCAGCCGGTTATCCCCATGCCAGGCATAATTGGGGTAGTGGAAGTAGATCGCCTCCCGGCGAAGGTGCTGCCGGCCCTGGAAAATCCCTACCAGGCTTGTCCCATCACTCGCCACCTGGTGCCGCCCGTCGATGTTCGCTATTTCCAGCAGCGTGGGCGCAAAATCCATGCTGATCACCGGCTCGGCCGACTCCCGGCCCGGCTCAATCACGCCGGGCCAGCGAACCATCAACGGTACCCGGATGCCCCCTTCATAGAGGTATCCCTTGCCCGCACGCAGCGGCCGGTTATCGGCCACACCGCTGAAGCCCCCGTTGTCCGATGTAAAAACAACCAGCGTGTTGTCACGAAGTCCGAGTTCATCCAGTTTTGCCAGCAGCTTCCCAAAACTGCGATCCATGGCCTCGATCATTGCCCCGTAGCGAGTATCGTTGAGCCCCGGCCCGGTACGTGACTTGTATTTCTCCAGCAGCGGCACGGGAGCTTCCATCGGCCAGTGCACGGTGTAGTTCCAGAGCATCACCATGAAAGGCCGGTCCCGGTTCTCCTCAAGGAACCTGGCCGCCTCGTCCGCCATTCGATCAGGCAGGTATTCCCCCTCACTGCGACTGGGAAGGTTGTGAATCCGGTAGGGATCAAAAAAGGTGGGAGGCCCTCCCAGTGTGCAGCCGCCGATGTTGATATCAAATCCCTGGTTCTCGGGGTAGTAAACCGGATCCCCTTCTCCTCCCGCCTTGCCACGGCCTGCCAGATGCCACTTGCCAAAAAATCCCGTCCGGTACCCCGCGGCCTGGAGTCGCTCGGCAATTGTCACATGCTCGGCCGGCAACCAGTCAAGCATCGCGGCAGGCTGGAGCAGCGCATCGGCAGGCGTGAAGCGGGGCTGGTCCGGAATATGGTTGGTGATCTGCAAGCGGGCCGGGGCCAGGCCGGTGATCACGGCCGCCCGGGTGGGAGAGCATACCGGGGCTGCCGCGTAGGCGGCGGTAAACCGCAACCCCTCCCGCGCAAAGCGGTCGATATGGGGTGTCTCCACCAGCGGGTTGCCCTGGCAGGCAAGGTCCATCCAGCCCAGGTCATCGATCATCACAAAGACGATGTTCGGCCGCTGTGTATCTCCTTCTGCCACGGCCCATCCGGAGATGACCAGCAGGAGAGGTACTGAAAACAGGATTTTTTTGAGATGGATGGACTCGGGAAAGTGGAAAAACACGGATATATCCCTCGATTCAATGAAATTTCACCTCGTTCTCTCGGCAGGATTATTTTACCCGTCCGGGAAAACTTTCGAACCCTTTCCGGCCAGCTTCGTAGAACAGGCAGAACTCTCTTGACGAGAACGCCTGCCGGCAAAGGAATCTGTGGCAGGCGTTTTTTTTGCGCTACACAAACCAGTTACAGAAGACAAACAGGCCCAGGCCGGCGAGGGCCAGCACAACGCCGATGGCGCGGCCCAGCAGGATCCCCTTTTTCATCCCCATCATCTGCACGGTCTGGGGAGTCACGAAGGGATACTTGAAAATAGCCCCTCCCATGCCGGCGCCCATGATCAGGTAACCGAGTGCCCCGTTGTCGATATTCTCTCGCCAGATGGCGACCACCCCACCGATGGCCGGGACCAGCAGGATCCCGGCAAGAAAATGCCAGACGCGGGACTCGGCAAACCTGCAAAAGGACACCAGGTGCTCCACGCATTCCTGGCTGCAGGTCGTGATCTCCTCCACGCTCGACTTGAAGGTCACTTCCCTGACCTCCAGGTCAACGGAGGACCGATGGCACCAGTCACATTTTTTTGCCATCTCCACACTCCCTCGGGACAGGGATTCCCGACGACCGGCAATGGCTAGAGGAGCCCGCGAATCGGGCCGGCGTGGTAGACCTGGTGGGGCCGGTTCTCCTCATCTATCCAGGCCGCCGTGGAGGGAATCCCCAGGCAATGGTAGATGGTGGCCGCCATATTGTCCGGCTTTTGCGGATCCGAGGCAGGGTAGGCGCCGATCTTGTCCGATGAACCGATCACCCTTCCGCCGCGAACCCCGCCTCCGGCCATGAAGATACTCTGCACCGCCCCCCAGTGGTCACGGCCCGGCTCGGTAAAGCTCTCTGTCAGCGTGGAAAGCTTCGGAGTCCGTCCAAACTCCCCACCGATCACGATCAATGTCTCGTCCAGCATGCCACTCTCCTCCAGGTCGTCCAGGAGTGCACAGAGTGCCCGCTCGGTGGGCGGAAAGAGCTTGTTCTTGAGACGGTGAAAGGCGTTCCCGTGGGTGTCCCATGTCTCATTGTTACCCAGGTTGACCTGCACCAGGTTGACCCCGGCCTCCACCAGCCGGTAGGCCATCAGCAGGGACCATCCAAAGCTGTTCGCACCGTATCGCTCCTGCATTTTCGGATTGGCCCTGGTCACATCAAAGGCCCGCCGCACCTTGGGATCCACCAGCATCGAGACCACCCGTTCACGCTGGGCATCGTAACCCTGGACCGTGGCGGAACGTTCCAGCTCGCGTCGCTGCTGATCGATCGTATCGAGCAGTCCCAGCCTTCCGCTAAATCGCCCAGGCGTCATGCCATGGGGAAGTTTCAGGTTGGGTGCCTGGTAGACCCGCGCGTCGGGATCCTTGGGAGGTTTCTTGCCCTGGTTGGGGAAGGTGTATTCCGGATAGGCACCCCGCCACATCGGGTCCCCGTAGGGTGACGCCTCGATAAAGAAGGGATCCCGGTTACGTCCCATCAGGCCACCATAGGCCCCGGGGATCACACCGCCGGACCAGTGCACCAGCCGTTCCGGCAAAACAATCGCCGGCGGCAGGTTATTGTTGCGGGCGGGCAGCTGGTCCCCCACGATCGAGGAGATCGAGGGCCAGTCGGTTGATCTCGCCACGCGGTCGCCACGAAATCCGGGAGGTGCCTCGGAACGACCGGTGAGCATGAAAAAATGTCCCAGCGTGTGTCCGTTGGTCGGGTGGGTCAGCGATCGAACGATCGACCATTTCTCACTCCGCTTGGCCAGTTCCGGCAGGTGCTCGGAAATCTGGATCCCCGGTGTCGCTGTGGCCGCCGGCTTGAACTCGCCGCGGACATCATCGGGAGCATCCGGCTTCAGGTCAAAGCTCTCGTGCTGGGCCAGCCCACCGGAGAGGAAGATATAGATGCAGGACTTGGCCGTTCCGCCACCTGGAAACTCGTGTCCCGGCGCCGCCATCGTGCGGAGCGAATCGAGGTGGTTGGTCCCCATGCCGAGCATACCGATCGCCCCTGCCTGCAGGGCCGTCCGACGTGAAATTCTCGGATGAGTTAAAGGCAGTCTGGACATGGCTTTATCCTGGCCGGAATTCTTTACACATCACCAACATATTTATTATATCGGCTCCTCAACTTTCCACCAACAGAAACCTTCTGTCCGGGAAAAAGGTGCCCTTTCAGACTGCTATGGCAGTTCACGAATCCGCAGGTTGCGAAACTCGATCGGCGACCCTTCCGATTCCAGGCAGAGAAAACCACTGGCTGGCTTGCAGTCCCGGCCCCCGGACACTTCCTCGCCATTGACCCACAAGCGCACCTCCCCGTTGATCGCCCGCACGTAGTAGTGATTCCACTCCCCTACCCCCCGGCTGAGGTTCTTCCTGGGAAAGCTGCGCCGCTTGTTCGGCGCGGTGGGTGCAAAGGGGGTCATCGTGGAAGACCCGACCGGGAAAACATCCCCGTGCGAGGTAAACCAGTCCGGCTGCTTGCCGTTATTTTTTACAAACCGTTCGGTATACCCCAGGTCCAGCACCTGCACTTCAATGCCACCCGGGGGCAGTTTTCCCTTGGGCAGGTCCTTGAGCACTTCTTCCGGGGCCCAGAGAAAGACCCCCGAGTTCCCGGCGTATTTCAGGTGACGCCACTCGACCACCAGTTCCAGGTTCTTGTACTGCTTGGCCGTGCGGATCACTCCCACCGGCTGGCCGGTACAGACAATCATGCCATCCTTGAACGTCCAGGTATCCTCGTTCCCGTTGACACCGACAAAGTCCTTCTCCTCCATCACTTTCCAGCCCGGCCCCATGCCATCGACAAAGGCCCGGGGGGGAGCGGTTTTCTCCTGGGCTCCGGCCATCGAGAGGCAGAACAGCAGGCTGGGAAGTACCGTCAGAACGGTGAATGATCGAGGGCGACTGGTCATCGTTATTTTTCCTCGCAGGGTGACATTCGATATCAGGTTCCCACCAGTGTAGCGTTGTTTCCCATGCCGTTCTTCTATCGGTTAAAATATCCGGCAGGAAATCTCTCCCCCTTGCAAGAACCTGATGATGAAGTCCATCGCTCTTCCCATGCTCCTGTTCGCCGGCAGCCTGCTGCCCGCTGTCCCGCAACAGGCAATGGCTGGAGAACCGGCGGATGCGGCGGGCATCGAGTTCTTTGAAAAGAAGATCCGGCCTGCCCTGGTCCTGCACTGTTACGAGTGTCATTCATCGGCCAGCACCGAGATCAAGGGAGAACTTCGTCTCGACAGCCGCGCGGCCCTGCTCACCGGTGGAGCGTCGGGGCCCGCCATCGTCCCCGGCAAGCCCGGCCAGAGCCTGCTGATCGAGGCCCTCCGCCACGAGTCGCTGGAAATGCCCCCGCAGGACAAATTACCGGATTCAACGATCCGAGACTTTATCGAGTGGATCCAGCGGGGTGCCCCGGACCCCAGAGACCAGCCGGCGGAACCCGCAGAGATCGCCAGCCAGCTGCAGAAGGCCACTTTTGCCCGGCGGATGGACTGGTGGAGCCTGCAACCGGTCCAGGAGGCCACCATTCCCAGGGCCCGGAGGCATAGTTCCCGCCATCCGGTCGACCGTTTTATCCAGTCTGCACTGCGCGAGCAGGGACTGTCCCAGGCACCCCGGGCCGACCAGCGCACGCTTTTTCGCCGGCTCTCGTTCACCCTCACCGGCCTTCCACCCCGCCAGGCAGAGCTGCGATCTTTCCTGGAGGACCCCTCCCCGGATGCCTGGGACCATGCGATCGACCGGTTTCTCTCATCGGATCACTTCGGCGAGCACTGGGCCCGCCACTGGATGGACGTCGTCCGCTATACCGATACCTATGGTTACGAGTGGGACGTCGAGGCCCGCGGAGCCTGGCGCTACCGGGATTACCTGCTGCGAGCCTTCAACCAGGACATCTCGTACCAGCAGCTTGTCCGCGAACAGATTGCCGGGGACCTGCTGCCCCAGCCCCGGCTGAACCACGAGCTGGGGATCAACGAGTCGTTGATCGGCCCGATGTTCTACCAGCTCGGTGAAAAGCGGCACGGTGACAGCTCCGAATTTAACGGCATCCACCAGGAGATGCTGGACAACAAGATCGCTGCCTTTTCCAAGGCCCTGCTGGCGACCACGATTTCCTGTGCCCGCTGTCACGACCACAAGCGGGACCCGATCACCCAGCAGGAATACTATGCCCTGGCCGGTGCGATTATCAGCTCGCGATGGATTACCAACACCGTCGACCTGCCCGAGCGGAACCGGGAGACCACCGCCCGCCTTCAGCAGCTCAAGGACCAGCTTCGGCTGCAGCTGGCCGACCGCTGGCTGGTGGACCTGGACCAACTGGGCCTCGAGCAGCTTGCCGCCCTGCCGGCGCTGGAGAACGCCCCGCTGGAAGACGTTCGCCACACCTGGCAGACGCTCCAGGCGGCCGGCGATTCAGCCCAGCCGCTGGCGGATGCCTGGAAGGCCCTGGGCGAGACATACCAGGCCGAGTCGACACAGCGCGCCACCGCCAACAGCGAGGCGTTCACCCTGCTGGCAGACCTGCGCGAGGGCATGCCGGAGGGATGGACACGTGATGGAAGCGGCACGCGCGAGCCGGTCCCCTGCGGGGATTTTCGCGTCAGTCTCTCCGCCGAGAAGGCCATCGAGCCACTCACGCTCGGCGGCCTGCTGACCGCCTCGGTCTCCTCCAAGCTCAACGGCGCCCTCCGTAGTCCCTACCTCAACACGATGCCCGCCCCGTTTGTGAGTTTCCAGGTGGCGGGAGGGGACTTTGCCGCGCACCGGACCGTG